>CALKDI010000182.1 GCA_938084065.1 uncultured Alphaproteobacteria bacterium
GCGGGGTGTTGACCCTGACCTCGCCGCCCTCAGGCTCCAGCAGACCGGCGACAGCCCGCAGTAACGTGGATTTGCCGACGCCGGACCCGCCGACGACACAGACGAACTCGCCGTCTTCGACGGTCATCGACATGTTGCGCAACACAGGGGTGGGCGCGTTCGGGTGGCGAAGCGTGACGCGGTCGACTTCGACGACAGGTTGGCTCAGGGACGCCATTGCAGCACCCAATTCTCGAAGCGGACAAAGAAAAAATCACAGAGGGCATAGACCCCAGAAATCGCAAACATATAGATCACCACGGCCTCGTAGGCACCCACGCCAGCGGCGGAGTTCATCTCCTGCCCCATGCCGGGTACGCCAAGGAGTTCTGCCGCGATCAGCGCCATCCAGGCCTGGCCGACGCCGGTGCGAAAGCCGGACATCATGCCGGGTGCAGCGGCGGGCAGGGTGACAGTCAGGCTCTGCCGCCACCAACCGCCCTGTCCGAAGGCTCGGGCCAGCTCGTAATAGCGTGGATCGACGCCGCGGATGGCGGCATAGGTGGCGAAATAGTTGACCCAGAACACGCCGATAGCAATGACGAACGCCGCGCCGGCATGGCTCACCTGGAACCAGGCGATGGCGAACACCACCCAGGCCAGTGGCGGGATTGGGCGTAGGATGCGGGCCAGATAGGCGTGGCTAGCCTCGAACACAGTGTTGGTGGCCGCGGCAAAGCCGATGGCCATGCCAAGAGCCGCACCCAGCCCCAAGCCCCAGACATAGTGGATCAGGCTGGAGCCAACAGCAGGTAGTAGGCGTCCGGTTGACCACTCATCCCACAGCGTTTCTGGCAGCAGGAATGGATCTGGCATCGTGCCAGCACCCGTCCAGGCGAAGAAATGCGAGGCCTTCCACAGCGCAACGAACACAAGCAGGCCGCCGAGGCCCAGCAGGGTCTGCCGCGAGAGACCCCAACCGGATTTATCGGCTGCCGAGGGTGTGGTTGCGGCTGCGACAGACGTTTTTGCTGGCTCGACAGCGCTGCCCATAGCTACTTCGTTTCAGCTTGTAGGGCTTTGTAGAAGGACGTGTCGAATAGTGCATCTAGGTCGACCTTGGCTTTCAGCGTGCCGACGTCTTCCTGATAGTCGTGCATCCTGCGCGTGCCGGGGATAATATAATCTGGGTCGTCGACAAACGCCGCCTGGCTGTTCTGCAAGGCTTTCAGCACTATGGCCTTAGGCATGCGCCCGCCGCCGACATATTTGCCAACTGCTGGAGCCGCAGCCTCTGGATCGTTGCGCAGGATTTTGGTGGCGCGAATGTGCGCGTGGACTAGCGCCTTAACCAGCTCTGGCGCACGCTCGATCAGGGCCTCCCGCACCGCCAGCACTGCACCTGGCTGGCCTGGGAATAGGGCTGAGCCTTTCTCGACGACCTTTGCGCCTTCAACCTTGCTGAGCGTAAGTGTCACGACGGGTTCTAGAATTGCCGCGCCGTCGACGGCTCCGGTCAACAAGGCCTGCTGCACTTGGGCGGCGCCCTGGTAAACCACTCTCATAGAATCGCGGGAGATGCCGAGTTGACGCTCTACCCAATAGTGCAGCACAATCTCTGGCACGGAGCCGAGTGGGAAGGTGGAGATCACCGGCTTGCGGTCATATTTTTGTTCAAACCGGGCGAATGCTGTCTCTGCTGGGCCTTCGTCAAAAATAGCAGCAAGCTTGGGCAGAGCAATTACGCTAATCTGCTCAACCGTGCTCGACGCGACGACCTTCAGGTCCACGCCCTTGCCGCGCGCCACCATAGCGGGGCCGATACCGAAATGGGCTACGTCGAGTTGACCCGCCAAAAGCGCCTGCACCATGGCCGGACCGTTCTGGAACTGGATTAGCTTTGCCTCAATGCCTGCGTCTTTGAGCCAGCCTTCTTCGATGGCAACAAAAGCCTGGGCCACGGGCAGGATCGGCATGTAGCCGATTTCTAGCGTCTCAGCCGCAGCTGGGCGAACTAGAGTGGTGAGGGCAAGTGCGGTAGCGCCGACGGCGCTTATCCAACGGTTCATGACTCGGTCCTTGGGATTTGATCATCAAATTCGACCGCCTCAATGTGGAAGTTTTTCTCAATTTATGCAACGATGGCGAAATATTACGGAATATTTTCTGAATAAATTCAAAATTATGACGATGTATCCTGAATTCGACGAATGCGCACGAAAATTGCTAGCTCGCCGTAACCAGCATGGAAAATCCTTCGTGGGATAGTCCAAGCTGATTTCGGAGGCGCGTGCTTTGGCCTCAAATATGAGGGCGCATCGCGCTTAGTTGGCGCCGGGGGAGAACGAGGCTGGTGCCATGATCCGGTCTTCCTGGTGTTGAACCATGCCCTCTGTCTGGGAGAGATAGTTGGCCCAAGCCGGATCGGCATCGCGGGAGGCGCGCTTGGCTTCCAGATCGCCCATGCTGTCATACTTCCAGATGTGGATGACCTGGTTTAGCTGCCCGTGCATGGCGGTATAGTAGCCCAGCAGTTCGAAGCCATGCTTCAGCATGATCGGCACGGCCAGGCTTTCGACCAGCGCCAGATAAGGCTTCATCTTGCGGGGGGTGATGGTGTAGGTGCGGTGGTTGACGATCATGGCTGTTTCCTCCTGCCAGTGTGGATGCCTTTATGCTTACCCTTTCCTCACGCCGACGCAAACCGGGCGACAGCCGCAGTGGTTTCCTGGCGATTGCGGTTGTGGCAACCTTCCTGTCAGCCTTTGTGCCCGGCATGGTCACAGCCGCCGAGACAGTCACAGTTTTTGCCGCCGCCAGCTTGAAGACCGCGCTGGACAGGGCCGCTGCGACCTGGGAGCAGAAAACCGGCAACCGCACCCGTATTGCCTACGCCGCCAGTTCGGCGCTGGCACGCCAGATTGAGCACGGCGCACCGGCGGACGTATTTCTTTCCGCCAATGCGCAGTGGATGGATTATCTCGCTGGAAAGGGCCTGATAGATCTGGGGTCTCGCCAAATGCTGTTCGGCAACAGGCTTGTGTTGGTCGCGCGCGGCCAAAGCTCCGTAACCATCAACCTGACCGCCGACATGGATTTGGCCGCTGCCCTTCAAGGTGGCCGCTTAGCCGTGGCCAATACAATGGGGGTTCCGGCCGGACTTTATGCCAAACAGGCACTGATGGCGCTAGGTTTGTGGGATCAAGCTCGACCGCATCTGGCGGAAACACAGCATGTGCGTGGCTCGCTCGCTCTGGTGGCAAGGGGCGAGGCTCCGCTCGGTATTGTCTATGCCACGGATGTCAACGCGGAGCCTGCCGTGCGCGCTGTCGCGACATTCCCGGTAGCCAGCCATGATCCGATCGTCTATCCGGCAGCCTTAATTCACCCTATTCGTAGCCAGACGGCTGCTGCTTTTTTGACATTTGTCGCTTCTGACGAGGGTGCAAAGCATTTTCTCGCCCAGGGTTTCACCCGATTGCGCTAGAACCAGAGCCGATGTTTGACTGGTTCACCCTTTCCGCTGAGGAGCAGGCTGCGGTTTTGCTCTCGCTCAAGGTCGCTCTTTGGGCCACCTGCGCTAGCTTGCCGTTCGGCGTGGCAGCCGCCTATGCACTGGCGCGCGGCCAGTTCTGGGGGCGCGCGTTGCTGGACGGTGTAGTGCACCTGCCGTTGATCCTGCCGCCGGTTGTCACCGGCTATGTGCTGCTGCTGGTGTTCGGGCGGAACGGCATGGTCGGCGCCTTTCTGGCGGAGCAGTTTGGCATTGTTCTGGCCTTCCGTTGGACCGGCGCTGCACTCGCCTGTGCGATTATGGGCTTCCCGCTGATGGTTCGTGCCATCCGCCTGTCGCTTGAGGCGGTGGACCGGCGGTTGGAGGAAGCGGCAGGCACGTTAGGCGCGCCGCCTCTATGGGTGTTCGCTACTGTGACATTGCCGCTGATCGCGCCTGGCATCGTCGCTGGCATGATCCTCTCGTTCGCCCGCGCCATGGGTGAGTTCGGTGCAACCATCACGTTCGTCGCTAACATTCCGGGCGAGACCCAGACTCTGTCGAGCGCGATCTATACCTTCACTCAGGTGCCAGGCGGCGACGCGCAAGCACTGCGGCTAACGTTGATCGCTGTGGTGCTGTCATTGGGAGCCTTGTTGCTGTCCAATACTCTGTCTCGTCGCATTGCCCGTGGCATTGGCCAAAGCACATGAGGCACAGCGCATGAGTCTCTCTGTCGACATCCGCCACCGCCAAGGCGATTTCCGGTTGGAGGCCAAGTTTGAGAGTGCCGGGCGGCTGACGGCGCTGTTCGGGCGCTCTGGCGCCGGTAAGTCTTCGCTAGTATCGATGATCGCCGGGCTGACCCGTCCAGATCACGGCTGTATCACCATCGATGGAGAGCCACTGGTCGATACTGAAAAGCGGGTCTATGTGCCCGCTCACCGCCGCCGGGTTGGTTATGTGTTTCAGGAGGGGAGGCTGTTTCCGCATCTGACAGTGCGTCGTAACCTGCTTTATGGCCGCTGGTTTAGATCGGCGGCAGAGCGTTACACGGGCCTCGACGACGTAGTTGACCTGCTGGGGATCGCACCCCTGCTGGACCGAAGCCCAGCCCGCCTCAGCGGTGGCGAGAAACAGCGGGTGGCGATTGGCCGGGCCTTGCTCGCCTCCCCCCGCCTGCTGCTGATGGACGAGCCGCTGGCCGCGTTAGACGAGGCGCGCAAGGCCGAGATCCTGCCCTATATCGAACGACTGCGTGACAAGATCGGGTTGCCGATTGTTTATGTCAGCCATTCGGTGGCGGAAGTGGCGCGGCTGGCGACAACGGTCGTCACCATGGCTAATGGAACAGTCACAGCTGTTGGTCGCCCTAGTGACGTGCTCAGCCGCCCTGATTTGGTTCCCGGCGCCGATGAGGCTGAGGCTGGCGCGGTCCTGAAGGCGGTGATCCAGAGCCATGATGATATTTTTGGGCTGACGACGCTTACAGCGGCAGGTGGCATGCTGACCGTGCCAAGATTGCACCGACCGCTGGGAACGCCTGTGCGGGTAAGAGTGCGTGCCCGTGATGTTATGCTGGCGACCGAGCCGCCGCATGGACTCAGCGCCTTGAACGTGTTGACGGCAACAATACGTGAGATTGGCGAGCCGCACGGGCCCGTGGTCGACGTGCGGCTGGATGCAGGTGGGGCGCAACTTACCGCCCGCCTCACTCGCCGCTCTGTCAGCATGTTGGCATTGGCACCTGACCTGCCTGTCTATGCGGTGATCAAATCAATTGCTTTTGATGAAGCCAATCTTAGTCTCGCACCGCAATACGGTACGGACGTGGCGGTCGAAGGCGGCAATTGAGACAGGCAAACCGCCCTGTGTCGGTATCAGCACTGGCCAAGCTGGCGTGAGAGTCTTATAGAGGTCGCCTTGGCATTATCGATCACTTGAGAGAATAACCCGATGTCTACGTCCTGGAGCCCTGCGAGCTGGCGCACGAAGCCGATTCGGCAGGTGCCGGACTATCCGGATGCAGGTGCGTTGACTGCAGCCGAAGCGACCCTGAAAGGGATGCCGCCGCTGGTGTTTGCTGGCGAGGCGCGCAATCTGAAAGCGGCTTTGGCCGATGTGGCGGAGGGCAATGCCTTTCTGTTGCAGGGCGGCGATTGCGCTGAAAGCTTTGCGGAGTTCGGTGCCGACAAGATCCGCGATAGCTTCCGCGTACTGCTGCAAATGGCCGTCGTATTGACCTATGGCGCGGCAATGCCGGTGGTGAAGGTCGGGCGCATGGCCGGCCAGTACGCCAAGCCGCGCTCGTCTGATACTGAGACGCAAGGCGATGTAACACTGCCTAGCTATCGCGGTGACATCATTAACCAGATGCCGTTTGACGAGGCGTCGCGCACACCAGACCCGCAGCGGATGGTGCAAAGCTACAATCAGGCGTCTGCAACGCTTAATCTGCTGCGCGCCTTCGCCCAGGGTGGCTATGCCGACCTGCATCAGGTCCATCAGTGGAACTTGGATTTTGTCAGCCAGAGCCCACAATCGGCTCGTTATCAAGAGTTGGCCGACCGGCTGTCAGAAACGCTCGACTTCATGGCTGCCTGTGGCCTGACCAGCGCAACCACGCCGCAAATCCGCGAAACCTCGTTCTACACGAGCCATGAGGCGTTGCTGCTGCCGTATGAAGAGCCGTTGACCCGCGTCGATAGTACGTCCGGCGATTGGTATGATTGCTCTGCCCATATGCTGTGGATCGGCGACCGCACACGCCAAGCTGATGGCGCGCATGTGGAATTCCTGCGCGGTGTCAAAAATCCGCTTGGATTGAAATGCGGACCGTCCCTCGAGGCTGATGACCTGCTGCGCCTGATCGATGCGCTGAACCCGGCAAATGAAGCTGGCCGTCTCACCTTGATTGCCCGTATGGGCTCCGACAACGTGGAGGAGCATCTGCCAGCTCTGATCCGCGCGGTGGAGAAAGAAGGCCGCAAAGTGGTCTGGTCTTGTGACCCGATGCATGGCAATACGATTTCGGCAGGCGGTTTCAAAACCCGCCCGTTTGATCGTGTTCTGGCGGAAGTTCGCGGCTTCTTTGCGGTGCATCGTGCTGAGGGGACACACCCCGGCGGTGTTCATATTGAGATGACAGGCGAAAATGTTACCGAATGTCTTGGTGGTGCTCAGGCGATAAGCGAAGCAACGCTTGGAGACCGCTACCATACCCATTGCGATCCGCGCCTCAACGCGTCTCAGTCACTGGAATTGGCATTCCTGCTGGCTGAACAGTTGAAGGAAGAGCGCCGCTACGGCAGCGTGCCTATGGCGGCGCGAGGCTAACCTCTGGCGAGGGCTATCTGTGAGCGATCATAAGACTGCGAGCGGCGCCGCCGTTCGCCCGAAAGTTGACGACGTTCCGCGCTATACCGATGCCTATTTCCGCAAGAGCAAGGCGGCTGTCGGTAGGTTTGGAGATGTGCAGGTAACCTACGCGGTGTTCATGCGCCGTCCTGTTGTCTGTTGCCCTAGGGTAACGACGGAATGGCTGCACGCTATCGCTGACAGTCGTGGGGTTAGCTTTGATATTGAACTAACCCACAATGAGGGCGAGTGGGTCGGGGCTGGCGAGCCTTTGATGTATCTTACGGGTTCTTTGTTCCATTTGGTGGACCTGGAAACGCTATACCTTCAAAAGCTCGGTGCAGCTTGTGTTGCAGCGTACAACGCCTACGAAATGTGCAAGGCGCTGCCCAAAGTCTCATTCCTGGCCATGGATGCACGCCATTGCGCCGGCACAGACATGGCCGACTTGATGGCGTATGCAGCCAGTGTCGGGTCTGCAGCAGCAAAACGGGATGTCGGAGCAACGGGCTTTGTTGGAAATGCAACCGACGCTACGGCCCATTATTTCGATCAGCCGGCTGGCTTGGGGACCATGCCTCACGCTTTAATCGGCTATGCTGGTTCTACACTGCGTGCGGCGCAAATGTTCCACGAGACGCACCCAGATGAGAATTTGACCGTGTTGGTTGATTATTTTGGTCAAGAAGTGACGGACTCACTGGCGGTAGCACGGGAGTTTCCGGAGCTGGCGAAGGCAGGGCGCCTTGCATTCCGGCTGGATACGCACGGCGGACGGTATGTAGAGGGCCTGGATACGCAATCGTCATATGCTGTTTTAGACCGCAATGCGCCCAACGCGATCCGGCAGTTCAGAACGGAAGCGGAGTTGCGGTATTTGAACGGCACGGGAGTGTCCGCAGCCGCGGTTTGGCATTTGCGCGAGAAACTGGATGAAGCTGGTTTTCCGGATGCAAAAATTGTCGGGTCATCTGGCTTTAGTGTCGAGAAATGCAGGGCTTTTGGTGCTGCGGATACGCCGGTCGATCTGGTCGGAACCGGTTCTTTCCTGCCAGATAGGTGGGTTGAAACTTATGCCACCGCAGACATTATTGAGTACGACGGAAAACCAAGCGTAAAAGTTGGCCGCGAGTTTCTGTTGCGCCAGCGTGCCGCCCTCGCCGTATCAAGCCGAGCGGCGGATTAACAAACTATGCCCGATCAATTGCGTATAGCGTTTGCTCAGATCAATCCGATCGTTGGCGATGTCCAGGGCAATGCCGATAAGGTACGCGCTGCACGGGCGGAAGCAGCCAAGCAAGGCGCTGACCTTGTGTTATTTGGCGAGCTGGTTCTGGCTGGTTATCCGCCGGAAGATCTTGTGCTTAAGCCTGCGTTCCAGGATGCATGCCGGGATGCCGCTGGAGCGCTTGCCGCGGAAACCGCTGATGGTGGCCCGGCTATGCTGGTGACGACGCCATGGGTTGATGACGGGAAACTCTACAACGCCGTATTGTTGTTGGATCAAGGAGCGATCCAAGCGGCTCGTTATAAGGTGGATCTGCCGAACTACAGCGTTTTCGATGAAAAGCGTGTGTTCGCCACCGGCCCAATGCCCGGGCCGATCAATTTTCGCGACGTGCGCATTGGCGTTCCGATCTGCGAGGATATTTGGTCGCCTGGCGTGGTGGAGTGTTTGGAGGAGACCGGTGCGGAATTGTTACTGGTCCCCAACGGTTCGCCGTTTGAGGTCGATAAGCCCGACGTCCGCCTGAACCACGTTGTCGGCCGCGTGACGGAGAGCGGGCTGCCGCTTGTTTATGTCAATCAGGTTGGTGGACAGGACGAGCTGGCATTCGATGGCGCCTCATTTGTCGTGAATGCTGACCGCACGTTGGCCTTGCAAATGGAAAGCTGGACTGAGTCGCTGGTCGTGACTCAGTGGACTCGTGGCGCAGATGGGGGTTGGGTCTGTGCGCCTGGGCTAGTCGCACCTCCACCAGATCGATCTGAGCAAATCTACCAAGCGGCGATGGTGGCGCTCCGTGATTACGTCAACAAGAACGGTTTTCCTGGCGTGTTAATTGGCTTGTCCGGTGGTATCGATTCTGCGATTTCTGCTGCTATCGCAGTTGATGCTCTGGGGGCAGAGCGGGTTCATTGTGTGATGATGCCGTCGCCGTACACCAGCCAGGAATCTCTGGACGATGCACAAGGCGTCGTTGATGCAATGAAGATGCCGTACGACACGATCTCAATCGGTCCGGCTATGCAGGCGTTTGATCAAATGCTGGCTCATGCCTTTACGGGCAAGAACGCCGATACGACAGAGGAAAACATTCAGGCGCGCAGCCGTGGTTTGACGTTGATGGCACTTTCCAACAAGTTTGGTCATATGGTGCTTTCGACCGGGAATAAGTCGGAAATGTCGGTTGGTTATGCCACGCTCTATGGCGATATGTGCGGTGGCTACAATGTGCTCAAGGATATGTACAAGACCACGGTTTTTGCGATCAGCAAGTGGCGCAACGAGAATAAGCCGGCCAGTGGCCTCGGAGCCGACGGGGTGGTGATCCCCTGGAATATTATCAACAAACCGCCAACTGCGGAGCTGCGCCCGGATCAGAAGGACGAAGATTCACTGCCGCCCTACGACAAACTTGACGATATTCTGTACTGCTTCGTTGAAGACGAAATGCGGGTGGAGGAGGTTGTGGCCCGAGGGCATGACATCGATACGGTCAAGCGTATTTGGCGGCTCGTGGATATTGCGGAATATAAGCGGCGTCAGGCGCCACCTGGCGTAAAGATTTCAGCTCGTGCTTTCGGCAAGGACCGCCGATATCCGATCACCAATTCATTCCGACGTTACGTGGCCTCATAGAAAATCATGACCCTTGTTTGCCGATTTGCCCCCAGTCCGACCGGTTACCTGCATGTCGGCAATGCTCGCGTCGCATTGCTGAATTGGCTGCTAGCGCGGAAAGCTGGCGGTACATTTATCCTGCGCCTGGACGATACCGATACAGAGCGCTCCACTGATGAATTTGCAGATTGCATTCGTGAGGACATGGCATGGCTCGGCCTCTCCTGGGACCGTACGTTTCGTCAGGTTGAACGCTCGCATCGGTACGACGCAGAATTTGAACGTCTTAAGTCCCAGGGCCGTCTTTACGCCTGTTACGAAACGCCGGAAGAGCTGGGCCTCAAGCGTAAGAGTCAATTGAACCGAGGCTTACCTCCGCAGTATGACCGCGCGTCGCTCAATCTTACCGCAGATCAGAAAGCGGCCTACGAGGCGGACGGGCGCCGGCCCCATTGGCGTTTTCTGCTGGAAGACGGCGATATCGCTTGGGAAGACGCGGTAAGAGGCCCAGTTCATTTTGAGGCCTCCAATCTTACCGACCCGGTTTTGATTCGAGAGGACGGCCGTCCGCTCTATACGTTTTCGTCTTGTATCGATGACGTGGATGAGGGGGTTACGCACATCCTGCGAGGCGAGGACCATGTCTCCAATACGGCGGTTCAGGTGCAATTAATCCAGGCACTAGGTGGTGATCCCACGAAGATTGTGTTTGCCCATCTATCACTGATGACCGGTGCAGCAGGCGAGGGCTTATCGAAACGCGAAGGCTCGCTGTCGCTACGAGACATGCGGGCCGAGGGCGTTGAGCCGATGGCGATCAACGCCTTGTTAGCTCGTTTGGGGACGCCGGATCCGGTTGAGCCGGTTGCTGGGCTTCAAGACCTGATAGAGACCTTCGATCTCTCTCGCTTTGGCCGGGCGACTCCGAAGTTTGACCCCGCGGATTTGTGGCGATTGAACCACAGTATACTGGCGGGGCTGACCTTTGCCGATGTCCAAGCTCGCCTGCCATCTGGGGCGACAGAAGCGGAATGGCAGGCCGTGTCTGGCAACCTCGAAAAATTCGACGATTTTGCCGAATGGCAGACGCTTTGGACGCAAGATCTAACGCCAATTGTCGAAGAGCCGGACTACATAGCCGCTGCTGCGGCAGCCCTGCCACCAGAGCCTTGGGACGGCTCGACGTGGAAGGCCTGGACCACTGCTGTTCGGGAGGCTACAGGGCGTAAAGGGAAGGCCCTGTTCCGCCCGTTGCGGTTGGCTCTTACAGCGCGTGAACATGGCCCGGAGATGGCGGCGCTGCTGCCTCTGATCGGTAGAGAGCGCGCGTTAAATAGATTGATTGGCCGTTAGTGCAATGGTGCTGCTTATCAATGTCCGTCATTTCAGGGTGGATATTGAGGCTATGACCAGATTGAGAACCCAATGACCGACCGGCTCTACATCTTTGATACGACGCTGCGAGATGGTAACCAGACTCAGGGCGTCGATTTCGGCGTGAGCGACAAGATCGCAATTGCGCGGGCGCTCGATCAACTGGGTATCGACTATGTCGAGGGTGGATGGCCCGGTGCAAACCCAACGGACGACACGTTCTTTGCCAAGCCTCCAACGCTATCAAACGCAAAACTAACAGCATTTGGCATGACCCGGCGTGGCGGCCGCTCGGCCAGCAATGATCCAGGCTTGGCCGTTACCCTGCGCAGCCAAGTGGATACGATCTGCCTGGTGGGCAAAACCCACGACCGCCACGCTGAAACAGCGCTGGGCGTGGAATTGTCTGAAAACCTGGCGATGATCAGCGATTCCATCGGTGAAATTGTCAGGCGCGGTAAGGAGGCTCTTTTTGATGCGGAGCATTTCTTCGACGGGTATAAGGCCAATCCTGCCTATGCGTTAAAGGCGCTTGAAGCGGCGTATGAGGCCGGTGCGCGATGGGTGGTGTTATGTGACACGAATGGCGGGGCGTTGCCCGACGAGATCCACAACATTGTCTCCACCATAGTCAGGCATATTCCCGGCGATCGTCTGGGTATCCATACGCATAACGATACAGAGAATGCAGTCGCCAATTCGCTCGCTGCCATTGAGGCGGGCTGCCGGCAAGTGCAGGGCACAATCAACGGGCTAGGAGAACGCTGCGGCAATGCCAATCTGGTGTCATTGTTGCCGACGTTGATGTTGAAAAAAGGCTTTGAGACCGGCGTAGCGCTGGAGAATTTGCCAAAATTGCGTGAGCTAAGTTTGATGTTGGAGGAGCGCCTGAATCGTGCGCCAAACCGGCATGCGCCTTATGTTGGCGCCAGCGCATTTGCGCACAAAGCCGGCCTTCATGTCTCCGCAGTTGAAAAAGACCCCAGCCTCTACGAGCACATCGACCCCGCTCTGGTGGGCAATCGGCGTCAGATTGTTGTGTCGGATCAATCCGGGCGGGCCAATATCCTGTCGAATTTCCGTGACATGGGTATTGAGATCGCGAATGACGATCCACGGGTGATGCGGTTGGTTGATGAGGTCAAGGACCGAGAATTCCAAGGCTATGCCTACGACGGTGCGGCTGCGTCATTTGCTTTGCTGGCCCGTCGGTTGGTGGGAACTGTGCCGGAGTATTTCCAGCTTGAGAGCTTCCGCGTCATCGACGAGCGTCGGGTCAATGCGATGGGCGAGTTGGTTACGATGTCAGAGGCGACGGTCAAGGTGACTGTTGGCGGTGCTCAGGTCATGACGGTCGCGGAAGGCAACGGTCCGGTGAATGCCTTGGACGCTGCGTTACGCAAGGCCTTGCTGCCTCACTACAAACCGTTGCACGGCATGCGGTTGGTGGACTTCAAGGTACGTATCCTGACGCCAACTGACGGTACAGCAGCCGTGACCAGGGTGCTGATCGAGAGTGCGGATACTGAAGACGACCGTTGGACAACCGTCGGCGTAAGCGGCAATATCATTAACGCTTCGTATGAGGCCTTGTTCGACAGCGTGACCTACTTCCTACGCGAACGCGGTATCGAAGCGCTCTAAAAGTTCGCAGGTTATCGGGTGCGATTCTAGCGCTAGCGTCGAGAGTGTCCGATCTTCTGTGTATCTGTGATCCAGTCCATGCTTTCTAAAAGGAGCAAGGACGATGACAATTTCCAAAGAACTGCTGGACGAACTTCTGAAGGGCTGTGAGCGGCCTGAAGATCTGCTTGGCGATGCCGGGCTGATGAAAGAGCTCAAGATCAAACTGATGGAGCGGATGTTGGGGGCGGAACTGAGCGCGCACCTGGGCTATGAGGACGGCAAGGACGCGCCGCCAGGCCAAGCCAATCGGCGCAACGGCACCTCCAGCAATCACCTAAAAGGCCAGGACGGCGAGGTTCCGATTGCCGTGCCCCGTGATCGGGACGGCAGTTTCGAGCCCGTGCTGGTTAAGAAAGGCCAGACCTGGATCGACGGCATGGACGACAGGATCATCCATTGCCCGGCAGGCGATTGCGAAGCAATCTGCCGAGAGGGGGCTCTACGCCGCCGGGCTGAGCGTGCGCGACATCCGCACCCATCTGGAAGACGTCTATGGCCTGCAGGTTTCGCCCGACTTGATCAGCCGCGTGACCGACGCCGTGCTGGACGAGGTCCGTGAATGGCAGTCCAGGGCGCTGGACCGAATGTATCCTATTGTAATTTTTGATGCTCTTCGCGTGAAGATAAGGGATGCGGACAGCCGGATGGTCAAAAATAAGGCTGTTTACGAGGCACTCGGCGTCTCGCGGGACGGCCTGCGCGAGGTGCTGGGCCTCTGGGTCGCCGACAATGAAGGCGCCAAATTCTGGCTCTCGGTAATGAATGAGTTGAAGAACCGGGGCGTTCAAGACGTCCTGATCGCCGTCGTGGACGGCTTGAAAGGCTTCCCGGAAGCCATCACGGCTGCCTTTCCCGATGCCGCTGTGCAAACGTGCATCGTGCACCTGGTGCGTCATTCCTTGAACTTCTGCGCCTGGAAGGACCGCAAATGTGTGGCCGTCGATCTGCGCCGGATTTACGGTGCTGCCACGGCCGATGCAGCCGCCGTCGAACTAGATGCATTCGAGGAAAAGTGGGCCGAGAAATACGCCTCAATCGCCCCAGCTTGGCGCAGGGCCTGGCAGGAAGTGATCCCGTTCTTCGCCTTCGATCCGGCTATCCGAAAGATCATCTATACCACGAATGCCATCGAAAGCCTGAACCGGGTCATCCGCAAATCCATCAAGACACGCGGGTCATTCCCGACCGAAGACGCGGCAACCAAGCTGATCTACCTGGCCATCCGCAACTTCGAAAAGGGAGGCAGGAATGTCCGAGAATGGTATGCCGCCCGCAACCAGTTCGCTATCATGTTTGACGAGCGCTTCAATGCCTAACCGTATCTGAAACCCGCATGGGCTGGGCTAGATACACAGAGTTCATGACACTCCCCTCGCAGATGCCGTTCGTTTGTGGAGATTTCACCTTGGTCTTGGTGTGGTCAATGTCGTTGATCGCCAGGAAAAGCAAAAAATCATGCTTGTCGGCCCGTCCACAATATTCTGATCCTCGGTCGGTCAAAATCCGCAGCACCGGTAAACCTTGCTCTTCGAAA
>CALKDI010000183.1 GCA_938084065.1 uncultured Alphaproteobacteria bacterium
CTGGCTGACAGACGTGTTGAGCCGCATCGCCGATCACAAGATTAATCGGATCGACGAACTGCTGCCTTGGTGTTACGCTGTCAAGGCAGCGTAACTGACCACCCAGACGATCCGCCAGAGCGGCTTCACCGGACGGTCACCAAACAACGCATTGTCGCGACCTCTAATCTCTTTAGCTCCAATTGATAGCGAGCGACGCTGCCATCTGTCTGATAACTCTATCGTATATTCGGAAGCCAGGATAGTGGCGTATTTCGCCCCTGAGACCTCTCGGCCCAGCTCCTCCAGTCGTGCTGCGATATTGGCGGGGTTCCCGAGAACATCTATAGAACTGCGACTGTCAGCTCCGATCTCCCCGACGGCGACGCGCCCGGAACTTACACCGATGCGCACCGACAATGGGGTGTCGCCAGTCGATACAACTTTAAGCCGCTGTCCAATAGATGCCGCAGCATCCAATGCGCGATCGGCATGGGTCATTCTCGATGACGAGGTGTCGAACAGGGCCAACGCACCGTCTCCAGTATATTTCAACACCATGCCGGAATGAGCCTCTACCGACTCATTGAGAATGTTGAAAAATTTCGTCATCTGCCGATTAAATTCCCCCTCCCCCAACTGGCCAGCGAGCCTGGTAGAGCCGACCAAATCGATGATCATGACCGTCGCGTCAGTTACCAGCGCCTCTGTTCGCTCACGGGCATGTTCGCGAACCAGCGCTGATGCGATGCGTTTCGGCAGGAACCGGTATAGCATCGCCGACGTATCCAAATATCCACGTATAATACTGATCAGGATCCCAACCGGTAGAAACACGAACAGAACAGCGGTTAACGGCAGCCATACGCCATTTAACGTAAATAATCCTGTCGCCAGCGCGACGTAGCCAATCGTCAAAGCGACAACGGCAACGATCCCTCGAAAACCACTGAAAGAGAAAGCCACGGCCAGTTGCACGAGCCCCGCTAACACTATCACCAGAACATCCAGCCCGAATGGCAGCCGGACCAATGATTGGCCGTTCATGATATTGAGAAACGCTGTGGCGCCTAGCTCAACCCCGGGGATATCGCCCCCGCGGGATGAAGACCAGGCGGTCTCAAAATCGTCACGCCGGGCAACTCCTTTTGGGTTTGATGCGCCGACGAACACCACCTTCCCGTCTAAGCTCTCAGCAAAGTCGCCGGTGACAAAGTCGATAAATGGCACTGTACGCACTGAGCCCGCCGGCCCATAAAGCCAAAGGTTTTTGAACGACTGACCTAACCCTTCAATCGGCGGCGGCGTGACGCCCATCGTTTGGGCGGTTAGCCGTGGGATGCTTGGCAAAGCCGGAAAATCCTGCTGGCGCTCAACATACCGATATGTGTCGCCAGATCGCCATTCGACCACAAAGAACCCAGCCTGGGCATGTTGTGCGAAACGAGCCGCCGGCTTCTCTCTCAGAGCGCTGCCGTTCGGGACGTTCGCCTGGACTTTCTCCAGTAGGATGACATTGCCTGCCGCTGCAATGGCTTGTTCCAAAATGCGATCATTCTCAGGATCGGTCGCGCCGTAAAAATGGATATCTGTAACAATAGCACCAGGACCACGGTTGGAGATCAGTTGGATCAGGCAGCCCAAAAATGCCCTGGGCAGTTCCTCAACATTGCTGGATCGTGCCAATTGCGGCCAGTTTTCCGGGCCCATGCATTGCGCAAGGTCGGGGGCGTTTTGGTCAAGGCGGTCGGCATTAAAAGCCAGCCAATCAACTCCAGTTTTGTCCAGCCCTACGATGATCGCTTGCTCTGGTGCATCCACGGCGCCACGGAACTGGTAGAACAGCGGCAGCCCCAAATCCGGATCGAACGGCCGCGAGAGCACGGCCGTCAGCAGTATCAGAAGCACAAAACCAAACCGCAGAGACCACGACCGCAACGTCATTCAGCGTCAATCCAATACGCCACTAACTAAGTTTCTTCCTTAGCCGCTTTGACCGCAGCCGCCAAGGACGAGAAAGATCCGCGGTGATAGGCACCGTTTTTATAGACCGAAAAGGTCGTGGACAGCATGCCCGAGGATTTCACAACCTCATACTTGGAATACTTTCCGTACACCGTTTCAACGACCTCTTTCTTCGCCATAGCTGCCTCTCATGCAATATATGGGGGATTGTGCGCCTAGCCCTCCCCCAGTTCGCCGGCCAGGTCGCCCATGCGCAATTCGCCCTCGCGAGTCTGCCCGCCGATTTCCAGAAACTTGCGCATATTGCGTTTGGCGCCATCGGTGCGGAGTGTTTGGTCGAACAGATATGCCTCCTCAAACAGGCCTTCCATCAATGGCCGATCCGAATGGTTCACGCTCTGCTTTGCCATTCGCACAGCTTCCGCCGGGAAGGATGCGATGCGGTTGGCGAGTTTATCGACCGCAGGACCAATGTCTGCGGGCGCATAAATGCGGTTGAGATAGCCCCAGCGCTCCGCCGTCTCCGCATCCAGGTCGTCACCGGACAGAATGAGCTCCATCGCCCTGCCCTTCCCCAGAAGCCGCGGCAGGCGCTGGGTTCCAGTGCCACCGGGCAGAATACCGAGTGGCACCTCCATCTGATTGATTTTGGTCTTACCACGCACGCCATAGCGCATGTCGAAAGAAGCCGCCAACTCACTGCCGCCGCCGCCAACCCGGCCCTCAATCTGGGCAATGATTACCTTGTCCATCGTGCGGTAGCGCTCGCACATCGCATGGAACGGTTTGAACTGGATATCACGACGCGCAGGCGTATCGGTCGGGCGGTCAACGATTGCGGCAACATCGAAGTGCGCCAGAAAAAAGTCCGGGTCGGCGCTTTTGAACACGACGACCAGCGGCTCTGGATCTGCCTTTAATTCGTGTGACAGCGCCTCCAACTCCGCCAGCAATTCCAACGTGATGACGTTTACAGGTGGATTGGAGATGGTGACGGAGACAACCCGGCCGAACTGAGTGACGGCGAGGCGGTTGTAGTCGTAAGCCATGGTGGTTCCTTATTCTGTGGTTACTCCGCAGCTCGCGCAGCCGCATCCCGTTCCAGCCATTCCGGGGCATGACCGCCGAGAGGCGGCGTCGGCAGCGCCCAATGCGGTGAGGTTTCGGAAAGGCGGACGACGGGGCCAAGGTGGCGGATTGTGCCGCTTTGTGGGTGACTTTCGACCAACAGCGCATCCAATTCCGCCTCGCTCAGGTCCATGCCAGGTGCCTGATAGCCGACGTCGCCCTGGCGGTAGATGAACATCCCCGATTGGCAGAGCGACACGCGCACGTGATAGCTGCCACCCTCAACCGCGCGGCGGGCCAGTGCCAGCAGGATGCCATAGGCGCCCAAATAGCCGGTGGTGTAATCGTTGGCGGCGGCGGGCAGCAATTGCGGGTGATCCGGCGTGCCTTCATGGCAAAGGCCGGTCATGGTCTGCGCCACCTGCTCCCAGCCGGCGCGATGGCTGAAGGGGCCATCCGCACCGTAGCAACTGATGGAGGTGTAGACGATGCCGGGGCGGACCTCTGCCAATTCCTCGGGGCTGAAGCCCATGGTGCCGATGGTGCCGGGGCGATAACCCTGGCTGAACACGTCAGCGTCGCGCACCAACTCCTTCAGCTTGGCGTTGTCAGCGGGATTTTTCAGGTCGAGGTAGGTGGAGCGCTTGCCGTGGTTCGTGTCGACGATCGCATGCGGGATTTGCGGCAGGCCGTCCGCCGTCACCATCAATACGTCGGCACCGTGCTCCGCCAAGGTGCGGGCGGCGGTCGGCCCGGCCAAGATGCGGGTCAGGTCCAGAACGCGGATGCCGGACAGAGGACGAGCGCCGGCGGGCATTGGCTCTGGTGCGCTGTCGGCGATCTTGATGACCTCGACGATAGGCTTGCCGGCCAGCACCTGGCCATGCTCCTCCGCCAGCCATTCGGCGTTGGTGCGCACCATGCCGCCGCAGACCTTGTTCTCGTCAATGGCGGCTTCCAGGTCCATGGCGTCCCATTTGGCGACAGCCTTCGCAACGGATTCCGGAGTGGCCTCGCAACCCAACAGCTTCTGCATTTTCGCCTGCAGATGCGGCAGGCCAAAATGCGGCAGCGCCCACCGGCCATCCTTGGTGGGCCATGGCTGGGTCAGGTTGTTCATGGCGCGGTGGGCCGGGCTGAGCATTGGCGTGTAGCCGCCGGACACATTTTTCTGACCGAGATAGTCGCCACTGCGCAGCGTGGCCGCCGCGTGGCGGGTCTCGATAGCCACTTTTTGACGCTTGCCGGTTTTCAGCTCGTGGATGTCATTGACGGCGGTGCCGACGCCGGCAAGCACCGCGGCCACGGTCTCACCGATTTTGAACTTGGTGGAAAACACCGGGTCATTGCCCGTGATCGAGACTTCGCCGGCAGCGGGCATGCCCTTGCCACGGGCGGCCATGACTTCTTCGAATGCGGTTGCCATTTCTGGTTCCTCCTGTTGTGCGAAATTTAAACGTCGGAGAGCTTATCCCACCAGATCGTGCGGCTCTCCGCCGGCTTGTTGCCATAGGCACGAAGCGGCGGACGCAAGACCATCTGCGCGCCCTCGAACGACACCTGGCGCACTTGCTCTGTGCCCATGCGCGCCGGGTCCGAACAGGCATCAACCGTCGTCACCAAGGTGTTGCCGTCAAATGTATAGGAGCCGGCATAGCAGGAATATTCGCGCGTCTGCCCCTCGGGAATGGTCGTTCGGGCGTCCGTGATGGCGGCGGACATGCGACCGTCAGCTGTCAATACCAGCCGACCGATGACTTTGCCGCCGCCAAAAGGTGCGGCTACCGGGTTGCCATCAGCATCGACCGCTTCGGCGCGTGCCAGGGCCCAAGTTCCAACATGTTTGCTCATTCGGTCGTTTTCCAGTTTGTCAGCGGATAGTTCCAAGGTACAATCATCATTCGCGAATGCACGCCGTTCGGCAAGTCCGGATCAGTGGCGGCCAGGAGGATAAGACCATGCAAGCTGTAGCTAGCACCGAAACCACAAAAATTCCGCTGATCCATCCAGAGGGAACCGGCGGGCGCACCGACTATATCGGCAGCCCCGGTATTATCGACGAAAAGCCTCAGGCTTTTCTGGTGGACCGCATGTTCCCCGGCGCAGAGATTGCGCCGCATTTTCATGACGTTGACCAATATCAGGTTGTCGTTGGCGGCTATTGCAACATGGGCAAGAAAGCCGCGCCGCCGGTCAGTTTCCAATACGCCGATGCCTACACTCCCTATGGCCCGATCCGGGGTAAGGAGGAGGGCTTCTCGTTCTTCACCCTGCGCCCCATCGCCAGCGGTGGCTTTTTCCCCATGCCAGGCAGCCGGCAGGACATGCCAGGGCGCGCCGGGCGCAATATCTCCGCCCATTTTGACCGCTCCGGGCCTGCGCCCGCTGCTGGCCAGTGCGAGGAAGTTGCGCTGATGGACGAGCAAGGCGACGGCGTCGACGCCCGCGGTTTCCGCCTGGGTGCCGGCGGCTTGATGACCGGTCCGGCCTCGGATGGCGGCGGCCAATACTATCTGATTTGCGAGGGCGAAGTGACCCACAACGGCAAGACCCTGCCGCAATGGTCGCTGGCGCACGTACAGCCGGGCGAGGCTGCGCCGGTGATGCAAGCTGGTCCGAACGGCGCAGACGTGCTGGTGCTGCAATTCTCCCGCCCCAGCGACCGCCCCGGCTCCAACCCCGCCGAATTGGCAAAGCGCGACCCAGCCGCCTACCGCTCCCGCCCCGGCGCGCCTCCGGGCGAGACGGCGGCACCGCTCGGTTCGTAGCTATCTCGTCGGCTCTTAAGCGAATCAGCAAGAGACGACCGCGCCAACGGAAAGCCGCACTGAATACCGGGTAGCTCTAGCCCTTTATCAGTGCGGGTTTGGCTGTGCGGGTTGCGTGGTGGGAATACACCGCAGTAGTTATTTGCTAACTAGCGGTGCGAAATGCCGCTGCAATACCCCCCGCCAAAGGTGCCAGTTGTTTGCCTGTTGCCCCACCTTCTCTCGATGATTTGACCGCTGGCGTTCTGGCCGGCAACCGCGCCATGTTGGGCCGCGCGATCACCTTGGTTGAGAGCCTCAATCCCCAGCGGCAAGCGCTGGCACAGGACCTGCTGCATCGCCTGCTGCCGCACGCTGGCAAGGCCCACCGCGTTGGCATTACCGGCGTGCCGGGCGTCGGCAAATCCACCTTTATCGAAAGCCTGGGAACGCAGCTAACCGCGGCGGGCAGCAAGGTGGCCGTACTGGCCGTCGATCCAACCTCCTCCCGCTCCGGCGGCTCTATCCTGGGAGACAAGACCCGGATGGCGGCGCTGGCAGCGGACCGCAACGCCTTCATCCGCCCCAGCCCCTCCGCCGGAACACTGGGCGGCGTCGCCCGCGCCACGCGAGAAACCATCGTCGTGCTGGAAGCCGCCGGCTATGACGTCGTGCTGGTCGAGACCGTCGGCGTCGGCCAGTCAGAGACCACTGTGGCCGATATGGTCGACTTTTTCCTGGTGCTGATGCTGCCAGGCGCCGGCGACGAATTGCAGGGCATCAAAAAGGGCATCCTGGAACTGGCGGACATGGTGGCGGTCAACAAGGCCGATGGCGACAACCGCCAGCGCGCCAATGCCGCCCTGCGTGAGTACAAAACTGCCCTGCATATATTGACACCCGCATCACCGAATTGGTCACCGCCAGTGGTGACATGCGCTGGCCTGACGGGTGATGGCCTGGATGTGCTTTGGGAAAAAATCACGGAACACCGCCAGATTTTCACAGCTTCAGGTGAGCGGGCAGCGAAGCGCCACCAACAGCAAGTGCGGTGGATGTGGGCCATGTTGGAAGATCGCCTGATATCCGGCGTGCGCTCTCATCCAGCCGTTCGCGCCGCCTTGCCTGGCATCGAAAGCCGCGTCGCCGCTGAGACCCTAACCCCATCCAGCGCGGTGGCGCAGGTACTGCGACTTTGGCAGGGCGAATAACAAACACGGACGATGGTGACCCCGACAGGATGCTGGGGTTTGCCAATATTCTCAATGTTTTCAACAACCCGATCGGGAGACACACCCCTTTTGCGGGCCGTTACGGGTCTATGACTTAGGGGTCCGGCTGGGACACGAGGGCGAACACTCTTTGCCCTGTCCCTTCGTGGCTGCAAGCTGCGAAACGTCTCCTCAAAAAGAAATCGCCGCCCCAGTGGCAGGTTTTTACTCCGCCGTTGACACGTGGAATTCCTTGACCAATCGGTATTCTTGCTCGGTTTGCCATTTCCTCGTGAGGAAGGCGATGATTTCAGCGCGCCCTTGCAGGAATTCAGATCGGTTCCGCCAGACGCTGTCCACCGAGTACGCAAGGGCGACGCGCTCGGGATCACGACAATTCCATGCATCCTCCGCCATCCGCACTTTCTGAATCAGCGTTTCTGCGGTGAACGGCGGAAGGCGCGGTCGGGACATATCGGTCTCCTTGGATGCCGGGACGCACCAGCGCCCCGGCCTGTCTCTTCACCAGCTATTATAGCCGAGGAACTTACCGGTCATGGTCACCTCAACACGATCGCCCTTTGGGTTCTCAATCCGCTTTATGGACATATCGAAATCGATGGCAGACATGATTCCGTCGCCGAATTCTTCCTGAATCAACGCCTTTAGAGTTGGGCCATAAACACCGACTATCTCATAGAAGCGATAAATACATGGATCGGTGGGCACGGCCTGCTCCCAGACCTTGGTCGGGCTTTCGGCCAGCACGAACGCCGCTTCTTGCGGTAAACCCATAACGGAGACCAGTGCATCGGCCTTGTCCCTGGGCATCGCATTCATGCCCATACAGGCTGAATGCGTCCAGACGGGAGACATGCCGATCTTGTCCGCGATCTCTTCCCAGGTGATACCGGATTGACGCTTGGCCGAGAGCACCATCGCGGCGACGTCGTCCTTGTCCATCATCGGCTCAACAAAGCTCGATTGTTTCATGGTTTTTTCCTTGGTTTGGATTGTCATTCGTTGACGGCATAGAGCGTCGGCGCAGCCGGTCGCTCGTCATCTGGTTCATCGAAACGCACAGTCTCGGGACGGCCGGATGCCGTTGCATGTTCCCGGCCTGCCATCTCTTTTGAACGACGGGCGAGGAAATGAACGAGATGATTGCGCACCTTGTAGTAGTGCGGGTGCTCAACGATCTCGTCACGTGCCCGAGGTCGGGGGATGCCTACCTCGACAGACTCCGCCACGCGCGCATACGGACCGTTGGTCATGAGGAGGATCCGGTCCGCAAGATAGATCGCCTCATCCACGTCGTGCGTGATCATGAAGACTGTCTGCTCGGTTCCCCGCCAAATTTTCAATAGCTCGTCTTGGATGGTGCCCCGTGTCAGTGCATCCAGCGCACCGAAGGGTTCGTCCAGCAGTAGTAGCTCGGGTTGGATTGCGAAGGCCCGCGCGATTGAAACACGCTGACGCATACCGCCCGAAAGCTGAGAAGGTTTGCGATGCTCGGCGCCGTCGGCCAGTCCAACCATCTCAAGGTACTTGTAGGAATGGGCGCGAACCTGCTCCTTGGACCAATCTTTGTGCCGGGCAGCGACCGCAAAGGTGACATTCTTCAACGCGGACAGCCAAGGTAGCAACGAGTAATTCTGGAACACCACGCCGCGGTCAAGGCTAGGGCCTTTAACTTCGCGTTGGTTCATGATCACGACACCGTCGGTGGCCTCATCAAGCCCTGCGAGCACATTCATAATTGTGGACTTGCCGCAGCCTGAATGTCCAATGATGCAAACAAATTCACCGCGTTCGATCCCAAAATTGACATTTTCGAAGACCGTCAATGGTTCGGGTCCGTCAGGACTTGGAAATCGCTTCGCAAGCCCCTCGATGGAGAGGAAGGGAGTATTCATTTCGATCTCCTATTCGTTAAAGGCCACAGCCTTTTGGGCATGAGCAAACGCTGCATCCAGCGCCATGCCCACCAGACCAATCATCAGGATTGAGAAGATCACAGAAGTCAGGTCGAGATTGTTCCACTCATTCCAGACGAAGTAGCCAATCCCTGTGCCACCGACGAGCATCTCTGCCGCGACGATGACAAGCCAAGCGATACCAATTGATATCCGCATTCCTGTCAGAATAGTCGGTGCCGCAGCGGGCAGTATTACCAAAAATGCTGTCTTGAATGGCCCAAGTTCATGTGTTCTCGCCACATTAACCCAGTCCTTTCGAACCCCGGCTACACCGAATGCTGTGTTGATCAGCATCGGCCAGATCGAGCAGATGAAAATCACAAATATTGCAGAGGCTTCACTGTCCTGGATCACGAACAACGCTAACGGCATCCATGCCAAAGGAGAGATTGGTTTCAGGATCTGGATGAACGGATCAAGCGCCCGGTACATCAACGGCGACATTCCGATCAAGAAACCCAGCGGAATAGCGATGGCCGCTGCCAAAAGGTAACCAGATAACACCCGATAAAGCGAATAGCCAAGCTGGACCCCGATGCCCTTATCATTTGGGCCAGCATCATAGAATGGGTCCGAAAGCTGTTCCCATGCCTTGACGAGAACTTCGGACGGAGGTGGCACACCCGCTTTGGGCGCGCCCCCACCCGTAAGCAGTTCATATTCGGTGAGTTTTCCGTCGCCTCCGGCGCTGGATGCGATAGACAGCTCCCAAATTCCCAATGCGACCGCAAGGATCAATACCGAAAGAATGAAAGCCCGTGCACGCAGTGAAAGACCAGAGACGGCGGTCATGGTTTAGCCCTTCTTCCCGATCGGGAATGAGTTCACATAGCCCTCAGGATCCATTGGATCGAAGGTCTTGCCCATTATTGAGTAGGTTTTGTAGGTCTTGTCGGGATGTTCATAGCCGAGATCAGCCATGATCTTGGCGGTGTCGCCGGCGACATAGACCTTCTCAGCAATGCCCTTGTAGTCAACATCCCCCTCAACATAGCCCCAGCGCTTCATCTGGGTCAGGATCCAAACCCCCATTGAATGCCATGGGAATGGGTCGAAATCGATCCTGTCTGGAACATTCAGAACATTCCCGAGCCCATCAGCGAACCGCCCTGTCAGTACTTGCTGGACAACTGGGACCGGTTGATTGAGATAATTTTTCGGGCTGATTGCTTCGGCAATTTCAACGCGGTTCTCTGCCTTAGATGCATATTGCGTTGCGTCAACGATGGACTTCAGCAAAGCGCCATAGGTGTTCGGCATCTCAGTTGCCAGGCTCGCGGGGCAAGCGAATGCACAACAGGGATGCCCCTCCCAGATGTCCTTTGTGAGGATGTGGATGAACCCGATTTTCTCCCAGACAGCGCGTTGGTTGAACGGGTCCGGAGAGAGATAGCCATCGAGGTTCCCGGCTCGCAGGTTGGCTACCATCTCCGGCGGCGGAACCACCCGGATCTGGATGTCCTGATCTGGATCTAGACCATGCTCAGCAACGTAGTAGCGGAGCAGAAAATTGTGCATGGAGTACTCAAAGGGCACACCAAATTTGAAGCCCTTCCACTGCTTGGGGTCGCGCTTGTCTTTGTGTTCGTTGGACAGCACGATCGCCTGGCCGTTGATATTCTCAACGGCCGGCATCAGGTACGGCGTCGCTGCGGAACCAGCCCCCATTGTCATTGCCAGTGGCATCGGCGTGAGCATGTGGCTGGCGTCGTATTCGCCGTTAAGGGATTTGTCGCGCGCCACGGCCCAGCCAGCGGTCTTAATGACCGAGGCATTCAGCCCGTACTTTTCATAGAAGCCCAGCGGTTGCGCCATGATGATCGGCGTCGCGCAGGTGATCGGCACAAACCCAATCTGGAGGTTCTTTTTCTCCGGCGTCCCCAGATTGTCCAAAATCGCAGCCTTGGCCTTGTCCATTGGGAAGAACGAGCCGATCAGGCCTGCCATTGCACCGCCGCCCAGCATCTTCGCAAACGACCGCCGCGAAAACTCATTCTGGCCGAATACGGAGCGGACGACTGCATTTTCCACGACACGTTCCAGCATGTCTTCGCTGGATTGCGGCAGGCTGTCTGAAGCAACTTTCTTGTGGGCGGTGTGTCCCGCAGCGCAATCCGCGCAACTGCAGGCTGCGCCGTGGATCAGATCGTTGTCCCCATCATACGGGTTGCCTAGGCTCTTGACGGTCATCACGGTCTCCGTGTCCGGTGGTTTTGGATGACCTCCCCTTTGCAATCACCGTGCCAAGCTTGATGGCAGATGTTGATGTTTCATTTTATGATTGTTTATCAATATATTAATATGGGGTGACCGTTTTTGCTTCCAGCGGCGTTTGAATTGTGCAATTTCGTAAATTATGAAAAATCGTGACGCTATTACGAAAATGCATAACTTGACCGAAGCCATCTCGGACGAAACGGCTCTGTTGGGTTTTGTTGCTGCCTCAGTCGCAAGGCCATGCATGATTGTTGCGCCCGATACCGACCTGATCCTGGCGGCCAATGCTGAAGCCTCCCGGCTGTTCGGGGTTGAGGATGCAACCGGTTTGCGCTTCGCCAAATTGCATCCGGGCGCGCTTGAACAACTGGTCGTGTTCGTCGAAGAGGTGATCTACCGCGGTTCAGCCTGGACCCGGAGGATCGCGGGAATGCGTGCCGATGGAACAAAACTCGATTTGGAATATGAGGCCTGCGTCCGGGATGTCGGTCATGGTGCAAGAGTGGTTTTTCTGGCCTCGGATTTGCGGGAGCGCGCAAGCCGCGACGGAGGCGAAGAGGCCTATGCCGTGCTGCATGGCGGCCTTCTGGAATGGCGGCGGCTAGAGCGGTTGTTCGATCAGGTCGAGCGACTGAACGACCTGATCCTGTCTTCTGCAGGTGACGGGATTTATGGGGTGGACGCGGAGGGCCTAACCACATTCGTCAATCCGGCGGCAGAGAAATTGTTGGGGTGGAGCGCCGCCGATCTCATAGGGCACAATATGCATGCGCTTATCCATCACCATCATGCTGATGGAACACCATACCCAGCCAATGCCTGTCCAATCTACAACGCGTTCCGCCATGCGAAGGTCAATCTGGTCGAGGACGAAACATTCTGGCGAAAGGATGGTTTGCCAATTCGCGTTGAATACACGTCGACGCCAATTATCGATGACACCGAGGTGATGGGCGCGGTCATCGTGTTTCGTGACATTACCGAACGCAGAGAAAATGAACGCCGCCTACGAGAGGCCCTGGCTGAAGTCGAACGCTTGAAGCAACGTCTCGAAATGGAGAACGCCTACCTTCAGGAGGAGATCCGTCAAAGCCGCAACCACCGGGAAATCATCGGCGTAAGCCCCGCAATCGCAGAGACTGTCAAGCAGATCGAGTTGGTTGCGCCCACCGACGCCAATGTCCTAATCATTGGCGAAAGCGGCACTGGCAAGGAACTCGTCGCGCAAGCCATCCACGCAGACAGCCAGAGGGCAGAACGCCCGCTCATCCGGGTAAACTGCGCCGCGATCCCACATGAATTGTTCGAAAGCGAGTTTTTCGGTCATGTGAAAGGTGCATTCACCGGTGCCATCCGTGATCGGACCGGGCGCTTTGAACTGGCCGACGGCGGCACCATCTTTCTTGACGAAGTCGGCGAGATTCCGTTTGAGTTGCAAAGCAAGCTGCTGCGAGTGCTCCAGGAGCGCAATTTCGAGCGGATTGGTGACACAGAAACCCGCGAGAGCGATGTCAGGATTATCGCTGCAACCAACCGAGACCTAGTGGCAGAGATCGCTACTCGCAAATTTCGCGAGGATCTCTTCTTTCGACTAAACGTATTTCCGATAAATCTTACCCCTCTTCGCGACCGCCCTGAAGATATTGGGCCTTTGGCAAAGCACTTCATTCAGTTATCAGCGCGCAACCTCAATATCCCCGAGCCAGCTCTCTCTCGTGCAAACATTGAAACGCTTACAGCGTATTCATGGCCAGGTAATGCGCGGGAGCTTGCCAATGTGATCGAACGGGCTTTGATTCTATCGCAAGGGCAAAAACTGTGGTTCGACCTGCCCACTACTGGGATGCAAAAGGATCATACCAACGTCGCTGCGGCGATCGCTCATGACAATTTGATCGAGACAGAGGCAGATCGTCGAAACCGTGAAATCGCAAACATTCAGGCTGCATTGGCCGCGTCAAACGGCAAGATATCTGGGCCGGGCGGCGCGGCAGAGCGGCTCGGGGTCAAGCCAACGACGCTTTACTCCCGTGTCCGGCGCTATGGGCTATCGGGCAACCCGATCGAAGGCGCCGCCGATGCAGCAAACCGATAACGTACCTGATGCAGAGTTAAGAGGTCTTGCCCTGAGATTTGGCCTTCCAAAGTATGGGCGATCGGGAACCGGACGGTTCATTTTGCACGTGCGCAAATGGCAGCAATAGGGGCGCTATCGCGGAGGTTTGGTTTTCAGGTGAAGGTCGGCTAAGGGCCGGAACCTGACCCAAGCTGAAAGCGAGCATCGACGACAGAGCACCTGCTCCAATGACCTCATTATGTGTGACGTGAGCCCAGTTTGGCCATTGCTCTACGTGTTGGGCACGTAATCGCCTCCACCAAAAAGACTGGCACAAAATTGAAATAATGAGGACAAAAAGAGGATATAATTTTGCTGATATGCCATTAACTAATTGAAATAGCTGGTGACCCCGGCAGGATTCGAACCTGCGGCCTACAGATTAGGAATCTGCCGCTCTATCCAACTGAGCTACGGGGCCGTTGCGTATGTTCTACTGCAAGTTTGGATGGCCGCCAAGCGTCAGGCGAAGTTGGGATTGGGTTGGCGGCCGTTCAACGCCTCCAGCATTTCTTCCGGCAGGGTAAACTCCCCCTCACGGATGCGTTCCGGCAGATCCTCGAACACCTCGGCAGTCCAATCCTCGCCACGATCAGCGACAAGATCGGTAACGCCCATGTATATCAGAACTTCGCTCAAGAGATCAGAATCGACACCAGCATTCATCGCCTTGTCCCATGCCTCCAAGAACAAGTCGAGCGCCAGTTTCTTTTGTCGATCGACGCCTAGTTGACTTTCGCCCATGGATCGCCCCTTCGTGTGGGGTAGGAGTGCATTGGATATAGCGGCATAATTCAGTTGATTCGAAAACCAGTCACGAGAAAAATGAACATCAGCCTCCCCGATACGGTCCAATCCTGGTTCGCAACCCGCGGTTGGCAGCCGCATGCGCACCAATTGGCCCTGCTGGAGGCAGCTTATGCACAGGAAAGCGCGCTTTTGATTGCGCCAACCGGCGGCGGCAAGACCTTGGCAGGGTTCTTGCCATCACTGGTTGATCTCGTACAATTTAACACACAAGAAGGCTTACATACCCTTTATATTTCACCTCTTAAAGCATTAGCGGTGGATATTCATCGCAATCTGGAACAACCAATTGTGGAAATGGGCTTGGCCATTACAGTCGAGACTCGAACGGGAGATACCCCTGCCAGAAAGCGCGCTCGCCAGAAGACCAATCCTCCACACTTTCTTTTAACGACTCCTGAATCCCTGGCCTTGCTGCTGTCCTATCCCGAAGCGCCGGAGATGTTTCGGGGCCTCCGCACCGTCATCATCGACGAATTGCACGCGCTAGCGGATAACAAACGCGGTGATTTGCTCAGCCTTGGCCTCTCGCGCCTGCAGACGTTAGCGCCAGGTCTGCGCCGAGTCGGTTTGTCGGCGACCGTGGCGGACCGCACGGCCCTGCAGCATTGGCTTTCCCCCACCGCCGGGCGCGCAGCCGATGTACGGCTGGTCATCGGCCGGGGCGGGGTAAAGCCCGATGTCTCCATCATGGTGCCGCCGGGGCGGATGCCATGGTCCGGGCATATGGCGCTTTATGCGGTGGAGCCGATCTACGAGGCATTGCGGCAGCACAAGACCAGCATTGTCTTCGTCAACACACGCGCGCAGGCGGAGTTGATCTTCCAGGCGCTGTGGCATTGCAACAACGACAACCTGCCCATCGCCCTGCACCATGGTTCCCTCTCGCCCGAGCAGCGGCGCAAAGTGGAGGCCGCAATGGCGGCAGGCAAGTTGCGGGCGGTAGTGGCGACCTCCTCCCTGGATCTTGGCATCGACTGGGGCAATGTCGATCTGGTGTTGCAGGTGGGCGCGCCCAAGGGCGTCTCCCGCCTGTTGCAGCGGATCGGTCGGGCGAACCATCGGCTGGGCGAGCCATCCAAGGCCATCCTGGTACCTGCCAACCGGTTTGAGCTACTGGAGTGCCAAGCAGCCATCGACGCGATTGATGCCGGCCAACTCGATGGCGCGCCGCCTTTGCCCGGCGGGCTCGACGTGCTGGCCCAGCATGTTGTGTGCCTGGCGTGCAGTGGACCATTTCACCCGGACGATCTCTATACGGAAATCACGCGGGCCGGCCCCTATGCCGAACTCTCCCGCCAGGATTTCGATGATGTGGTCGGCTTCGTCGCCACGGGCGGCTACGCATTGGGCGAATATGAGCGCTATCGCCGGCTGCGTCCTGCTGGCAGCGGGCGGCTGGGCATTGCGAACCAGCGATTTGCTCAGCGCTATCGCATGAATATTGGCACGATTGTTGAGCTCCCCCTACTCAAGGTGCGCGTCGGCGGGCGCATTGTTGGCGAGGTAGAAGAGGGTTTTGTGCAGGGGTTGGTGCCGGGCGATACCTTCATGTTCGCTGGCCAAGTGCTAGAATTCCTGGGCCTGCGCGAGATGATCGTTGCCGCCCGCCGCGCCACTGGCGAAGCGCCGAAAGTGCCAGCCTATAGCGGCGGACGGCTGCCGCTGACCACACATCTGGCGGAGGGCGTCCGCGCGATCCTGGCCGATCCGCAACGCTGGCGGGGCATGCCGGCGGACGTGTTGGAATGGCTGCGGGTGCAGCGTTGGCGCTCGGTCTTGCCCAAGCCCGGTAGCCTTCTGGTCGAGACCTTCCCGCGCGGCGGCAAATACTATCTGGTCGCCTATTGCTTTGAAGGCCGCAACGCGCACCAGACCCTGGGCATGCTGCTAACCCGGCGGATGCAGCGAGCGGGGCTGGGGCCTTTGGGGTTTGTCGCCACCGATTACGTGATAGCCGTCTGGTCGCTGAAGGAAGCCCGCGACCTCGATGCGCTGTTCGCCGAGGATATGCTGGGCGACGACCTGGAGGAGTGGATGGCCGAAAGCTCTCTGCTGAAACGCACCTTTCGCAACGTCGCCGTCATTGCCGGCCTGATTGAGCGCCGCCAGCCGGGGCAGGAGAAGACCCGCAAGCAGGTGACCTTCAACGCCGACCTGATCTACGACGTCCTGCGCCGGCACGAGCCAGACCATTTGCTGCTGCGCGCCACCCGCCGCGACGCCGCCCGCGGCCTGACCGATATCGGTCGGCTGGGTGAGATGCTGGGGCGAGTGCACGGGCGGATAGAGTGGCGCCGCCTCGACCGAGTGTCGCCGCTGGCGGTGCCAGTGCTGCTGGAGGTGGGGCGAGAGAGTGTCTACGACGGCGCTGCCCTCGACCAGTTGCTGCAGGAGGTATCGGTGGAGGATGCCGATACGCTAATCGCTGAGGCGATGGATAATGGTCGGCAGGCGGAACTGGCAATTTGAACCCCTGCCCCATTCCTCAATCAAAGTCGACGAACACGCCTTTGCCGGTCTTTTGCTGGTCGAACAGAGTGTAGGCCTCTTCCGCCTGGTCAATGCGCCAGTGGTTGGTGAACAGGCTGTCGATGTCGATCTTGCGGTCGGCGACGAAGCGGGCGCAGTCGGCCAGGCCCATCTTGGAGAACGTCCAGTGGCCGACAATCGTTACCTGCCGGAAGATCAAGTCTGGCATCACCTCAATCTGCAACTCACCACCGACACCGACCATGCAGGACGTGCCCCAAACCCGCGTTGAGCGCACGGCGGCGCGGCGCGCGTCAGCGGAGGACGTGCAGTCCATGGTCTTGTCCGCGCCCTCGCCATGGGTCAGGTCCATGATCGCCTGGACCGGATCAACCGCGGTGGGGTCAATGACGACGTCTGCGCCTTTGTCGAGCGCCACTTGCCGGCGGTCGGCGGAGAGGTCGATGGCAATGACGCGCGCGCCCATCTCCACCGCCATCACAGTCGCAGACAAGCCCACCGGTCCCTGGCCAAAAATTGCGATGGTCTGGTCGCCTTCCAGGCCCAGGCGCTTCAACGCGCCGAATGCGGTGCCAGTGCCGCAAGCGATGGCAGCGCCTGCCGGGAAGGAAATTTCGTCTGGCAACGGCACCAGAGAATGCGCCGCAACCTGCATGTATTTGGCGTGTGCGCCGTGGCCGCCATAGCCGTAAGCCACGGCATCTTCCAGGCAAAGCTGGGTCCAGCCGGATGAGCAGTGGCGGCAGACGCCGCAGCCATCGTAGTGGTGATCCATGACGCGGTCGCCGATCCGTGCCTCTCGCTCAGATATTGCTGAGCCGACGGCCACGACCACGCCGCACGGCTCATGGCCAGCGATCACAGCACCTTCAACCTGGGTCGCACCGACGGCAACACGACCGGTCGGGCTGCGATAGGCGCCGAGGTCGGTGCCGCACATGCCAGAGGCCTTAATTTCCAGGATCACATCGCGCGGACCTGGGGTCGGATCTGGAAAATTCTGCACCGAAAGCTGGCGGTTTCCTGTGAATGTGACGCCCTTCATTGGTTTCCTCCTGAGGTATCGCGCGGCCTACCGGAGCGCAGCGTTAGCGATCCAGTTCGTGTTGCAGAGCGTAGTAGACAGGTTCTTGGTCAACAAGCCGCCTTGCGCTCGACGCTCAAAACGCGCAAATCCCAGTACTTGACGGATGGAAAGATGACGATGACCGAGCTCGAAAAAACCCGCAAACGCCTGCACTTCCGGGCATGGCACCGTGGCACCAAGGAAAGCGACCTGATGCTGGGCCGCTTCGCCGATGCACACCTCGCCCATATGAATGAGGAAGAGCTGGCTGATTTTGAGCAGGTGCTGGAGCATATCGACCCGCAATTGGTCGACTGGCTGACCGGCCGTGAGGCAGTGCCTGCCAATCTGCGAACGCCTGTTTTGGACCGTCTGCTGGCCTATCAACCCGAGATATGAGCAAAGCCGGCACCCTAGACGCCTCGCCGACATTGGGCGCGGCTGCCTTCCGCCTGCCGGGCCGAATGACGCTGGCCGGCGCGCCGGAGGGTGCAGATGCCCGCTGGCTTGCCAACGCTTTGGCCGACCCGGAGATGCCGCCGGTGCTGGCTATAGCGGTCGACGAAGAGAAAGCGCTGCGGCTGCTGCATGGGGTCGCCTTTTTCGTGCCGAAGCTGGATGCGCTATTCCTGCCGGCCTGGGATTGCCTGCCCTACGACCGCTCCTCTCCCAATGCGGAAATCTTGAGCCAGCGCATCGATACCCTGGCGCGTCTGGCCGCTAACCCGCCACGGCTGTTGGTGACGACCGTCAATGCCGCGCTGCAACGGGTGCCGCCGAAATCCTTTTTTGAGAACGCCCGCTATACCGCCCGCAAGGGTAAGCGGCTGGATCTGACCAAGTTTTCCAACTTCCTCAACGCCAACGGCTATCATCGCACCGATACGGTGATGGAGCCTGGCGAATACGCGATCCGCGGCGGCATCGTTGACCTGTTCCCCCCAGGCGAAGAGCAGCCGATGCGGCTGGACCTGTTCGGCGATGAGATCGAAAGCATCCGCCGCTTCGATCCCCTCACCCAGCGGTCCACCGGTGACGTAAAGAGCTTCGCCATCGCATCGGTGAACGAGTTGCGGTTGACCAAAGAGGCCATCGAAAAATTCCGCGTCGGCTACCGCACCCAGTTCGGCATCCCTGGGTCCGATGACCGGCTGTACGAAAGCGTCAGCGCCGGTCGCCGACATCCAGGCATGGAGCATTGGCTGCCGCTTTTCCACGACCACCTGGCGACGGTTTTGGATTACATGCCGGGCGATGCTACCGTCATCCTCGACGATCAGTTTGGTGAGGCTCTGCGCGCCCGGTTTGATACCATCGCCGACCATTTCTCATCAAGGGTCTCTTTGGCGCAAACTATGGGTGCCGGCGATGGTGGCATCTACCGGCCTTTGCCGCCCGACAAACTGTACCTAACGCCAGAAGAGTGGAGCGCGTTGGCGGACGAGCGCACCGTCGCCACCTGGCACCGCTTCGAAGCCGACGAGACACTGCGCGGCGAGGTCTTCGACGTTGGCGCAAAGCGGGTCAGAGATTTCGCTGAGTTTCGGATCCAGGGGGATGCAGAACTCTACGCCGCCGTCGCCGAGCGCATCGCGCTGGAGCAGAAACACGGCCACTCGGTCCTGCTGGCCGCCTACTCGACAGGCGCAGCAGCTCGAATCTCCGACCTGCTGCACGACCGGTCCGGCCTGGAAAGCCACGAGCTAGAGAACGCCCTCAATCTGCCGCCGCTGGCCACAACCGTCTGGGAGCTAGAGCACGGCTTCCGCGCCGACGCCCTGGTCGTGTTCACCGAGCAGGATTTGCTGGGCGAACGCATCAGCCGCCGCCCACGCCGCCGCCGTCGCGCCGACCAATTCCTGACCGAAGTCAGCGAGATTGCGGAAGGCGACCTTGTCGTCCACCTCGACCACGGCATTGGCCGGTATGAGGGGTTGGAGACTGTCACCGCTGGCGGTGCGTCGCACGACTGCCTGAAAATCCTCTACCACGACGATAACAAGCTCTATGTACCCGTTGAAACTATAGAGGTTTTGAGCCGGTACGGTGCTGACTCCGGTGCAGTGCAGTTGGACCGCTTGGGCAGCGCCAGCTGGCAGTCGCGCAAGGCCAAACTCAAAGACCGCATCCACGACATAGCAGCGGAACTGATCCAGACCGCGGCGGCACGAGCTGTGCAAGAGGCTGACATCCTGCGCCCGCCCGAAGGCGCTTGGGACGAATTCTGCGCGCGCTTCCCGCACGCAGAGACTGATGACCAACTCAAAGCCATCGACGATGTGATGGACGATCTGGCCAGCGGCCGCCCGATGGATCGCCTCGTTTGCGGCGACGTTGGCTTTGGCAAGACCGAAGTCGCCCTCCGCGCCGCCTTCCTGGCGGTGATGGAGGGTTACCAAGTCGCCGTGGTTGTGCCGACCACGCTCCTCGCCCGCCAACACTACAAGACCTTTGTCGACCGCTTTTCCGGTCTGCCCGTGCGGGTTGAGCAGCTATCACGTTTGGTGCCCGGCAAGCAGGCGACGGAGACCAAAAACGGCCTTGCTGACGGCCAAGTGGACATCATTGTCGGCACCCATGCGCTGTTGGGAAAGACCATTGAATTTAGCAGGTTAGGCCTGTTAATCGTCGATGAAGAACAACATTTCGGTGTGTCGCATAAGGAGCGCCTGAAGAAGCTGCGCGCCGATATGCACGTGCTGACCATGACCGCAACTCCAATCCCGCGCACCCTGCAACTCGCTCTCTCCGGTGTGCGGGAGATGAGCCTGATCAGCACGCCGCCCGTCGACCGGTTGGCGATCCGCACCTTTGTGCAACCGTTCGACCCGTTGGTGATCCGCGAGGCAATCCAGCGTGAGCTCTTCCGCGGCGGCCAGGTTTTCTACGTCTGTCCCCGCGTGCGCCATCTGCGCCAGGTGGAGGAGCAGGTGCGCGAGCTTATGCCGGAGCTGAAGCTCGCCGTTGCTCATGGCGGCCTGGCAGCGCGCGAGCTGGAAGACGTGATGAACGGCTTCTATGACCGCAAGTTCGATATGCTGATCGCGACCAACATCATCGAAAGCGGCCTGGATATCCCGAACGCCAACACAATGATCGTCCACCGGTCAGATATGTTCGGTTTGGGCCAGATGTACCAAATTCGCGGACGCATCGGCCGAGGCAAGGTGCGAGCCTACGCCTACCTCACCTTGCCGGCGGATATGAAAATCACCAAGCCCGCCATGCGCCGGCTGGAGGTGATGCAGACGCTGGATCATCTGGGCGCAGGCTTTACCGTTGCCAGCCACGATCTCGATATTCGCGGTGCGGGCAACCTGTTGGGCGATGAACAGTCCGGGCAAATCCGCGAAGTTGGCATCGAACTCTACCAGCAAATGCTGGAAGACGCTGTCGCCGAGGCACGTGCCGGCGGTGCCGGCATCTCGCGCAAAGAGGAGCGCTGGACGCCGACGATCAACATCGGAACTTCGGTATTGATCCCAGAGGCTTACGTTCCAGAGCTAAACATCCGCCTCAATCTTTACCGCCGCATATCGGTGCTGGATACGCGGCAGGAGATCGACGCGTTTGCTGCGGAGCTAGGCGACCGCTTTGGCCCTGTGCCGGAGGAGGCCAAAAACCTGCTGGAGGTCATCTCCATCAAGGCGCTCTGCCGCCAGGCGCAGATCGAAAAGATCGATGCCGGGCCAAAGGGTGCGGTGCTGACCTTCCGCCACGACCAATTCCCGAACCCGGCTGGCCTGGTCCAATTCCTGCAACGCCAGGACGGTAAAGCCAAGTTGCGGCCCGACCACAAACTGGTCGTCGTCCGCGACTGGCCCAAAGCGCAAAGCCGCATGAACGGCGTCGCCCGCCTGACCGAAACCCTGGCACAGGTCGCAGCACAGACGGGCTAGACAGCCTTATCGCGCGATCAGTGGAGCCTGGCCCAAATGCTGACCACCGTCGGTCAACAAGAACTCGCCAGTGACATGGCGCGCGCCGTAGAGGAACCAGATAACGGACTCCGCCATATCCTCCGCGGTGCCGCCGGGCTTGCGCAGTGCAGTGCCCTTCGCCAGGGCAGCACGGGTGGACTCGTATTTTTCCTCACCCATGCCCTGCTTCAGCCATTCGCCAACGACAAAGCCGGGGCATACGGTATTGACCCGAATCTCTGGCCCCATCACCCGGGCAAGTGAGAGCGTCATGGTGTTCAACGCACCCTTACTGGCCGCATAGGCAATGGATGAGCCAACGCCCATAACACCCGCAACTGATGAGATATTCACGACTGAACCGGTGCCTCCAGCGCGCATAGGTGCCTCACAAGCACGGGTCATCATGAAGGCGCCGACCACATTCAGTTTGTAGAGGTTTAAAAAATCCTCTTCGGAAAGGCCGCCCAGGTTCGCGTGGTCGACGAATACGGTTGTGCCGGCGTTGTTGACCAGGCCAGTGACCCTGCCAAATTTTTTCATCGTCTCATCGACCAGACGCAACCGGTCGGCCTCATTGCCCACATCAGCCTGACAGGTCAGCGTCTCAACCCCAAAGGCACGGCATTCAGCAGCCACTTTTTCGGCCGCAGCGGCGCTTTTTGAGTAGTTGATGACGACGTGGCCGCCATTCTCAGCCAGCATACGCACGGTCGCGGCGCCAATGCCGCTGGAGGAGCCGGTGACGATGGTAACGGTATCTTTGATAGGCAGCATGGACGAGGAATTCCCTGTAAGCGTTTTCGGATGACGTAAGGTCACCCTAGCATAGCAAGCCAATCCGGCTTGGCGAGAAGGCAATGATCTAATGCTGGACCGGAACGCATCGCGTTCCGTTTGCGGCGCTCAGATGCACTTATACGGGAACCAGCGCACAGCAAACTCCTGCGCATCACGCGGACGCTCAAAGTGGAATGTCGCGACGGTAGCGTCCTCCAAGTCAAACGCCCAGCCGCCTCGACAGAATTTCTCGCACCACGTTGCCATCGGGCGAACATCCCGGTTTTCAGGCGGCCATCCTAGGCTCCGCGACGTGTCGAACGCCTTGAGGATGCGGACAGGCTGCCACTCCGGCCCGATTTGGGACATGGCATGCTGAAGGGATTCTTTGGTTTTGGTGGTGAACATGCGATCGCTCCTTCACTCCGCCTGCCGATAGAAACCGCAAGGTTGCTATCGGCGAGCCGGGGTAACGAGTATGGACACCCTTCAACAACCTGGCAAACCTTCCACTCAAGCTAGGCCTGCAATCCAGCGAGGCGGCGAAAAAATCAACCGATCAACCCCGTATTGAATAGTGTGCAACGTTGACAAAGTGGGGTATTTTGGCGTCTGATCACACGTGAAGAATTCTGACACTGCTGCCCATAGGAAAGCATCGAAATGAACGACGTCGCTGCGAGCAACAAATGGATCGGCCAACGCACCATCCGCCCGGATGGCACGGACAAGGTCACAGGCTCTGCCCAGTACGGGGCGGATTTCAACATGCCCGGCATGATTTGGGGCCAGGTACTGCGTAGCCCGCACCCTCACGCTGTAATCAAATCCATCGATACTTCTAAAGCCGAGGCGATGAAGGGCGTGATGGCCGTCATGACCGGCGCTGACCTGGCGGACATTCCGCGCGATATTCCGGTACCGATGGGTCCGAACGATCTGCGCTGGATTGCACGCGGTGTCATGGCCCGTGACAAGGCGCTGTACGTTGGCCACGCGGTTGCAGCAGTTGCAGCCAGTTCTCAGAAAATTGCCGCAGCAGCGCTGGAGCTGATTGAGGTCGATTATGAGGTGCTGCCACACGTCATCGACGTTGATGAAGCGATGGCTCCTGGCGCGCCGATTCTGCATGATTGGATCAAAACCAAGGGCGTCGACGGCCCATCCAACATCACCAACATCATGACCGTGCAAACGGGCGACGTCGAAGCCGGCTTTGGCCAGGCCGACGTAGTGATCGAGCGCTCGTTCAAGTCTGCCGCCGTGCACCAGGGCTATATTGAGCCGCAGGCATGCTGCGTCAGCTACAAGCCAGGCACGCAATCCACGGTGTGGAGCAGCAGCCAGGGCCAGTTCATGGTACGCAACCTGACGGCGCTGATCAGCGGCATGGCAACCGGCGACATCAAGGCAAT
>CALKDI010000184.1 GCA_938084065.1 uncultured Alphaproteobacteria bacterium
TGATGAACGTGAGCAGACCCTAAACCAGTTGCTGGTGGAGATGGACGGATTTGAGGCCAATGAAGGCGTCATCCTGATCGCCGCCACCAACAGCCCGGATGTGCTTGACCCAGCCCTGCTTCGTCCAGGACGTTTTGACCGCCAGGTGGTCGTGCCTAACCCGGACGTCATCGGGCGTGAGAAAATCCTCACCGTGCATATGCGTAATGTGCCAACCGGCCCCGATGTCGATGCTCGGACGATTGCGCGCGGCACGCCGGGCTTCTCTGGCGCAGATCTGGCCAATATCGTTAATGAGGCGGCGTTGCTGGCAGCCCGCCGTAACCACCAGTCCGTGTCCATGCGCGATTTTGAGGATGCCAAGGATAAGGTGATGATGGGCGCGGAGCGGCGCTCTATGGTCATGGCGGAGCACGAGCGTGCGCTCACCGCCTACCACGAAGCCGGCCACGCTATCGTTATGTTGAAGGCCAAGGGCCATGACCCGCTGCACAAGGTCACCATCATTCCGCGCGGTAGGGCGCTGGGCGTGACTATGTTCCTGCCCGAGCGGGATGCATACTCCAAAACCATGACCGAGCTGAAATCGCTGATTGCCAGCCTCTATGGCGGCCGTCTGGCGGAAGAGTTGGTGTTCGGCAAGGATTTTGTCACGACCGGCGCATCGGATGATCTCAAAAAAGCCACCGGCCTCTCACGCCGTATGGTGACGGAGTTCGGTTACTCGGAGAAGCTGGGCGCACTACGTTTTGCGGACAATGAGGAAGAGGTGTTCCTTGGCCATTCCGTGGCGCAACGCAAGAATGTGTCAGATGCAACCGCCGCCCTGATTGATCAGGAAACCCGCCGCTTTGCTGAGGAAGGCGAGGCAACAGCTCGCGCCATCTTGATTGACCATATGGACGGCCTGCACCGGCTGGCAGTTGGCCTCATGGAGTACGAGACGCTCAGTCGGGAGAATGTTGAGGCCCTAATGCGCGGCGAGGCGATCAGCATTCAACGCCCTGAACCGGCTGCACCGGCCAAGCCAGATGCCCCGACTGATCACGGCGGGCGGTCGACCTTCCCTTCAACCAAGCCGCGACCGGCTGAGGCGTGATAGGCAAAAGCAGCCCGCTGCGCCCGCTCTATCTCGAACCCCTCGATCTGGTCTCGCGCCAGAGCCATGCACGGTACGACGCAATACCAGCGCTCGGCGGCACTACGGCGGCACTGAGTGTCGCCGTATGGCGGCCGGGCGGCGAAACCCCGCGCACTGTGTTGCCTGCATCGGACCTGCCACAATGGCTTGATAGCCTGATAGAACCAGACCGTGCCCGCGCGGCACAAACCCTTTCCAATTGGCGGAAAAATCCAGGCTTCCCAGGCGTTGCACCTGGGTCGGATGCTCTAGCCAGCCTGATGGGTGTCGTGAACCTGACACCGGACAGCTTTTACGCCGCCTCTCGTCAGCCAGACTTTGCCGGCGCTATCGATGCCGGCCACAGGTTATCAGCCGAGGGCGCTGCAATCCTCGACATAGGTGGGCAATCGACCAGGCCAGGCAGCAATGTGGTCTCTGAGCCGCAAGAGCTAGCTACCATTCTGCCGGTGATAGAGTCTCTGACTGCGAACACCGATGCTGTTCTCTCCATAGACACTGTCCGCCCGAGGGTGACTGAGGCTGCCATCGCTGCCGGCGCTAGAATCGTCAATGACGTTTCGGGACTCATGCCTGCTGCGGCATTGGGTGAGCATGCGGGGTTGATCATCGGGCATATGCGCGGCAACCCTGCAACCATGCAAAAATGGCCACGCTCGGAACGTGGCATTTTCTCGCTATATGATTGGTTGGAGCAGCGAATCGAAACGCTGGTCGCAGACGGTGTCTCTCGCAATAGGATCGCTATTGATCCGGGCTTTGGCTTTGGCAAATCTGTCTCTCATAATCAGGCGATCATGCGACACTTGCCGATCCTGTCAGGACTGGGGGTTACGATTGCTATTGGCCTATCGCGCAAGGCCTCCCTGGGCTTTATCAGCGGCGCTGGACAAGCTGCAGACCGGCTGCCCGCTTCATTGGCTGCCGCATTAGCTGCTGCAAGCCATGGTGCGGCCATCTTGCGAGTCCATGATGTCGCCGCGACGCGACAAGCGCTGCAAATTGCGCGATTCTTCCGGTAGAGTTTTGACAGAACAAAAATGGGAACGGCTTACCACCAATGGCTGAACGACTTTTTGGGACTGATGGCATCCGCGGCACCGCCAATCAGCACCCGATGACCGCACACGTGGCAGCCGACGTTGCCATGGCAACTGCAGCTGAGTTCTTTGCCCGCAACCGCTCTGCGCCTCCGCAGGTGGTTATTGGGAAGGATACGCGCCTTTCTGGCTATTTGCTGGAGTCAGCGATGGAGGCTGGGTTTCTGTCTATGGGCATGGATGTGGTGCTGACAGGCCCTCTGCCCACCCCTGCCGTGGCCAATATCACGCGATCTCTGCGTGCCGGGCTGGGGGTGGTGATCTCTGCCTCGCACAATGCCTATCAAGACAATGGCATTAAGATATTTGGCGCCGACGGCTACAAGCTGCCAGACGAGTGGGAGCGTGCGATCGAACACCGCGTCGCGACGAAAGATTGGTCCCTGCCCACGGTTGATGGTATCGGCAAGGCCCGCCGCATGGACGATGCCACCGGGCGGTATATCGAGATCGTCAAGCACACCCTGCCGCGTGGCTTGCGGCTGGACGGCTTGAAGATCGTTATCGACGCCGCCAATGGCGCCGCCTATCGCGCGGCCCCTCAAACGCTGTTCGAGTTGGGCGCAACGGTCGAGCAAATTGCCTGTTCACCCAACGGTACCAACATCAATGCGGACTGCGGGGCCACCAAACCGCAAGCACTGGCGTGCAAGGTCTTAGAGATTGGCGCCGACATTGGCATTGCACTGGATGGCGATGCCGACCGCGTGCAGCTGGTGGATGCCAGAGGCACCATCATTGATGGCGACCAGGTAATGGCGTTGATTGCCAGCCGTTGGTGCGCACAACAGAAGCTTGCTGGCAACGGCGTGGTCGCGACGGTCATGTCCAACATGGGCTTGGAACGGCACCTGGATAGCCTGGGCGTGATCTTGGTTCGCACACCTGTAGGCGACCGGCACGTTGTCGAGCGGATGCGGGCAGAGCGTTACAACCTGGGTGGGGAGCAGTCTGGGCACATCGTGCTGAGCGATTTCAGCACGACTGGCGACGGCTTAGTCGCTGCTCTACAGGTGCTGGCAGTGCTGGTCGAGAGTGGCCGACCATCGGACGAGATCCTGTCCGTTTTCACGCCCATGCCGCAATTCCTCAAAAACGTGCGCTACTTGGCGCACGATCCGATGGACAATGACCGGGTCAAAGGCGCGATCCGCGATGCTGAAAAGCGGTTAAATGGCATGGGCCGGCTGCTGGTGCGCAAATCTGGCACCGAACCACTGATCCGCGTTATGGCCGAAGGCGACCGCGAGGACGAGGTCGAGGCCGTCGTCGATGAGCTCTGCGCCCTGATAACAGAGATGTCGGTATGACCACGCCGCCGCGTGTCCTCGTTGTAGCCGGTTCCGATTCCGGCGGCGGCGCCGGCATTCAGGCTGACATCAAGACATTGTCGGCACTGGGTGCCTATGCAATGACCGCGGTTACCGCCATCACAGTGCAGAACACCCTGGGCGTCACCGATGTTCACGCTATTCCGTCCGAAGTCGTGGCCGCACAGATGCGGGCCTGCCTAGAGGACATTGGCGCGGACGCCATTAAACTTGGCATGCTGCATTCCGCTCCCCTGATTGAGGCTGTCGCAGCGGTATTGGCGGACTATCCCAACATTCCCGTGATTGCCGACCCGGTGATGGTGGCTAAGGGCGGTGCCGCGCTGTTGCAGTCGGAGGCCGTGGGTGCCTTAAGCGAACACATCCTGCCAAAGGCCTTTGTCATCACGCCGAACACCGAAGAGGCGGCTGTTCTGTTGGGCGCGCCTGTCCATAACGAAGACGCCTTGTCATCTGCGGCGACGGCTTTGGTGGAAAAATTTGGGACCGCTGTGTTACTCAAAGGCGGCCACTTGAGCGGAGCCGGTGTGCTCAATTTACTGCTTCAGCCTGACGAGCCCGCCCAGCGATATGTATCCTCCAGGCTGGATACCCCGCATACGCACGGCACCGGTTGTACGTTGGCCTCAGCTATCGCAACAGGCGTCGCTGCGGGTCTCCCTCTAGCCCGGTCTGTGGAGCACGCCTGCCGTTTTGTGCATGCCGGCATCGCCAATGCCCCCGGTTTTGGCCGGGGGCATGGACCGATCGATCACCTGTCCACCCGCTTTCGACTGGAATTCGACCGTTAGATCAGTAACAAAAGCACAACGAATGCCAGTGCTGATCCACTAAGAGGATAGAAACTGTCGTTGTTAACCAAATGGGTAAAAATTTTGGCTTGCATGATCAGGGTTCCTTTCCTTGACCATTATTATATGGCGCAACATCCTGTCCTTCCCTTGTCACGCCCATTCACAGATTGGTGACCCGTGATTTCAGGCGCGCCTAACGCGGAATGGTCCAGTGATGGTCAGACGGCCAGTTTGATTCTGACCGGCGAATGGACGACTGCGACCCTCGATAGCGCCGGGTGGCCAAGAGCCACTCCACCGGACGTGGCGGGCCGGGCTGTACATATTGATTTTGGCCAGATCACAAATTTGGACAGCAACGCCGCGCTGATCTTGCACCGATGGATTAGCCAGATTGAGAGCGCTGCATCATCGGTTGAATTAGGTGCTGTCCCGGCTTTTTACACCCAAATGGTTGATGCCTACACGCTCACCCACGAAACCGACCTGACGCCGCCTGCAGGCCATTGGACCGACGGCCTGGCAGATATCGGGCGCCGCACAATTGATGCCGCGCGAGCAACTATCCATCTGATCTCATTTCAGGGCCAGGTAACAGTCGCGCTCTTACACGCTTTGGCTAGGCCCAAGCAGCTTCGGGTTCGGTCCATCGTTCACCACATGCAAGCCGCTGGCGTTTCCGCTCTGCCGATTGTCGGACTCCTGAGTTTTCTGTTAGGGGTCGTCACAGCCTATCAGGGCGCTGACCAGCTGGCCCGGTTTGGCGCGGAGATTTTCACCGTCAATGTCGTTGGTGTCGGTGTGCTTCGTGAGATGGGAGCGCTGATCACCGCCATCGTCGTGGCGGGCCGATCAGCCAGCGCGTTTGCTGCGCAAATCGGCACCATGAAGATCAACGAGGAGATCGACGCCATGCGCGTTATCGGCCTTGATCCGGTCATGGTGTTGGTCGTCCCGCGCGTCTTAGCACTGGGCTTAATGTTCCCGTTTATGGTGGTGTTCGCCGACGCGCTCGGCATTCTGGGTGGTGCCATTATGGCGACTTTGGCGCTGGATATTTCGTTCGGCCAATTTCTGAGGCAATTTCAGGCAGAGGTTCCAATCTATCATTTCTGGGTCGGTATGGCGAAGGCACCGCTATTCGCCATGGCCATCGCCTCCATAGGCTGCCTCCAAGGATTGATGGTCGGTCAGGATGCGGCGTCGGTTGGCATCCGCACCACAGCAGCGGTGGTTCAGGCGATCTTTTTCGTTATTGTGATCGACGCTGCCATGTCCATCTTTGTCTCAATACTGGGAGTTTGAGACCCATGACGTTGATCGAAGACCATTTTGCAGAGCCAGCCGCCGATCTAATGCCAGCTGTACGCGTTCGTGGTCTTCGCACCCAGTTCGGGACACAGGTCATTCACGACAACTTGGACCTGACAATCCATAGGGGAGAAGTGTTTGGGCTGGTTGGCGGGTCTGGCACGGGCAAGTCAGTCCTCGTGCGCGCAATTATCGGATTGTTGCGGCCAGCCGCAGGGCAGATTGAGGTTTTCGGCCAGGACACTCAGGCCCGTACTGCCTCAGCACAGGCACTGCGCCGACAATGGGGTGTGATGTTTCAAGATGGAGCATTGTTCAGCTCCCTGACTGTAGCCGAGAATATCGACGTGCCGCTGAAGGAACACACGAGCCTGCGCACCAATGACCGTAAGGCGATCATTGCGCTCAAGTTGCAATTGGCGGGCCTCGATCCTTCTGCCGGCACCAAATACCCGGCGGAGCTTTCTGGGGGCATGCGCAAACGCGCAGGGCTAGCGCGAGCCTTAGCGCTGGACCCAAAGATTGTGTTCCTGGATGAACCAACAGCGGGTCTTGATCCGATTGGTGCGGCACATTTTGATCAGCTGGTGCTCGACCTGCAGGCTGCGCTTGGCCTGACCGTGGTGATGATCACCCATGATCTGGACAGCCTCTATACGGCCTGCAACCGCATCGGCGTGATCCGAAACAAACAACTGACCGCCGGTACAATCGCCGAGATCAGCGCCCGCCCGGATCCCTGGATCAACGATTATTTTAATGGCCCCCGCGGCCGAGCCGCCGCCTTTGCTGGAGCAGCCTGATGGAAACCCGTGCTGGCTATGTCGCCGTCGGCAGCGCAGTCCTGCTGCTGTTTATTGCTGCCGTAGGATTTGTGCTTTGGATGGCAAAATACGATGGCGACGCCACGTTTAAACGCTACTGGGTCTATTTTGAAGGCTCAGTCTCTGGCCTCAAGACTGGTAGTTCCGTAACGTATCGTGGTATTTCCGTCGGCGAAGTGATCGACCTGCGCATTGATCCTGATAATGTCGAGAAAGTGCGAGCAACCATAGAGGTACTTGGCACCACTCCTGTCAAAAGCAGCACGGTGGCAAGCTTGGAATTACAAGGTCTTACAGGCGGCGCGTTGGTCATGCTGGCTGGCGGCATGAACGATGATCCGCCGCTGGCCCGGCAAGGCAAGGCAGACTACCCAATCATCGCGTCGACCCAATCGCAGTTGGAAAAGCTGTTCGAAGGTGCGCCAGCTTTAGTGGATCAGGTCAAAGCTATGGTTGCGCAAATGTCGCTGGTTTTGAACACCCAAAACCGCAAAGCCATTGAGGATATTCTGCGAAACACTGCCATTTTGTCAGAGCACGCCGCCGAAAGTGGGCCAGCTTTGCAAGACCTGATGTCCAATGCCAATACGGCGGTCGCCCGCATCAATCGTTTAGTAGAGGCATCCGAAGCTGATATTGCTGATACCCTAAAAGCCGCAGCAAACACAATGCGCTCTGCTGAAAATGCGTTAGGCGGTGCTGACCAGGCGTTCAGTGACCTTACAAATGCTGCAAGCGAGATTGGCGGGGCCGCCAAATCGGTCAATCAGATACTGGCCGAAAACCGCAGTCCGCTGCGTGACTTTACCCATGTAACGCTGTATGATGTTAATGCGTTTGTTGCAGAATTGCGCGAGCTTACCGTCACAATGCGACGTGTGGCCAACGAGTTGGGCCGCGACCCCGCAGGCTTTATATTTGGGAACCAGCAAAAAGGCTATGAAGCACGCTAACCCCCACCCAAGCCGCCGCGCGATGTTGGCAACTGGCGTCAGTGCTTTGGCACTTTCTGCCTGCGAGTCGCTGATTCCTGGTCAGGGACCGCCCCCACGCCTCTACCGCCTAACGCCAAAAAGCGCTTATGAGGGCGCCACGAAAGTGACATGGCAGCTGGTCGTAGAACCGCCAAGCGCACAAGCCAGCATCGATTCACCACGTATCGGTCTCATGCTGTCGCCATTGCGGTTTGACTATTACGCCCAGGCAAATTGGGTGGACCGCGCGCCGCTAATGGTGCAGTCGCTTATGGTCGAGTCCTTCGACAACAGCCAAGCTATCATCGCCGTAGGTCGGGAATCTATTGGCCTGCGCCCAGACTACGTTTTGAAAAGCGAATTGCGGGAATTCCAGGCTGAACAAACCGCTGACCTGCATAGGGTTAACGTCGCACTCAACGTTAAGCTGGTTCAAATGCCAGAGCGTCAGATTGTTGCCTCAGCCGAATTCGAACATCAGGTCCAGGCCCCCCCGACCACTCTAGACCCGGTAATTGCAGCATTTGATGAGGCGCTGGGTAAAGTTCTGAAACGTGTCGTTATTTGGACGCTGGCCGAAGGCCAAAAAGCTGAGGCCGCGCGAACACGCGGATTGAACCGACCTACCGCGCCGTCCGCCGGCCGATCGCGGCTATCCCGGCCCGAAAAGACCGGGCCAAGCACCACCCGTGGCCGAGCGCCTCGCCTGAAACGTCCAGGCGCAAAATCCGTCGGATAGAATCAGCCAGGTTGCGAGCCCCTTGCCGCCGAGCGTGTCATTAGCAATTACTGCCAATCATTGCTCCAGAACCCGAGGACACGCTCAGTACTGTTATCTCCGATTGAGTTTAGGGTCCGATTCTAAGCCCCGTGGTTGAGGTTTCCTTTGGCCAGTTGCCCTAACGCATCGTAGATCTTGCGCTCGATCTCAATGCCGTCGCGCATTAGGCGTTGCCGGGTGGCATACCCACGCTCGCCAGGAATACGGATTTCCGATACGCCGGATTGACGAGGTATGGCCTTGATCGTTGCGATGCGCCTAGCGACCTCCGCCTCATAGTCGGCCAGAGGTAAGAAGACATCAGGTTTGAATGCGATGAACAGATAGCCACTGACGGCGTCTGTCGGACGAACGCCTGCGGCAAGCGCGCCGATGGCATCCATAGCCAGTGCAAGTCCAAATCCCTTATAGCCACCGTCTGGACCACCAAATGGCAACAGCGCGCCCAGGCGGGCCTGATGCGCGTCAGTTGTTGGCTCTCCATCCGGGCCAAGCGCGACGCCCTCAGGGATCGCTGCGCCCAGTCGGTCGCGGAATTGCAGGTCAGTACCCATGAACGCGGACGTGCCCATATCGATTACCAATGGGTCGCCGCCGGTAGGAAACCCAAAGGCGATGGGATTGGTACCCAAAGCAGGCTTGGCGCCACCGAACGGCGCCACCATCGGCGGAGCTGCCACCGTGTGAATAGCGACCAGCCCTGCCCGGGCAATCATCTCGCAGTAATAGGCGCTACGGCCGGTCATCCAGGTGTTCGCCAGGCAGACAATGGCCAAGCCCTGAGCTGATGCCCGCTCAATTGTCGCCTGAGTCGCGCGGTAGGCAGCGATCATGCCAGTGGTTTTGCCGCCGTCCAGCAACGCGGTCGCGCCTGTCTCGCGCACGACCGAGACCGGGCTATGTGACCCGCGGAAGATTGGGTCATCGACGACGTTGAGCAATTTGGGCAGGCCAGAATACTCATAGCCGCAAAGGGCTGCCTCCAGCACATGATCAGTCAGAATCCAGGCGTCTTCGGCGTCAAAGCCTGCGCCGCGCATTGCCGCCTCGCCGTGCGCCCTCGCCTCGTCAACGCTCAGCCGAATGCGGTCGGCGGTGGGATTATCAGTCATGTTGTCTCTTTAACAGCTAGGCTAATCGCGGGCCGATTGGGTTTTGGGCACGCCAGGGTCTACCGCTTCCGTACCATCTTTGCTGCGGACATGGTCGTAGTTTTTCCGGGTGAACCACAGCATATAATCCAGATAGGAAATGGTTTCATACTTAGGCGGATTATCCGCATCGGTGCAGGTGGGAATGCATTCCATCGGGTATTCGATAGTCGCGTCGAAAAAGAACGGCACCGCATAGCGATCTGCGCCCGGATTGGTGTTAATCGCCCGGTGTGGCGTCGACAGGATACGGTGGTTCGACCAGCGGCGCAGCAAATCCCCGGAATTCACCACAAACGCGCCTTCGATCACCGGCAACTGCACCCATCGCCCATCCGGCATGCGAATAGAAAGGCCAGGCAAATCTGCCTGTGCCAACATGGTGAGGAAGCTCGAATCCGTGTGTGGCGCCAAGCCATACTGATCTGCGTCCCCTACCTCGCTGGGTGGGTAGTGCGAGAGGCGGAGAGTGTATTGCGGGTCGTCAAATGGCTTGTCGAACCAGTCCGCCGGCAAGTCCATTGCCCTGGCATATACCGGCAGCATGCGCTTGCACAGCGATTCCATCGCATCCATGTAGGCAACCGCCGTCGCACGAAAGCCCGGAACAGCCGCCGCCTCCGGCCATTGATTAGCGCACCGGTATCGCTTTTCAGACACAACGTCTGGATGATCCAGAGGCAGATCGCGTTTGAGGAAAAATGCCTCCACCAGATTCGGCTTTTTCGCCTTTTCCACCTGGCTGGCCCGGCTGACAGAGCCATTCACCGGCATATAGCCGACATTGTGCTCATTCGCCTTCAGCGCCATCTTGGCATCAAGCGGTTGGGCATGGAATTGCTTGGCAGCGCCAAATATCCCGTGGATTAGCTCCAGCGGCACATCATGGCCGGCAAGATAGTAGAAGCCGATATTCTCCATCGCCTCGCGCAGCTCCGCTGCCAACGCATCCAAAGCGCCCGGATCGCCGCGCAGATAGGCGCCGACGTCCAAAATCGGGATGACATCTTCTTGTGACACTGTCGTGGATTCTGCGATAGTGGTGTTGCTATCCGGGCTCATGCTGAACTGCTCCTGGCGACCTGTGATGGACCTGCGGCGCTGAGTATAGGCCCTGTTTTTCTGATTGGTCCAGCCAAGCCACGCCCCTCGATACTTGCGTACAGAAGCCTGCAAGCGCATGTTGAGTCCCAACAGGAAAATGGACGGCACAGACATAACGTCACCAAGAACGTTACGCGGCCGATCAACTTGGAGGACGAAGAAATGGACAGCGCCGCATCGTCGGCTGCCCAAGGTTCGACCGCGCGCCTGTTGCAACGGTGCGAGTTGTTCGAAAGCCTGGGTGAGAATGATTTGCAAGCCTTGGCACAGATCTGTCGGTCGTGAAGTGTGGACCGCGGCACACTAATCTTTGGCCGCGGCGAGCCGGCCGAAAGCATGATGCTGGTCGCCAGCGGACGGGTGCGGATCAGTTCTGTCTCCGCCGAAGGCCGAGAGGTTATTTTGAACGAAATCACTACGGGACAATCGTTCGGCGAAATCGCTTTGCTAGACCGATCCGACAGAACCGCCGACGCAACAGCGGTGCAGGACACGCGGTTGTTGGTGCTGTATCGGCGGGACTTTGAACCGTTCCTTCGCAACCGGGTAGATCTGTGTTTGGATCTGATGCGCTTGCTCTGCTTTCGACTGCGACGCACAACCGCTCAGGTTGAGGATTTGGCGTTGCGCAGCCTCGAATCGCGAATGGCCCGGGTATTGCTGGCTTTTGCCGAGCATGGAAATGCCCCCCTGACAGAAAAGTCCGTAACCATTACGCTGACCATGTCCCAGCGCGAACTGGGTGAGGTGACCGGCGCCACTCGTGAAAGCGTCAATAAAACCTTCAGGCTATGGCGCGAACTGGGGCTGGCGGAACTCCACGAAAAATCCTTTGAGATTAAAGACACCACTGCGTTCCGCGAATTGGTGGACCGCCTCTAATACCAACGGCGGGAATTATCGACCTGTCGTCAAGTTTCCTTCAGCCTGAGGTAGCGCCGCAGGCGCCCTCGAAGACCGCCGGCGCTTCGAGGCTCACTACGTTCGCACCTCAGCGTGAAGACATTGGTTGGAGAGTCAGGAACCGCTGCCGTTGGTATAACATCCATCCAACCGGTATTGAAGTAGACCTGCTACCTGTAAGAGAAAGGAGCCGCTCACATGGCACGATTGGAAGACCTGCCGCCAGAATTGGCGTCCCATATGGAGCATTTGCCGTGCCCAGATATGGGGCCGACTGCATGCGCTGATGGCCCGCCGCTGGCTGAACGCCGCGTCGCTATCATCTCAACCGCCGGCCTTGGCCGCAAAAGCGAGGGCGGGTTCAACCCCGGCGATGCGGACTACCGCGTCATTCCCGCCGACCTGCCTGCCGCTGACCTGACCATGAGCCATATCTCGGTCAACTATGACCGAACCGGCTTTCAGGAAGACATCAACATTGCCTTCCCAATTGAACGGCTACAGGCTCTTGCGGATGCCGGAGAGATTGGCTCGGTTGCGGACTATCACTATTCCTTCATGGGTGCGACTGACCCGGCGAACATGCAATCTGCCGTGGAGAGTCTCGTGGGCCCGCTCCAGGCCGAAGGCGTCAACGCCGTCGTCCTGATCCCAGTTTGACCGAATTGTACCCGCGCCGTGAGCGCGATTGGTCACTACCTGGAAGCTGCCGGCATCCCCACCGTCTCGATTAGCTTGATCCGCCTGCATTCCGAAAAAATGCGCCCGCCGCGGGCCCTCTGGGTGCCGTATGAATTGGGCAGGCCAATGGGCGTGCCCAATGACGCGGCTTTTCAAACCCGTGTCCTTCGTGCCGCGCTGAGCCTACTGGCCCGAACCGACGGCCCGCTGATTGTCGATCATTTGGAGGACGCACCCGCTGGCGCGCCAACCTCTGCTGAGGATGTGGGATGGACCTGCCCTGTTAGCTTCCCCGCCCCCGCCGGTGAGGAAACACCAGCGCTGGCGCTGAAACGCGAGATGGACAGCTTGAAACCATGGCAAGCATTGGCCCAGGAACGGCGCGGACGCACAACGGTCGACCAATCGGGCATCAGCATCGACGCAGTCGCGGACTATGTCGCCCGTTTCGCGGCGGGAGAGGACGTTGGCGAACCCTTGGAGGGTGTTACCGCCGCCGAAGCCTTTAAGCGCATCACCGACGACCTCCAGGCCTTCTATCAGGAAGCCGCCACGGCTCAGCCAGGGCACGGCGCCACGCATGCTGATGTGCTGGATTGGTTCTGGGGCCAAACTGCAGCGGGCAAGCAATTGCTCGCCTGTAGTGAACGTGCCAGCGCCGGCGACGATAAACGGTTGAAGTTCATTGCTGAGCGTCTGCTGGTGCCTCATGTCGCCAGGGCCAGATTGAACCTCTAGGGAAGCGGGGTGGCTTCCGGGTCTATCTCGGAAGCCACTGCCCCTTCCCCGCCGGCGAAGGCCTGACCGGCCAGAGCCAGAGCGTCGGCTTTCGTGATCAATGCCTGCAGGTCATCGCCCAATCGGCTCCAGTCCCGCTGTGCCTTGGCGGTAAGGTCAGCCAGGGATCGGCTGTCGTTAGCCAGATCTCGAGCAGCCGCCTGCATTGCCGCGGCGTTCTCAGCGAATCGCACGTCGCGCAAGACGCCTGATAGCGTATTCAACAGCGGCCAGAGCGTTGAAGGCGACACTGCAAACACCCTGCGCCGTTGCGCCATCTCCACAATGTTGCGGCAATCACTGTGCAGAGCGGCAAAAATTGCCTCCGACGGCAAGAACATCAATGCAAAGTCGGCAGTCTCTCCTGCGTGGATGTACTTGCTCGCAATCGCGTCGACGTGTGTGGCTACATCTCGCTGAAACCGCTTAAGCGCCGACGCCGCCATTTTCGAATCGCCTGCCGCTGACCGCCACGCCTGGAAGCCTTCCAAGGGAAACTTGGCGTCGATGGGCACGGGGCCTGGTGGCCAAGGCAGTGCAATCAAACAATCGACCCGATACAGCCCCAAAGTCGCCTGCAAGCTGTAGTTGGACGCCGGCAGCAGATCAGCCACCAACCGCTCCAACTGCGCCTCACCGAACGCACCGCGCGCTTGCTTGTTATCCAGTACACCGCGCAATGCATTCAGGGTCTGGCCCAAGCCATCCTGCTGCCGGCCCAGGTTTAGCAGCCGCTCGCGCAACGCGGCTGCATCCGCCGCACCGCGCCGCTCACCAGCAGCTGAGCGCTCACCCAGCCGTTCAATCGCATCCGACAGTGCGCCAGCCAAAAGGCGCTCCTGTGCTTGCAACCGCAATTCCAGCGTTGCATCCAGACGTGTGCGATTGCTGCGCATCCGACCCAGCAAAAACGCCAGCAGAGCAGCCAGGATAGCACCGCCCCACGGCAATGCATCGGCTAGCGGGATATCGAAATATGGCAGCGCGATGGTCTGCATCCTTGACCCGAGAAGATTCCATCCATAGCTAGCAACTGATTCGCTGTGAGGAACCAACTGGAATGTCTTTGTTACCGATCGTCATCGCCCCTGACCGCCGTCTGAAAACCGCATGTAAGCCGGTGGAGCAGATTGACGACGCAATCAGTACGATGATGCAGAACATGCTGGAAACCATGTACGACGCACCTGGCATTGGCTTGGCTGCGCCGCAAATCGGCAGTAACGTCCGCCTGATCGTGGTGGATGTGGCGCGCGAAGGGCAGGACAAGCAGCCCTATTGCATGGTCAATCCAGAGATCACCTGGAAGTCTGACGAAATCATCATGATGAATGAAGGCTGCCTGTCGCTTCCCGATATTTTCGTGGATATCGAACGGCCAGAGCAAATCCGCGTCAGCTTTCTGGATGAAAAAGAAGAGACGCAGGAACTGGAGGCCGATGGCCTGCTCGCCCGATGCATCCTACATGAGATCGACCATTTAGATGGCGTGCTGCACGTTGATTATCTGAGCCGCATCAAACGCGAGCTAATCCTGCGCAAGCTATCGAAGCTCAAGCCGACACTAATGGCCGAACGGGCCGAGAGACACGCCTCCTAAGGACACACGATGACCCTGCGCATCGTCTATATGGGCACCCCCGACTTCGCCGTCGGACCGCTGGCTGCTTTGCTGGAGGCCGGGCATGAGGTTTGCTGTGTCTACTCACAGCCACCCCGCCCCTCTGGCCGTGGCCACAAGGTTACGCCCAGCCCTGTGCACGCCTTTGCCGAGGCGCGAGGCATTGAGGTGCGCACGCCGCGGCGCCTGCGTTCAGAGGACGATCAGCAGGCCTTTGCCGAGCTCAACGCCGACGTGGCCGTGGTTGCGGCCTATGGGCTGATCCTGCCGAAGCCGGTGCTGGACGCGCCAAAGCATGGCTGTATCAATATCCACGCCTCTCTGCTGCCCCGTTGGCGCGGTGCTGCCCCGATCCAGCATGCGATCCTGGCCGGTGATACCGAAAGCGGTGTTACTGTCATGCAGATGGACGAAGGCCTCGACACCGGCGACATGCTGCTGATGGACCGCGTCGCCATTACCGCAGATACCACGGCGACAACTCTGCATGACGCCCTGGCTATTTTGGGTTCTGACTTGATTGTGCAGGCGATGGCGCAATTGGAGGCTGGCACACTCACAGCTACGCCACAGCCGGAAGCCGGCACCACCTATGCGTCTAAGTTGAGCCGCGAAGACGGCCGGCTGAACTGGGCCCGCCCGGCTATTGAATTAGAGCGTCAAGTTCGGGCGTTAACCCCCTGGCCTGGAACATGGTTCCTGCAAAATGAGACGGTCCTGAAGATATCGGCAGCAGAGGTCAGTGCTGACGCCAGCGGCCCTGCCGGTCAGGTGCTTGATGGCCAACTCACCATCGCATGCGGTAGTGGCGGCTTGCGACCGACCCGTATTCAACGGCCCGGCAAGGCACCAATGGCCGCCGCTGACCTGTTGCGCGGCTTCCCGCTGCCCATCGGCACAATGCTAGACCTGCCGTCATAAGCATCATGCACCGCTATCGCCTCACCATCGAATATGACGGCACGAATTTCGCGGGCTTTCAACGTCAGGCCGGGGTTGAGACCGTGCAAAGCCGGCTGGAAACAGCGTTCGCCAAATTTGACGGCGGTCCGGTCACCGTGGCCTGCGCCGGTCGTACGGATTCTGGCGTGCACGCCCTTGGTCAGGTGATCCATGTCGATCTCCGCAAGCATCGCCCAGCCTGGATGGTGCGGAATGCCGTCAACCACCACGTCGGCTCTGCCCGAGTGGTTGCGGTGGATTGCTTTGAGGCGCGACCAGACTTTGACGCCCGCCGCAACGCCATTGGCCGGTCCTATCGCTATCGGATTTTATGCCGTCGCGCGCCGCCTGCGCTGGACAGAGGGCTGGTATGGCATCTCGCTGGCCCTCTCAATGCCGAAGCCATGCACGAAGCGGCACAGCGTCTGGTAGGCCACCATGACTTTACCAGCTTTCGGGCAGCGCATTGCCAAGCAAAATCACCTGTAAAAACGCTAGACCGGTTAGACGTCAGCCGCCATGGCGAGGAAATCTGGATTGAGGCAGAGGCCCGCAGCTTCCTGCACAACCAAATCCGAATCCTGACTGGTACGCTCAAGCTGGTGGGCGAAGGCAAGTGGACGGCAGAGGATGTGGCCACAGCCTTGGCCGCACGAAGCCGCGACGCTGCAGGGCCGACAGCGCCGCCGACCGGGCTCTGTTTTATGGAAGTCCGCTACCGGCCAGAGACGCTGTTAGCCCCCGATGATTGCCTTGGCGAAGAACAACCCCAGCGCCAAGAGTAGTCGCAGACCAACGATCAACGCGGCAGCACCAACATCCAATCGCAGGCCGTGGCGCGCGACGAAAAACTGGAACATAAACACCCAGACGACGATGCCAAAGAACAACGCGCCGCCCAGGCTGCCGGGGATAATATCCATGGTCTGTAAAATTAGGACCAGTGCCAGCGCCCCGTCCTCAACTACGCTGCACCAGTTTGATGCCGCGATATAGCGGAAATACAGTTGCCCCCGGTTGATGGCCTGTGTGACCTCCAGCATCACCACCGGAAACAGCAGCCAGCCGACCGCGTACAACGTCACCTCAGCCAGAACATCCAGCAGGCCGATCCCATCTTCAGCGCTGAGGGCAACGGTAACCAGCAGGAAGGGCAGCGTTACCAAGGCCGCGCGGAAGCTGAACCAAAAGGCCTCTGCGGTATTGTCGACCTCCGCAAACGCGCTGGGGTCCCGCTTTGCAAGTCGGAAGGCGACGCGGATATAGTCCGGGATGCTGGAAGCGGCCACGTTCAGTCTCTATCCTCGCCCAAACCAAGTATCGAGGAAACGCCGGTAAATCCTTGTTAACCCTTCCAGTTCATCCAACCGCACCTGCTCATCAACCTTGTGCGCCCAATCGCTGATCAGGCCAAACTCGATGACGGGACAGTAATCCTTGATGAACCGTGCGTCGGATGTGCCACCCGTTGTCGAAAGGTCGGCTTCGATATTGGTTTCAGCCTTCGACGCCGCCGCCATCAGGTCTGATAGCTTGCCGGGTGGGGTCAGGAAGCTCTCGCCGCTGACGGTGACATCTAGGTGATACGGAAACTCAACCGCGTCCAGTCGCTGCCGAACCCAAGCTTCCACATCAGCACTGGTGTGCAACTCATTGAAACGCACATTGAATCGTGCGTTCGCAGAGGCCGGAATGAGGTTGGTCGTCGGGTTGCCAACGTCGATGCTGGTGAATTGCAGAGAGGTCGGCTGAAAATGCTCTGACCCCTCATCCAATAGCTCCGAAGTGATGGCGTGCATCATCCGAATGAGCGGATGGATCGGATTGTTCGCCTGCGCTGGATAGGCCACATGCCCCTGCACACCATCCACCCGCAACAGCCCATTGAGCGAGCCGCGCCGACCGATCTTGAGCATCTCGCCCAGTTTGTTCGGGTTGGTCGGCTCACCAACGATGCAGGCTCCCAGCCCCTCGCCACGATCAGCTAGCGTGCGGAGCATACGCTTGGTGCCGTTGTGGGCCGGGCCTTCCTCGTCACCAGTTATGATGAAGCCGATCGAGCCGTTTTTCGGCGGCCCCTTCTCCTGCAGATAGCGCCCCACCGCGGCGACAAAGGCGGCTATCGCGCCCTTCATATCGACCGCACCGCGGCCAATCATGATGTCACCGACAATATCGGCGGCAAACGGCAGATGGCTCCAATCATCCGGATCACCTGGCGGCACCACGTCCGTGTGGCCAGCGAAGCACAGCAGCTCGCCAACTGACCCTAGCCGGGCATAGAGATTGTCCACGTCCGGGGTGTTTGGGTGCGTGTACGGCATACGCTCACACTGGAAGCCCATAGGCCGCAGCGCAGCCTCCAGCACTGCCAGCGCGCCCTCATCGACAGGGGTGACGCTGGGGCAGCGGATCAGGGCTTGCAGCAGAGCTACAGGGTCAGTTGCGTATGCCATTGCCGGCTAATCGCGCAACAGGTCGTTGATCGAGGTCTTGGCGCGAGTTTGCGCATCCACCGTCTTAACGATCACGGCGCAAGAAAGGCTCGGTTGGTTCGGCCCGCCTGGCAGAGAGCCTGGCACCACAACCGAATAGGCTGGCACAGTGCCGATATGGATCTCACCCGTGTGGCGATCCACAATCTTGGTTGAGCCGCTGAGGAATACGCCCATGGAGAGGACCGCGCCTTCCTTCACGATGACGCCCTCGACCACTTCAGAGCGAGCACCGATGAAGCAATTGTCCTCGATAATCACCGGCTCTGCCTGCAACGGCTCTAACACGCCGCCAATGCCAACACCGCCGGAGAGATGGCAGTTCGCACCGATCTGTGCGCAAGAGCCCACCGTTGCCCAGGTATCAACCATGGTGTTCTCGCCAACATAAGCGCCCAGGTTGACAAAGGACGGCATCAGCACGACGCCTTTGGAGATGTAGGCCGGCTTGCGAACGAACGCGCCCGGCACGGCACGGAAACCAGCGGCGTCAAATTCCTTCTGACCCCAGCCATCAAACTTGCTCGGCACCTTGTCGAACCAGGCGGCATTGCCCGGACCATTGGCGATGGGCGCGGAATCGTTCAGGCGGAAGGACAGCAACACGGCCTTTTTGCACCACTGGCGCACGACCCACTCATCTCCAACCTTCTCCGCCACGCGCACAGCGCCGCTGTCGAGGGCATTCAACGCCTCTTCGACGGCCTCGCGCACTGGTCCTGTGGTTTTGGAGGTCAGTTCGGCCGCGTGCTCCCACGCTTCATCAATGGTGGCTTCCAGATCAGCATATGAGCTTGCCATAGGGAATTCGTCCTTTTCGTGAGTGTGGCTTTAGTGCTTTGCGCCGGACCTTGGCGAGCCCAAGCGCCGCTGTCAACGCATCGAAACGCGCAATAAACACCCAATCGTCTAACGGGCCAATGCTGCTGCCTGCAACCAACCGGTCAGATCTTCCGCGATGTAGTGGACATGGTCGCACGACGGCGTCGGACCGGCGTTAAGGCGCTCATTCTCAACCCACACGGTGGTCATACCCGATTGCGCAGCCGGAGCGAGATTGCGGGCCATATCTTCGAAAAATATCGCGCGCTTTGGAGCAACCTTAGTGGCCCTGAAAAACTGGTCATATGCCGACATTTGCGGCTTGGGGATGTAGTCGGCTGCGGCAACGTCAAACACCACATCAAAATGATGTCCAACCCCCAAACGATCCATCACATCAATCGCGTATTTTACCGTCGCGTTGGTGAATACCACTTTGCGCCCCGGGAGCGCCGCGATGGCGGCGTCCAACGCCGGTTCAGGACGGATCTGATCCAGGTCCAAATCGTGGACAAAGTCCAAAAATTCGGTCGGCGGAATGCGATGTTCCATCATCATGCCGCGCAGTGTCGTACCATAGTCCTCGCTAAACCGCGCCCGCAACACTGCTGCCTCATCGGCAGATATACCCAAAAATTGCTCAATATACGTGCCCATCTTCACCCCCATCTCGGGGAAAAGATCGTACTTGCGCGAGCAATACAGGGTGTTGTCCAGGTCGAAGACCCAGCAATCGATATGATCCATCTCGCCAGCCCGAGGGTGGGTTCGTCGCATTTGGTGCAGCCTCTGATCCGTGTGCGTCACTCAACACTATACCAGACAGCAGCCATAGCCAGTGCTTCGACTTTCCGGGCAGTGTCTGCGCCGACCGTTTGATCGTGTTAGCGGGGAGGTGTTTGGTGGAGCCGAGGAGGATCGAACTCCTGACCTTCGCATTGCGAACGCGACGCTCTCCCATCTGAGCTACGGCCCCGACCAGGGGTGCGCCACCACTGGGATCCAGCGACGCAAGTCGCAGTTTATGCCTAGGCTAGCCGAAAAAAGTCAAGCGGCTATTCCCGCTTTTGCGCTTGCCCAAGAAGCCATGCCGGCAGCAGTGCTATCAGGAACACAACTGCCAGTGCCAAGAAGCAGTATTGGAAAGCAAATCCCTGGGCTTGCGCGTGTACGACCTGTCCCAGGAAGTCCAACGCCATCCCTTGACGAACCTCGCTGTCTGCCCCGCTGGGCAATAGCATGCGCTGCACTGATTCGAGAAGGACACCACTGGTGCTGTTCCCCACGGTTTGCGTAGCGGTTAGGGCATCCGAGTAGACAAGCGTTTGCATTTGCAGCCAGACGACAATCAGGTTGGTACCGGTCGCTCCGCCCAGTTGCCGCAGAAAGTTCATGTTGCCTGAACCCTTAGGCAGTTGCGACGGTGTCAGCGACTTCAGCGCTGAGGACGATAGCGACGGCAGAATGAAGGCAAGTCCACCACGACTGATGGCCGCGAAGCCTGCAAACGTCCAGAACCCTGTATTCACATCGCTGGTGATCATCAACGCTGTTCCCATTGAAAAGGCGAACAACCCCATCATCACCATCACATAGCCCGGCAACCTGTCCGCCAGCCGGCCGGTGAACGGCAACATTGCCGCCAATAGCAGAGCCGCCGGAGCCATCACCATTCCAGCACGAGTTGGCGTATAACCTTGAACTTGCTGGACAAAA
>CALKDI010000185.1 GCA_938084065.1 uncultured Alphaproteobacteria bacterium
CGCGACACGGTGTCAGACAACTTCCGCGTCATCACACACGAGAAATTTCGGGTTTTGGAGTGAGGGCAGTATAGCCTAGTTGTCGTCGGTATCTGAACCGCTCTTGCACAGGGGCGGAGCATCCGACTATAGTTTGACGACCGCCCGATTTTTATTGGGCGTGTCGACCAAAGCGAAACACAACAGGAGGTACGCCATGCGGAGATTGTTAATTGGAGCGGCTGTAGCCGCTATGACTGTCGCGACGGTTCCGTTCGCCAGCGTAAATGCTGCCGACACCGTTGAAGGCCCCCGTCTTCATTGGAATTTTTCCCTTTGGGGTAAACCACGCGCATCCAGTACCGCAACGATCAACTTTGCCAAATATTTGGAAGAGCGCACAGGCGGCAACTTCACCATGACCATCCACTGGGGCACGCTGTCTAAGCCGCGCGCTGTGTTGGACGGCCTTAGCCTGGGTGCATTCCAGGGTGGTGCCTTCTGCGCCAGCTATTACCCAGCCAAGCTGCCCGCGCATACCGGCCTGGATCTGCCCTTCTTGCCGATCAATAACTTTCAAGCGCTGCAAGGCGTGACAGAGGATTATTACGGCAACGAGATCTTGCAGAAAGAGACAGAAAAGTGGAACAGCTTCTTCCACATGTCGTCTCTATTGCCTTTGTATGAGGTTGTTGGCAAAGGCGAGCCGCCAAAGAGCCTAGAAGACTGGAAAGGCATGCGGATTCGTGCGCTTGGCCAGCAGGGTAAGGCTATGCAGAAATTGGGCGCTGTCCCAACATCAGTTCCAGCACCGGATGTCTATACTTCGATGGATCGCGGGCTGATTGATGCAGCCGGCTTTGCTTACTATGCGCATGAGAGCTATCGCACTTACGAGCTGGGCACCTGGTTCACAAGCGGTCTGGATGTCGGCTCAATCGCATGCGGCCAAATTTTCAACATCGACGCTTTCAATGCCCTGCCCAAACAGTATCAGGCGTTGTTCGGCGAGTTTAAAGACTCCCCTCAGGGCTATCCGGCACAGATCGAAGCCTACAAACGCACAGAGGAAGAGCTTCCGGTTAAATTTGTCGAAAAAGGCTTGAAAGAGATCAAGATCGGCAAAGCGGAGCGCGATGCGTTCAAGAAGGTCGGCGGCGAGCCAGTCTGGAACGATTGGGTCGAGCAAATGACCAAAGAGTATCGCTATGACGGCAAAGCGCTGCTGAATATTCTGCTGACATCGGCGGAAAAACACGCAAAATAGTCTTCTACTGATTGGCTGATGAGTGGGCGCCTCTCGGCGTTGCTCATCAGCCTTTTTCCCTTCAACCGGCCTTGCGGAGTGGCTTGCATGAGCACCGTTAGTGAGCCCGTCGATTCAGTGCTGTACAAGATCGATCAAGCCTATCATGGGCTTGAACGAGCGCTGAACTATCTGGCGGCAATTTTTCTATTTTCGCTGATGCTTTTGGCATGTTCCGAAGTGGTCGCGCGAAAGATATTCAATTCCCCGATCCATGGTCAGGCTGATCTGGTTGAGATCGCTATCCCGACGATGGGCTTTTTTGGGTTGGCCTATTGCCAGCGCATGGCAGGCCATGTGCGGATGGAGATTGTTGTTCAAGCGTTGAAGGGCCGGGCGCACTGGCTGTTCGAATTTGTCAGCAACTTTGCCACCATGGTTATCTGTACGCTGATGATCTACGGCAGTTACAACCACTTCCTGCGGGCGTATGAGCTGGGCGACAGCACGATGGATGTGGAATTGCCGGTATGGCCGCCGAAACTGATCATTGTGTTTGGTTTCTGCATCCTGTTTGGCCGATTGATCATTTCTTTCTTCGGGTTTCTGCGGATGCTTAGGAATCCAGACCTGGAGCCCTATGCGGTGCCACGATCGCTGATGACCGAAGAAATTGCGGCGGCTGAAGCTGAGGCGGCTCGCGATGCCATCGACGATGACGATGTTGACGTAGAGGGGCGCCGTTAGATGCTCGTAGATCCACTCACTCTCGGCATTGCCGGCATGATTGTGCTGGGATGCCTCGTCGTGATCGGCATGCATGTTGCCTATGCAGGCGCTTTTGTCGGCCTGCTGGGCCTGGTCATGACGATCGGTGTCCAGCAATTGCCGCCGGGCGAGGGCACCCTGTTAGATGCGTTCGCGTTGGGCTTTGAGCCTGGCATCGGCATCGCCGGTATCGTTCCGTTCGCTGAATTGGCGCACTACTCGCTGAGTGTGCTGCCCATGTTCATCCTCATCGGCTACATGGCATTCCACGCTAGGCTGACACAGGGCGCGTTTTATTGCATGCGCATGTGGTTCGGTGGATTCCCGGGCGGCCTTGCCATTGCAACGGTGTTTGCGACCGGTGCGTTTGCGGCGGTCTCTGGCGCATCCACGGCTACGGCAGCGGTGTTTAGCCGGATCGCCATTCCGGAGATGCTCAAATACGGTTACAAGCCCGGCTTTGCTGCCGGTGTTGTGGCTGCGGGCGGCACGCTCGCCTCGCTGATCCCGCCGTCAGGCATCCTGGTGATCTATGCGATCATCGTGGAAGAGTCGGTCGGTCGGCTGCTGCTGGCTGGATTCATCCCGGGCATCATCTCCGCAATCATCTACGCCGTGTCGATCTATGTGCGGGTCAAGCTGAAGCCGGAGCTAGGTGGGCCGACGTCCTCTGCCGCCTGGAGCGTGCGTATCAAGTCTCTCGGCCAGATGTGGGGCATCATTGCCGTCGTCTGCATCATCATGGGCGGTGTTTACACCGGCTGGATGACGCCGACCGAATCTGGTGCTGTCGGTGCCTTCATCATCTTCTGCTTGGCGCTGGCTCATGGCATGACCTGGAAACAGTTCGTGCACGGCCTGACCGAGTCAGCGCGTACCGCAGTCATGATCATCACGATCATCTGGGGTATTCTGATCCTGGTCCGCTTCCTCGGCTTCTCGCAATTGCCGGGTGAGCTGGAGGCATTGGTCACCGGTCTGGATGTGAACCGCTATTGGATCCTGTTGGTCATCCTGTTGATGTACGGCGTGCTCGGCATGTTCATGGATGCCATCGGCATGTTGTTGCTGACCTTGCCACTGGTGCAACCAATCATCCTGTCACTGGGCTTCGATCCGATTTGGTTCGGCATCATTGTCGTGAAAATGGTGGAAATCTGCCTGATCACGCCACCGATTGGCCTGAACTGCTTCGTTGTTGCGGGCGTCCGCCCGGATATCCCACTGCTGGATATCTTCAAAGGCATCTGGTGGTTCTTTATCTGTGACGTACTCACCGTGGCGCTGTTCGTAGCATTCCCTGGCATCGTGCTGTGGCTGCCGAACCAGATGTTCAACGGTTAGGGCAACTGACCCCGCGCAACTGGTTTAGGTTGCGCGGGTGTTGCTTTAGGAAACGGGAAAAGGAGAATCGCTCATGGCGATGAAAAAAGGCATCAAGCAGCTTCTCGAAGAGGCGAACGCTCGCATCAAAACCGTGTCCGTGGACGAGGCGAAAGCCATGCACGGCCGGGATGATGTGGTGTTCGTCGATATCCGTGACGTGCGGGAATTGGAGCGGGACGGCATGATCGAAGGCGCTATGCACGCGCCGCGCGGCATGCTGGAGTTCTGGGTTGACCCAGACAGCCCCTACTACCGCTCCAATCTGAACGATGAGAGCAAGCAATACCTGCTCTATTGCGCCAGTGCCTGGCGGTCTGCTCTGGCCACCGATCGCCTGACGGAGATGGGGATGGAAAACGTCTCCCATATCGAAGGCGGCCTTACCGGCTGGAAAGCCGCGGGCGGTTCCGTGCAAGAGCGTCCGAAAAAGGGTTAGAGCGACCCTCGATCAAACCGAAAATTTGATCGGGCATCTTCGCCTATATCGTAAGCGGTGCGAGCAACTTTCAATTACCCACAAGTATTTTTTGTCCCGTTTGTGCTGCCCGGAATCCCTCGTCGAGGTCTGCCAACCGGGTGAATCCGCGCCAGATGACGGTTGTACCCGGGGGCGGGTCGCTGTTGCG
>CALKDI010000186.1 GCA_938084065.1 uncultured Alphaproteobacteria bacterium
GCGCTGGCTATGGCTTGGGCCAGCAAGACCGCGGCACGCCTCATCGGCACCAAAAAGAACCCGCGGAAATCCCATGGCTACTATGCCAAATCATGGTTCCGCATCGGCTTCGACCATCTCAGACACATGCTCAGAAACAACGCCGAAAACGCACTTGCCTGCTGGAACGCTTTGAAACCGCAAAAAATGAGAGTCGTGTAGTGTGAAGGTTCGCGGACGCGTTTCTGTAACATATTGAAATCGCGCCAACCTCTTCCCCGCCACTTTAACAAACCTTAACATTCCTCAACACCTGCCTTAACAATTATCAACATCCAGAGACGATCAGGAGCGCCCCGCCCATGCTTCGCCCCGAAGACAACGAGATCCTCTGCCGCGTCGGCCCCGGCACGCCGATGGGCGAGTTATTCCGCCGCTTCTGGCTGCCGGCCTTCATGCCCCACGAACTGGCGGAGCCCGATGGCGAGCCTGTGCGTTTCCGCCTGCTGGGCGAGGACCTGGTCGCCTTCCGCGATACAAATGGGCGGCTCGGCGTGCTGGACGAATACTGCCCACACCGCCGCGCACCCATGTCCTTCGGCCGGAACGAGGAATGCGGCCTGCGCTGTGTCTATCACGGCTGGAAGTTCGACGTGGACGGCAACTGCGTCGACATGCCGAACGAGCGGCCGGAGACCGACTTCAAGCACAAGGTGCGCATCAAGACCTACAGCGCCGCGGAGTGGGGCGGCTATATCTGGGTCTATATGGGCCCCGCGGAGAAGAAGCCGCCACTGCCCCGCTTCGAGTGGGCCACCCTGCCGCCGGCGCACCGCTGGCAGCGCAAATGGCACTACAACGCCAATTACATGCAGGGGCTGGAGGGCGAACTCGACACCTGCCACACCACCTTTCTGCATCGCGTAGACGACGCCGCACCGCTGTCCGAGGGGCTGAAGGAGGCGGTGTCGAACTGGGGCAAGGATGGCATGCCCAAGCTCGACGTGCGCGACACGGACTATGGTTATTACTATGGCTCACAGCGGGATATGGGCGATGGTCAGTACAACTGGAGGCTGACGCAATGGATCCTGCCCAGCAACTCGATCATCCCGCAGCCACGCTTCCCGATCTCATCGCGCGCCTACATCCCCATCGATGACGAGAACACGTACGTCTTCGGCACCTCATATAATCCCGAGGCACCAATGACCCAGACCGATGTGGATTACCTGGAAAGCGGCATGGGTGCGGCGCCGGCCCTGATCCCCGGCACCTTCACGCCGGAGATCAACCGCACCAACGACTACCAGCGCGACTACGCTGCCAAGCGCCGCGGCCACGCCAGCGGCGTGCCTGGCATCAACAACCAGGATCGCGCTCTGGTGGAGATGATGGGCACCATCGCCGACCGCTCCCAGGAGCACTTGGGCACCTCCGACATCGCCGTGATTGCCGCCCGCCGCCGACTGCTCCAGATGGCCAAGGACTTGGCAAATGGCAAAGAGCCCGACCTGCCGCAACATGCCGCCGCCTTCGGCGTCCGCGCCATCGACGTGAAGACGGCAGACACGGCGATGGACGCGGTGGTGGAGCGCTATCGCGACAAGCTGCGGTTTGGTTGATTTTTGGGGAGGCAGGGCATTGAAGAAAACGCCACGCCAGGATCAGTATTGTCACACCATCCCCACCATTGCGAGGGGCGGTTAAATTACCGGTCCCAACCCCACCAGTCGCAGATAGCCTGGCCCATAACCAGTGAGTGGTCTTCAGCCGGCAGCCACGGCAATTCCTGGGTGAACATCTCCACGCATTGCTGCCAGGAGCAGGGCATCTTGGTGATGTCGGTGCCCCAGAACATGCGGTTTGGGCCGAAGGCGTCGTAGATCTGCTGCAGATAGGTGTGCATGGAGGGAAAGGGGTAGGCCCCGCTGGAATAGCCTGGTGCGCCAGTGGCCTTGACGGCCACGTTGGGGAGGCGCGCGAGCTTCAGCAATTCCGGCATGTGGGTCATGGCGGCGGCGTCTTTGAGGGTGGTGTTACCGCCCCTGCCGCCCAGATGATCTATGGTCAGACGCAAGCCGGGGTGGCGCTCGGCGATCTGGCCTAGGCGGGCGAGGGAATCGGTGGCCAGCACGGCGACGGGCACGCTGGCAGCCTCGCAAGCGGACCAGAACCAATCCAGGGTATCGCTTTCTAGGCGTGCACGTTCTTGGTCGCTGAGGAAAAGATAGCGCAGGCCCAGCATCCCATGGGTCTGGCGCCATTGCTCTACCAATGGGCGGGAATTGGCCTCATCCAGCGGCAGCGAGCCCATGATGGCAAAGCGCCCGGGGTATTTGTGGACAGCATCCAAGGCCATCTGGGTCGAGTTTGGGTCCCAACCGACCGGGTGAATAACGGCTGCGTTGACGCCGGCTTCGTCCATCATCGCAATGGCTTCCTCCGCCGTGAAGGAGGTCACCTGGCGGTGCGCCATGTTGCTGGGCAGGCCAGTGCCCCAAATGTGGATTTGGGCATCGACGATTTGCATGATGGCTATAGTCCCGAGGTATGAGGGCACAATGTTTGGCGCAAAAACGCCGCCGAGACAGGGCCCGCGGCGACGTTCTTGAGGGGGTGAGTAGCGGCGTCAGACCGAACTGATGCCGCTACTGCATGGTGGCTACTTATCGAGCCAGAACGTATCGAACCGGACGACATCGTAGATGCCGAAATAGTTATCCGGACGATGGCCTTTCACATAGTCATACCAACCGTCGTTGATCTTTTCCCAGGCCACTGGCAGCAGCGGTGGGTTTTCTTCCATGATCATTTCGGCGGCGGTGATGGCGGCTTGCCGCTTCACCGGGTCGACCTCGCTATCGATGACCTTCAAAAGCTCCTCGAACCCTTCATGTTCCCAGTTCGAGTAGTTCTGCGGGCCACCTTTGGCATACCAAGCGCCAAAGTAGTCAGACGGGTCGATCAGCGTGGACACAATCGCGCCGATGGCGAGATCATAGCTGCCGGTCGCGACGTCATCGAACCAAACCGACTCAACCACGGTGCGCAGGTTGCACTTCACGTTCAGCGCCTGATCCAGCATTGCCTGAATGGCCTGTGACCAAAGCTTGAAGCTGGCGACCTCACGAACCAGGAAGTCCAGACCGGTGATGCCATCGGCATACCCGGCTTCGGCCATCAGTTTTTTCGCCTCGACAATGGCGGCATCCTGAGTGTCCATGTAACCGAGGCGCTTTTTCAGCTCCTCAATTGGTGTGGCGTTGTTCGAGAAGGGATAGACGAAGCCGCCGACCATCATCGGCGCAACATCGCGCACAACATCGACTAGCACGGGGCGGTCGAGCACCAGGTGCAAGGCCCGACGGACGCGCGGATCGGCCAGTGGGCCTTTCTTGGCGTTCATCCAGGTGGCCTGGATAACCGACTGGAAGTAGTCGGTAGCGCTCATGCCTTCGGTCTTATCGACCTCTTTGCGGGTGATCGGATCGATCAGGCGGGCATAGTCGATACGGCCGGACAGGAGCGAAGACCCCAAATCAGGCGAGAACGCGCCGAGGTGATAGAACTCAATGCCATCCAGATAGGGCAGGCCTTCGTTCCAATAATTGTCGTTGCGCTTCATCTCCCAGATTTCCTGTTCGACACGGCGCTGGCTTTGGAACGGGCCGGTGCCGGGAACATCCAGGGTTTTGCGGAGGTTGTAGTTATTGTCCTCCAGCGTTTTCTTGCGAACGATACCGTTCCAGCCGCTGGCGATGGCACCCATGATGAAGTCTGCCGGCCGCGGCACGGCCAGCTTGAATTCTATCGTGTGATCGTCGAGCGCGTTGACGCTATCGACCGATTTGAACAGGCCGGAGCGCGGGATGTTAATGCCCTCTGGCGGCTTAGTGATGCGGTCGAATGTGGCCTTCACATCGGCAGATGTCAGCTTGGCACCATCGGTGAATTCCACGCCTTTGCGCAGGTGGAAGACATAGGACGTGCCGTCCTTCGAAATCTCCCAGCTATGCGCCAAATCGGGGATGATGGTCTGACCGCTGTCATTTGGATTGCGGCGGATCAGGTTGTCATACATGCAACCCTGGGAGCCCAAGTTGTTGACCGTGCCGGACTGATGGAAATCCAGGTGCGGCGGGCGCATCGTGATACCGTAGCGCAGCACACCGCCACGTTTGGCGTTCGGTTCTGGCGCTCTAAGTTGAAACTTGGAGCCGTCCATTTCCATCGGCACGGCGGCCATCGAGCGGCCCATGCCAAGGCCGTAGGTGCCGGCGGCCAATGCTGCACTCGCCTGCATAAATTTGCGGCGACTCCAGTTCGGCATTCTCATTCCGGGTATAGTCATTTGGCGTTTCCTCTGTCTGCTGTGTAAAACAACCTCAAAACCTTAGTGTAGGCTCTAGGGTGAGTCTATCGGAGATTGCAGGGTCGCAAACACGGCTTTGCAGTGCCGCTTTCTTATGCTCTGATAACTTGCAATGATCACAGCATGCCTGAGAACCAGCCACCCGCGGACGGAGTACAAGCGTTGAATCAAGCGGTGCAAGAGGACTTGACCCCACCTAACCGAGCGGCGCGGGCCGACAAAGTCGTGCTGGAGATACGCGACCTGCAAACCCATTTCCGTACGCAGGATGGCGTAGTTAAGGCGGTGGACGGGCTGTCCTACACCGTGCGCGAGGGTGAGACGTTGGGGGTTGTTGGTGAATCCGGTTGCGGTAAGAGCGTGACAGCGCTCTCGATTTTGCGCCTGATCCCGGACCCGCCTGGCAAGATTGTTGGCGGTGCGATTGAGTTTGAAGGCCTGAACCTGGTGGATCTGCCGGAAGAGCAGATGGAGGCCATTCGCGGTAATGACATCTCGATGATTTTCCAGGAGCCGATGACGGCGCTGAACCCGCTCTATCGGATCGGCCATCAAATCAGCGAAGCTTTGGCACTGCACCGGGGCCTATCCAAGCGCGAGGCTCGTGCTGTGGCCATCGATATGCTGCGACGGGTCTCGATCCCGGAGCCGGAAAGCCGGGTGGACTCCTATCCGCATCAGTTGTCCGGCGGTATGCGCCAACGCGTGATGATCGCCATGGCGCTGTGCTGCGATCCCAAGATCCTGATCGCGGATGAGCCGACAACGGCGCTGGACGTCACCATTCAGGCGCAGATCCTGGATCTGATGCGCGACCTGAAGGAAAAGACCGGGACGGCGATCGTGTTGATTACCCACGATATGGGCGTCGTTGCCGAGAACGCCGACCGGGTCGTGGTCATGTACGCCGGCCGCAAGGTGGAGGAGGCGC
>CALKDI010000187.1 GCA_938084065.1 uncultured Alphaproteobacteria bacterium
GGCTCCTCCGCCAGCGCCAAATATGCCGGGTCGGCCAAATGCTCTGCATCGCGGGAGCCAAGCGACAGGTTTTCGAACGTCCAGGCGACATTCGGAAAAGCGCGGGTCAGCGATTGCTGGAACAGAGCAGCCCAACCATTCTCTGGCTCCGAGTCATACGCGCCTTCGGTGATGCTATCGCCGACGAACACCACTTTCGCTGCACCCGCCGCAATCGCCGTCGCTATGGCCGAGACATTCGGTGTTGGCCCCAAAAGGTCCGGCAACATGCTGGCCAACATCGCCACGGAGCGCCCCATGCCACGCTGGTTGAACAGGTCGTGGCGGGTCTGCAATGGCGTTTCCGTTGCCGACGGGTCGAGCAGTGCGCCCGCCCCCTCCACATAATACGGGCGCACCTCCGGCAGATCATCCGGCGTGACCACATAGTCGGCCTTCGGCAGAGCGTGCGGCTGGTCGAGTGCGGCCAGCACCGGCCCATCATCGGTCGCCCCATCACCCAACGCACCCTGATCCTGAACCGTCGGCAGCGCTGCAAAGCGATCGGACAACGTCCGCGGCGTCACCCGACCGGTGCCGGTCACATAGCGGTCGCCGGCGTCATCTGGCAGGTTGGCTGTCGGCGCCAACACGACCGGGCCGCCCGCCGCATCGAACGCCAACAGCTTGCCCGCTCGCGTTTGCTAATCCGGCAGTGTGGTGTTCACATCAGGGTCTGCAGGCGGCAGCCGCAGGCCGCGCTCCATGTCAGTGCCGACCTGCTGCAGGGCTGCCGTCTGATAATCCAACTCATCATTCAGGGTCTTGGCACGGAAATCCCCGCCTTCCTGAAAATCGCTGGTGCGCTGCAACGGCAGCAACCGCCGGATTGTCACCCGCGCGCTGGCGGCAGGCGGCGTCAAGAACGCTATCGAGCCGCCATGGCTGGCGCCAACGCCAGTGGCGGTGTAGGTGCCGGACTGCAACAGGCCGTCGATATAGACCTGCAGGTTGTCTGCGTTAAAAATTGGAAACGGGAAGACAAACAGCGTCTGCACACCATCTGCCAGATATTGCACCCGTGGCGGTGTCGTTGTGATTTGGATGTGTCCGCTTTCGGCCATGAACCAGGTCCTCCAATCAAATCAGGTCAAAGCGGCTGGGCAGGCTTAGCCCTTGCCGCAAGGTGTCGAGTTGTGCACGCCGGCGCGTTTCGGAGAGGCGGAGCAGGTCGCGCTGCCGCGACGTATCCAGGCCCAGCCGGATGTTCTCGGCTCGCAGGTCGAATTCCTGGCCGGAGAACTCAGCGTCTCGCGCCGTTTCCGCTGCCAGACCCTGCAGCACCGCCGCACCGGAACCACCGGCGGCACCCACACCTCGCCCGGAAAGGGTTGCACGGGCTCGGGCCTGAGCGCGCCGCAACGCATCGCGCCGTTTGGCGGCCTCTTCGGCCTGTTGGGTGCGCAAATCCTCTAGCCGCAGATCGGCCTGGGCTTCGTTCGCGCGGGCACTTTGCTTTGCGGCGGCCTCTGCTGCGTTCAACTCTTGCGAGCGTTGCAACAGGTTCAGGCCAACCGATGCGCCGGTCAGCACCGCTGGCACGACGGTAGAGGTCAGGGCTGCCATCAATCAGTCACCTTGATTTCGGTTGTTACAGAAAGAACGGTGCAGGGCACCGGCGCCGCCTGCTCGATCCGCCAGGGACGGTCGATGCCAGCGCGCCGCCAACCCAGCGCCCGCAGGCGCTTGTCACCGCTAAAGTTTGGAGTGGGTGCGCCGAAGGTCATGTTGCCGCCGACTTGGCGAAACGGGGTTGGCTTCACACCATCGCCCAAGTCCACCGCCAGCGCGCCGGTCTCGTGCAATCGGAAAGTCACCTCCACCAACCGGTAAGAGGCACCCTGCGACGGCCCGCGTGGAAAGTTGGCTGCGATTGGCAGAGATTCGATGACATGGGTGAACGATAGGCCCGCCGTTATCACCAAAGATTCCACGCCAATCGGCACGATACCGCTGTCGACCACTGCATCCGTGCGCACGGTGCCATCGGCAACGATAGTGACGGCCTGACCTTCCAGCCTATCCAAGCCAGCAATCGTCTCAGCCGGCGTTGTCAGTGACTGGGTCTCGCCACTATCGACCCCCAGGGCATCATCAAATGCCTCGATGAACAGCCCGTGCTCGCGCTCTACGGCGACGTAGGTTTCCGTCCCAACCACGGCCACATCGCGGAATGAACCCTCGGTCTGTTGCCTGCTCCAGGCGGTCACTTGCTCGCTGCGGAAGGCGGTCAGGGTTGCCAGGCAACCATCGGCCAGCACCACGTGCAGCAGTCGCCGCTCCGGGTCGTAGTCCTGAGAAACCGGGCGTTCAAAGAAATGCCGGGCCAGCAGTGCCAAATCAGCGGCCTGATAGGCCTGCTCGATGTCGGAGAACAGAAATTCCCGCAATTCGCGGCCAGTCCGCCCGACAAACAGTGTCGCGCCATCCACATTCTTCGGCGGCACATAGCGATCCACCGCAGAGCCAATCCGCGTCTGCCGGCGCACCTGCACCGTCGCAGGGGTCAACGGATCGCCGGTGACCATCCATTCCGCACCGGACGTGAACACCTGCAAGTGCCGCCCACTGAACACGCCGCGAATGGCGTTCACCTGGTCGGAGAGGATGGGAAATTCGATGCTCTCATCGTCCAGGCCTTCGCCCAAGTCGAAGTTGAACAAGTCGCCAGCTTTGGACAGCCACAACCGGTTCGGCAAATCACGCGAACCGCCGATGACCAGCCGGTCCTGATGGAACGCCACGGTCACGGGCCACCCGCGCAACAGAGAGAACGCTGGCTCCTCGAAGTCAGGCGTTGGATCCGTACTCGGCAGATCCTCCAGCACCGTCACATTGGCCAGCGTGCCCGAAGTAACAGAGTCCACCCGAACCTGCTTGCCAGCAATCCGCCAGTTCTGCCCGGCATGAGCTAAATCAAACAGGTTGGCCGACGCCGTCAGCATGGTAACGCCAGTCACCGCGCCCGGCGTGACCGTCACATCGGGGCCCGCAAATTTGTAATACGGATGGCGTTTCAGATCTCCACTAACGGAAAACGGCCAGATATCGACTGTCCACGTCACCGGTCCAGTGCGTGTGATCCGACGGGGTTCTGTATCCGGATGCGTTACCAGCAGCGTGTCAGCGCTCTGCGTCCAGGCGATTTGCGCCAGTTGCAGTTCGGTCCACGGCGTCGCCACCGATGCGATCAGGTCGCCATCCTGATACACGTCCAGCATTTGTTCACTGAACGCCAAGAGATAGGTCTGCTCGGTATTAAATTCGAAGCTGACCAGCCGCCCGCTCCCCCGCGCCGTCGCCACATAGCGCAGGCCAGGGCGGCGATAGACACCGCCCGTCGGGTGAATGAAGACGTTGCGCAGCTGCGCCGCCCCGTTGTCATAGGCCCGCAGATCGCCTCGGCCAAACAGCAACGGCGAGATCTCTCCCGCCGTGAAATTGGTCTTCAGCAGGTTGACGCGGGTCATTGGCCACGCACCTCAACCAGCGGAAAGTCCTCCAGGGCCGTCGGCGTATCCTGCTGTGCATCAATCAGGCGCGCCCGACGGAATTCCGCCTCGGCGACGCGGTACAGCATCTCCGCCCGCGACGTGCTCTCGGTGATGGGAATGCAGAACTCCGCGGCCATGCGGGCCATCAGGAGTTGGTCGAAGAACGGCGGGAAATCCGTCTCCGCCGGTCGGAAGACGTAGGTCAGAAACACCTCGTTGCTGGAGGTGTGCAGGCGCTGGTCGATGATGCGATACCGCAAGCCACGCCCGCGCGACGCCGTACCGGCAGAGATCGCCCGCAGAAAATCGGCAGGTAACTGATACGCCTCGCCGAAATCGGCCACTGGCGGTGCCTCCAAGCGCGGCAAGCGCAGCTGCGCCGTCGCAAACGACCAGGCATGCGCCGATAGCAACGCATCACGCACAGAGGGATAGAGATTGGCCGCCACCTCTGCTTCGGCAGTGCCTTCATCAAAGCTGGCAATCGGGCGCGCTCCCAATTTCAGCAGCGCGCGCGAGAATAGCGCGATGGCGCTTACAGCCATGGATGGTCTCCTTTGTGGCATTGAAATGTTTGGGTGGAAAAGTTGGCGTAAAAAAGCCCCGCCATCCAAAAGGACGACGGGGCAATCAGGGCAGAATTTTAGGTGAGTGATCCCCTAAGCCATCGCGGCTGTGTTCACCTGCGCACCATTCTGCAACGAGACCCGGCGCATGCCGCTGATATCGTTCTTTGCCTGAACAACAATCAGATCTCCCAGCCGCATCAGATCCGCCGCCGGGTTAAAAAACCCGTTGGTCTTGATCGTCGAGAAGGAGCTATCAGCGCCATGATAGTGCCACAGCGTAAAACCGTTGCAGTAAGCCAGCACACCCAAGCCATCGGAATCGAAAGCCATATCAATCCTCCTTCTTGGTTACTGGTTAGGCCTAGGCTTCAAGGCATTGCAAAGTGACAACGCCAGCAGGCTCCACCATCACTGCCCCCTGGCTCATCATGTTGGCGACGAACCAGGCAGCATGATCGCCGTGCCAGGTGATGTCGGTCTGCACGTCCGCACCAGAGCCATGGCCAATCGCCGTACGGTGATACCAGTGGCACAGCCGCACTGAGCCAGATACCGATAGGCCAGAATGTGGAATCCAGGTCGTGCCCAGCCAGCGTTTGGCCTGCGTATCACGCCATGGCAAGGCGTCCGGCCCGACGTATTCGGCGTTGGCGAACTCAGGAATGTCCAGCAACTCCGCCCACTGCTTCCATCCGATGACAGCGAACCGCTGGCCATCGTCCGGCACGTCGGCACCGCCCATCATCTCGAATGCGGTCAGCACTTTGGCCTTTGTCAGGCCGTCGGTATTGGCGCCGGCAAAGTTTGTAGATGCATCCAACGCGGTGATGATCAACTCATCGGTTTTGCGACCCAGGGCGTAGGCACCGGCATTGGCGATGACCTGCCGCTCGTCGATGTTGATCTTCATCTCATCCAGTTTGTCGATCCAGTCGCCGGCATAGAAGTCCGTCAAAACACACTCCACCGCGGTGTGATCGATGGACATCACCGGCACCAAACCATGGCGTGATTTGGTCGAGGCAGCACCCTGGCCCACCTTTTGGAAGGTAGTGGAGCTGCCCTTCACGTCACCTTTTGAGCGGACCGTCTGGCGCAGTTTCGAACCCATCCGCTGATAGGCCTCGTGCACCTCCGCCTCAAATTGGCGGATGAATGATTGGTCAATTGTTACAGACATAGGCTGTCAATCCTCAACATAAGGGTGATCGGGTTGGAGAAATGCTCAGCGATGCAGTTGTCGCTGCTCCCTGCGAGGAGAGCGGCCGCAGCTGAGCATCGGCCCGCCGGGCTGGGGCGCCGGCGCTGGTGAAGAGAAACCCAGCGCGTCGCCTCATCAGTTCACCGGCGGACCGACCACCGCGCACTGATCCACGGGCCTCTCATAGAGGGCCATCACGGACGGGCGCGATCTTCGGGCCGAATGGTTTAGACGTCGCGCTGATAAGCGCGCTCAAACCCTTCGGTCACTTGTCGAATGAAAGCCGGGTCGCGATCCCGCCAATAGCGTGGGTCACGCATCATCGACTTCAACTGATCCATAGAAGCGTCATCGCTCGCACTATGCCCACGCGCCAGCGCTGGCTCGCTGTTCTGCATCATCCCATGCAGCGCCATGCAGCCTTCATAGGTCGTCGATAGTGCCTGCAAGGCCGGCTCGGGCAGGTTGGCCTTGCCCCAATCCAACATCTGGCGGCTCATCTGCTCCCACTTGTCGGCACCACCGAACTGCTTGGCCAGACGCTCTGTCTGCCGTTCCGCTTCAAACTCGACAGCGGCCTGTTGCACCAACGGCGCGACGTATTCCTGGGCCAGATTGTAAACCAGCTTGGCCTGATCGTTGGAGAACCCGGCGGCATGCAGGCGCTGGTTAACGTCCGGATCTGGAGAGAACGCGGTCTCAGCCCCGTCATCGCCAAATTCGTAGGCATCGGGCGATTCAGGTACGCCCAGCCTACGCAAGAACCGCTCCCGTTCTTCTGGCGGCGCATCATCATCCGGCAACCGCACCATACCACTCATATGCTTTTCTAGCTCTCGGTAGGACTTGGCCATCGCGTCGACGCGCACATTGCCCGCATCGGCATCCCAAAACTTCTCAGGCACATCCTCTGGACGGGCAGGCGAGGTCGTCTCGCCACTGTCTATATTCACTATTTGTTCCATAAAATTCTCTCCCTAAGATGGATCTGGCGCAGAGAGGCGCTCCATATGCGCCACCAACGCCCGCTGGCCTTCGACAAACCGCAGCAGCGCCTCTGGCGCATCTGGCGGCAGTCGTCGTTCAATAGTCATGCGCCGCAAGGCGGTCAGTACCTGCCGGCCAGCATCGCTGGCAAAGGTTCGAACGAACGCATTGTGAAGTTCGGTCGCGTTGCTGGCAGTTGGTCCGGCATCGAACCAAGCCCAGCCGTCCGATAGTTCATCCGCCATCGACCAAAGCCTCCTCGATAGCCGGCCCCAATACCGATGCCACCTGGGTCAACACATCGACACCAGTCCTAGCACCTATATCCACTGCCGGTTTGATCAACGCGCTGGGCACAGCCATTTGCTCACCGAACCAACGGGTGAACGCCGGCAGATCAACCGCATCCATCGCTTCAGGACCCAGAGCGGCAACCGTCTGGATCCACTGCAATGCCGATTGTGCATCCGCCCGACGTTGCGCCTCTGCCAAAGGCGAGCGATAGCGCAGGTCAATCACCCGGCCATCAACGGCCAGGTCACCAATCTCGCCCCGCCGCCGCAGGATCGACAATGCACGGGCAACCAACGGCCCCAGCAACTCCGCCTGCAGTCGACCATAAGTCGCTCCCAAGATGCGCCCCATCTCCGCCGCGCGTTCCAGCACCTCCGTTGCCGTCATCCTTGGGCCCTGCACAACGCCTAGGCGGTCAACCAACAAGGCATGCTTGATGCGAGCCCGCAGGTCGCTCAACACCAATTCCGATACGTCAAACCGTCCGGGCGCATCCAAGGGCGCCAGACCGGCAGAGCCGACTGCCTTTGGAATAATCGCCCCCGGCACCAGTTTCACCGCCGCGGGGTTGAGCACGCCGTCATCATCGGCCTGCCAGATGCCGGTGACCGCAATCGAGGCGTTCTTCAGCACCAATTCGACCACTTTATTGGCGGTCTTGATGTCCGGCAGCGCCTTCATCACTGGTGAGCGGCCATAGCCCTCCCCAGGCGCCTTGACCCAGCGGAAATTGATGAAGGGGCTGGAGGCAAACTCGCCTTCGGCCAGCAGGCCATCATCACCATCCGGTTGCTCACGGATCGCCACATAGCGGTATCCATTCGCGCCGGGCTGCACGGATTCCAGGACGCCGATCGGCGGCGGGTTCTCGCTGCCCCCAGCATCCGGCGGCTCAACACTATACCGCCGGGCGAATTGCTCTGGTGTAAGCCGCAGCCGACGCCAGGTTCGGTCGAGCCGGCCGGTTGGCCCTTCTTCCAACACCACGTCATGGATCGGCACGGCGGTAAAGCGGAACGCGCTCGCTTCCCCCAACGGCGCTTCCTCAAACAACAGACAAGCTGTGCCTGCCGTCACCAGGTCCAGAAAGCACTGATGCACCTCCACTGCGAAGTTCGAGCGGTCAAAATGCGATTGCAGCACCGCGCTGGCCCGATCGAGCGCCGGGGCGATATCCCCACGCTCTTCAGCAGCCACATCCGTGCCAGGGCAAAGCTCCAACCAACGCGCCCATGGCGGCGTCAGTTCCGACAGCAGGCTGGCGGCCAACTGGTCCACCGCATCGGCGGCGGTCGCATCGAACAATCGATCCACCCGGCTGCCACCACCGCTTCCTGCATCCGCAGTCGTTTCTCGTTGCGGCAGGGCATAGCGATAGCACTCGCGCCAATGCGCCTCCCATTGTTGGCGGGATTGAAACGCCCGGCGGAAATCCGCTCGTAGCTTTGGTGCAACATCCATGGCTCAACCTCCCAACAGAGAACGACGCGTCACGGCCGCTTGGCCTGGTTGCAAAATTCCGCGGGCGCTGGTGGCAATCGTGCCAATGCGGCCGCGGCGCAACCGAGCCAACGCGGTCCTTCGGGCAGCCGCTTCCGCGACCGGCCCCGATGCCTCCTCAGCTGACACGTCCGCGACAGCCAACACCGGCGGCGGGGAGGTGTTGCCTTTGGGAGGCGACGGCTCATCAACGAATAACGGGCTTACAACAGCGGCCATAGGGTCTCCTTTCTGCTGGCCGGGCCGTTGGGCTCCAGACACAGCTCTGATGTCTTGATTTTGTTTATATTCCTAATTTATCCCAACGTCAAGAGTTATTTTCGCTTTCTGTTCTATATATCGAAACAGCTGCCACGCCGTCTGAACCAGAATCGAGCGGATGCCCAGCCCACGCTTCACCGTCTCCACGCAAGTCCAAAACCCGAGCGGCGCCGGACGGTCGCCCGGCGGCAACGTGTTCGTCTCTAGTACGCTAAAGCCAGCGTTCCGAAGGCGCGAACCCAAGTCTGCATCTACACTTCCGATAGAACGAACCTGCAGGCAGCTCGCCAGCGGCTCGATCAACAACCAGTTGGCGCCGTCCGCCACTATCAGGCTGCAGTGGCGAAAACCTGGCCGCAGCAATCGCTGCCACGGCAGGTCTGCCCGCCCACTGAAAACCACCAAGGCCCTACGCATCGGCTAGCTCCTGCGGCAATTGCTGAGCCACAATGCCTTTTTGTTCCAATTCCGACTTCAGAACATTCAACGCCTCATCCCAAACAATTGCCGCTTGGGCGTGATTACCACCCAACACTCTTGGTGGAACATCATGTTGTCCATACAGGAACAAAATAGCAATTTGCTGCTGAGAAAGCCGGCGTGAACGTCGCAATTTGGCAACACAATTGACCACATCCACCGCCTCACAAGGTCGCTCCACCCGACTCATGCCTGGAAGCATCCGCACACCTTCTATGCGGGACTTCACCCCTTTTACCCCCCACAGCCACGCTTCTTCAACGTTCTCAAACGGAACTTCACCACCATTGCCGGTACGCGGCGGGACAAAACAAGGATGTTTCATATGTGATCTCCCATAGCTTTCCCATCTCGCCCTATAATATGAATATGTTCTTAGTGTACGTCAAGAGATTTTATGAGATAGTGTTCCCATGTTGAGACATTCAGAGATATGGGCGGCGATCGATGGGTTGGCGACACGGTATGGCATGTCGCCCTCTGGCCTCGCGAAGCGGGCTGGGCTCGATGCGACCACCTTTAACAAAAGCAAGCGATCCACACGCGACGGCAAGTTGCGCTGGCCCAGCACGGAAAGCGTTGCCAAGGTGCTGGAGGCAACCGGTGCCACAATCGGCGAATTTCTGGCGGAATTGCCAAACAGTTCCAACAAGACAACCCAGCGAATACCGGTAATTGGCTGCGCGCAAGCTGGGACTGCTGGCTTTTTTGATGATGCCGGCTATCCGACTGGATCCGGCTGGGATGAGGTGGTGTTCCCCGATGTGAGCGACCCCAATGCCTATGCCCTTGTGGTCAGCGGCGATTCGATGGAGCCACTCTATCGCGACGGTGACCGCATCATCGTCTCCCCCGCCGCCAACATCCGTCGCGGCGACCGTGTCGTCATCAAAACGCGGGAGGGCGAAGTGATGGCCAAGGAATTGGTGCGCCGCACTGCCCAATGGGTCGAGCTGCGCAGCGTCAATCCAGAACACGCGGACCCAATGCTACAAACATCGGATGTGGAATGGCTGGCGCGCATCCTCTGGGCCAGCCAGTAGATCGCTATAGCGGGCGGCGTGACCGCATCGCAGCAGATAGCGTGCCGTCGTCCAGATATTCCAACGCGCCGCCAACCGGCACACCATGGGCCAAGCGGGTAATCCGTACCCCTGTGTGCGCCAACGCGTCGGAGAGATAATGCGCCGTCGTCTGGCCGTCGACCGTGGCGCCCAACGCCAGCACGACCTCCTCAACGCCCGGATCCCCTGCCCGCTCCAGCAAAGCAGCAATACCCAAATCCTCTGGCCGGACATTGTCCAAGGCCGACAGCAGCCCACCCAACACATGGTAACGCCCGCGAAACGAGCCACTGCGCTCCAACGCCCATAGGTCGGCCAGCGTCTCCACCACACACAGGCTTCCGGTCTCCCGCTTAGGATCGGCGCAAATGCTGCACGGGTCACCAAAATCCAGGTTCCGGCAAATGCTGCACTGCCGTACAGACTGCGCAACTGACATCAGCGAGGCCAAAAGCGGCTGCAACACCACCTCGCGCCGCTGCAACAGATGCAAGGCCAATCGCCGGGCAGAGCGAGGGCCGAGGCCGGGCAAGCGCGCAAATTGCCGGATCAGATGATCGATGGCGTTCTCCGCCACTGGTCAGGCGCTCGCTCTTAAAACGGCAATTTGAAACCGGGCGGCAGCGGCAGCCCCTCGGTCAATGCTGCCATTTTCTCCCGGCTCATTTCTTCGGCCTTGCCTCGGGCATCGTTAACGGCGGCAACGATCAGGTCTTCCAGCACCCCGATTTCGTCCTTGTCGACGATCGCCGGGTCCAGCTTCAGACCGCGCAACTCACCCTTGCCACTCACCGTAGCACTGACCAAGCCGGCACCCGATTGGCCAGAGACCTCAACCGCCTGCAATTC
>CALKDI010000188.1 GCA_938084065.1 uncultured Alphaproteobacteria bacterium
CTGGCCGGTTCATCGTCACGCGCAGCACGCGTGGGTGCGGGCGGTCAAAGGTCAGCGTTTCAAAGGCGGCATAGCGGTCGGTCATAGGATATCCCTCAAGTGGTAGGCGCAGATGATGCCCCGTCGCGCAGGGCTTCTGCAATCTTTCTCCTACGTTTCAACGCCCAGATATAGCCCAAAATACAGATGCCGCCGCCGACAGCCACTGGCAGGCGCAGGCCAAACCACTCACTGGCCGTGCCCATCATCAGCGCGCCAATGGCCGGGCCAGCGCGGGCGCTCAGGCCGTAAAGGCTTAACACGCGGCCCAGCATCTCCGGCGCGCAGGAGTATTGAATCAGGCTTTGCGCCGCGACGCCGTTGACCAGCATGAAGCAGCCAGCGGTGGCGGTCGCCACCAGCCCCAGCCAGAACAAGTCGGTCGCGCACAGCAAGAACATCGCCAGTGCCATCGCCACCAGAGAGTGCATGGCGAGGTCTGTCAGCTTGTCCTGGCGTGCTGCCTGGCTCAGCCAAATTCCGGCGATAACCGCGCCAACGCCGGTTGCGGACGTCAGCATGGCCAGGCCGTCGGCGCCGCGGCCAAACACGGCATCGGCAAAGCCAGGCAATAGCTCTGCAAACGGCCGTACGAACACAGAGCCCAACCACAGCAACGCAATCAGCGGCCCTAGCCCCTGATGCCGTCGCACATAGGCAAACCCCTCCAAGATTTGCGGCAACACCCGCCCACCGACGACCGCTGGCGCACGGGGGATGTCGTCGCGCACCCGCTCCAGCGCGATCAGAAACACCACAAAGGTGAAGCCGTTGACGATGAAGGCCCAGCCGATGTCCATGTAGACGATCAGCAACCCAGCCATCATCGGCCCAACGAACCGAGCCGCATTCCAAAGGACCGAGTTGATCGCAATTGCTATCGGTACGTCCTCTGTCCGCACCAGATTGCGCACCATGGATAGGCGCGCCGGTTGATTGATTGCGGTGACAATGCCCAGCATTATGCTGAGCCCGAACAGCAGCCAGATATCCGCCAATCCTGCCAACGCCAAAGCGCCCAGCGCAAAGGCCTGAAGCGCCTGAAGAACCTGCGCCACCTTGATCAGGCGGAACCGGTCCATCCGGTCGGCCATGGCTCCGCCCAACGGACCAGCCACGATTGAGGGCAGTAACTCCCCCGCTGCGATGATTCCCAGCCACGCGCCAGACTCTGTTAACTCCCAGGCCAGCCAGCCGGTGCCGACGCGCTGCACCCACGTACCAATCAGGGAAATAAAATTGCCTTGCGTGTAGATGCGATAGGCGCGGTTGTTGAAAACCTTAATCGCGCCCAGAGAGGCAAGTTTTGCCATGCGAGTGGGATCAGTCCAGCTTGAAACCCTGGGCGCGCACGAACGGCCCCAGATTGTCTCGCTCGGTCACGGCAACCTGACGGGCCTTGTCCTCGGACCAGCCATAGAACTCCGGCTCGCCCCATTTCTCCACATCGCGCCAGCTGGACTTTGGCGGCGCGTGGCGCGCGGCGCGGCGCTGGTCATAGCCGTCGATATCCGCCTCAAGCGTTGCCTCGTTATATGTGCTGTCATGGACAAAGCGCGACAGCGGCAGCCGCATCGAGGAAAAGCCGTCACGCAACGGATATCCAACGCACAGGCCGGCATAGGGGAAGGTGTGCGGCGGCAGGCCCAGCAGGTCCTTCATAGCATCCGTGTGGTTGCGCACATTCGAGATCGGGCAGCACCCTAGTCCTTGGCTCTCGGCAGCCAGAATAAAGGTCTGCATCGCCAATGCTGTATCAGTGGCGGCGTTCAGGAAGCTATCGAGATGATCGTTGCCGAAGGGGATGTTGCGCATTTCCGAGATACGGCGGATGCGGTGGCTGTCGCCGATCCACACCATGAACACCGGCGCGTTGGCGATCCAGGGCATGGCCGGGATCAGGTCGGTAATCTTTTGCTGCACCGCCTTATCACGGACAACAATCACGCCCGACTGCTGCAGGTCCGACTTGGCGCTGGCGGAGAAGGCGCAGGCGAACAGCAGTTGCAGCATGTCCTCCGGCACCGGGTTTTCCGTCCAACGACGGTGCGAGCGCCGGTCGAGGATCGTTGCCAATGGCCCCTCCGCCGGGCGATCCGCCCCCAAATCGGTCTCAATGCCATAGCGCAGCGTAACGAGGTCGGCGAGGGTCTTGGACATGGGGCATGCATCCACACGAATCGGAAGAAGGGATAGAGTATCATCCGTCGCCTATCACAGAAGTGCAAGTTAGCGCGGCCTTATTCCGCTGGTTGCGATACCAGTGGCGTATTGGGCCGACGATTCGCCATCAACACAGAGATGCAGAGCAAGTTCGCCAGATTAAACGCGACGCCGACCGCAAAGGCGTATTTGTAGCTCAACGTCATGTCAAAAATGACACCACCCAGAAATCCGCCGCCGGCCATGCCGATATAACCGGCCATGAAGATCACGCCGATTCGCGCTGCCGCCTGGCTGGCTGGGAACAATTGTCGGGTTGCGAGCGCATAACTCGGCACGATCCCGCCAAACACCAGGCCAAACAATCCGGCGATCAAATAGAGGCCCATGAGCGAGTCGATGAACGTGAACAGCGCCAGCGCCAGCGCCTGCATCGCAGCGCCCAGGAAGATCGTGCGCAAGCCGCCGATTTTGTCAGACAGCCAGCCAAATACCATCCGGCTGACGAATCCGCAGGCCAGCAATAGCGACAACACTTGCGCCCCCTGATCCAGGCCAAAACCCAAGTCGCTGCAATAGGCCACCACATGCACTAAGGGCATCGCCATGGCTATACAGCAGCCGATGATCGCGGCGCACAGCAATGCCTGCGTCATCAATGGGTTGAGCCCAGAGACAATGGCGTGTCGCTCTGTTGGCGCTGCTTGCCCTGGTGGACTGGTTGGTGGGCGGCGGCGCAGCAACAGACTGGTCGGCACCAGGATCGTCACAACCAGCAGCCCGTACCAGAACCAGGTCTCGCGCCAGCCAATGGTATCGAAGCCATGCCGAAACGCCGGCGCCCACACGGCGCCCGCTAGGTTCTGACCGGCCATCACCAGTGCGACCGCAATGCCGCGACGTCGGTCAAACCACTTGGTGACATTGGCAATCAGCGGCGAAAACACAGCGCCGTTGCCAAACATTCCCAAAAAGACAAAGCATATGGCCAGCATCGCCACGGGACTGTTCGTTTGGCTTACGAGGATCGTGCCAATGCTGATAGAGACGCCCGCCAGTGCCAAAGCAGACGCAATGCCGCGCTTATCCGCCCATAGCCCGACCAAAATGCCGCCAACGCCTGACCCGATGGCCATGCAGGAATAAGCGGAAGACGTCACCCATCGTGGCCAGTCCAGATCCTCCGCCATCGGCTTGATGCCAACCACGACCAGATAATTGGTGGCGACGGCCATAGTGATGATCAGCAGTGATGCCGCCATGATCACCCAGCCATAGGGCGTTTCGATGCTATCGTTGCTGTCTTGGCTCATAGGAGGGTTCCGACCGGAAAGGGCAGGGAGGAGAAATACCCTTGCACCCTGATAGTCGCACGCCCACCAATACCTTGCCAACCAGCCAGTCGGGCTTTGTCGGCCGGAGAGTCAAATTGCGCCAAATGCAGATGAATATGGGGCGAGTCATCCTGACTTTGGCCCTGAAGGACACACCTACCGCCGACGCGATCTGGCAGGCCGCGCCGTTTGAGGCGTTAGCCAACACCTGGGGCGATGCGGTCTATTTCCGCGCGCCCGCAGCGGTGGCTGCGGAATCAGACACGCGAGACATCATTCAATCGGGAGAGATCGCCTTTTGGCCAGCCGGCAATGCTATCGCCATCGGCTTTGGCCCTACACCTTTGAGCGAGGCCAGTGAAATCCGACTCCCCGGCGCTGCTAATGTGTTTGCCACCTGCACCGATGACCTGCGCGCGTTGAAAACCATAACCGACGGAATGTTGGTTAGGGTTGAACGCCATTCCCCATAAAAACCACTAGAGCAGATCCCGATCCGTTTGGATCGGGTGAATCTGCTCTAAATCTAATAGTTAGAGCATCTTATTCCGACAAATTGATCGCGATAGCGATTCAATTTGATCGGAAGATGCTCTAGCCCCATAAAAAAGGGGAGCCGAAGCTCCCCGATTTCATTGCCTTAGGCTTATGATAGCCACCGCTTGCGGCGCCTGTAGCTCTTCACATCGCGATAATTTTTGCGTTCGCCATGTTCGGAGATGCCCAGATAGAATTCTTTGATGTCGGCATTGTCGAGCAGCTGTGCCGCCGGGCCTTCCATCATAATGGAGCCATTTTCCATCACATAGGCAAAGTCTGAAATTCTCAGTGCCAGATTGGCGTTCTGTTCGACAAGGCCGATGGTGACGCCCTGTTCTTTGTTCAGGCGGCTGATAATGGTGAAAATTTCCTCAATGATGAGCGGTGCCAGACCCAGCGAAGGCTCGTCCAGCAGAATCACCTTGGGGTTGCTCATCAGGGAGCGGCCAATGGCCAACATCTGTTGCTCACCGCCAGACAGATAGCCAGCACGGCCATGGCGACGTTCGGCGATGCGCGGGAAGTACTCGAAAACCATATCCATACGCTGGCGCATGGCAGCAGACGATGGCTCAACATGCGCGCCTGCAATCAGGTTTTCCGCGCACGTCAGGTTGGCGAAGACGCGTCGGCCTTCGAACACCTGCACCACGCCCTTGCGCACGATGTCATGGCCCATCATGCGGTCGATACGCTCACCCGCCAGCTCAATCGTGCCGTGGGTAACCTCGCCGCGTTCAGAGCGCAGAACGCCGGAAATGGCCTTCAACGTTGTGGTCTTACCCGCGCCGTTTGCACCCAGGATGGTGGTGATCTTACCTTCTTCAATGTTGATCGAGACGCCTTTCAGCACCAGGATCACATTGTTGTACATCACCTCGATATTGTTCAAACGCAGCATGCGACCGCCTGCTTATAGTTTTGCGAAAAGGGACAAAGGGGGAGCGCCGCCCGCACACCCGAAAGCAACGGGCGGCGCTCCCTAATCATGCTGGGCTATTAGCCCTTGTGCTCTTCTTCAAGCAGTTGCAGCACGTCATCGCGATAGGCGCGGTACCAGTCAGTGACCGGTACATATTCGCCCTTCTGCACCTGGAAGACGCGGACAAAGCCACCGCCCTCATGGTCTTTCGCGGAGAGTTGCAGCGGCGGCAGCAGGCCGTCGAGGCTGAAGTCTTTGATAGCGCGCATGCCATCGCGGACATCGGTGCCAGTAATATCAGCCGAACCCTTGGCTTTGACCGCGTTCTCAATGGCCTTCACGTGCATCGCAGCTTGGAAAACGCCACGGTTGTAGTACACGGTGAATTCCATCTCCTTCGGCGGCTCTTTGCCATCAGCTTTGTACATGGCTTTGATCTCATCGAGCACTGGGTAGTCGCTGCCCACACCCGCGAACTGGATGGTGTTATAGCCTTCGGCCACATCCCATCCGCCGGCAGCGGCGATGTCACCCTCGCTGACAGCCCAGACAAGACCAATGATCTGGTCCATCGGATAGCCAGCGCGTTTGAACTCTTTCAGCATCACAGCCGGCGCGCGGCCGAACACATGCGCGATGATGAAGTCAGCGCGGAAGCGGCGGGTGATGTCCAACACCTGTGCGCCCATTTCGAGGCCTGGTGCAGGAACGGCGAACTCGCGCCATTCAAAGCCTTCTTTCTCAGCCAAATGGGTCATAACCGGGATGCCTTCACGGCCCGCCGGATTGTCATAAAACACGTAGGCGACTTTTTTGCCCTTCATGTCGCCGCCAAACTTATCCTTGACGAACTTCACGGCAGCCGCGGTCTGAGACCAATAGCTGGCCGCGATCGGGAACATGTACGGGTATTTTTCGCCATTGGCGGCCGCTGCTGTACCAAAACCAGCTGAGGTGCCCGGTACCTTGTCTTCTTCCATGGTTTTCAGCAAAGCTGCAACCATTGGAGTACCATATGGGGAAATCAGCACAGCGCCGTCTTGTTTGAAGCGCTGGTAGGCTTCAACCGCTGGCGGCACCTTGTATTCAATGTCGATTTCGTTGGCGACAATCTTGTTGCCCATGACGCCACCCCTGGAATTTACCAGGGCGATATAGTCATGATAGCCGGGGCAGAGCACAGTGCCAGTCACCGCCGTAGGGCCGGTGCGGTCGCACATCATACCAATTCGGATATCTTTGGCATTGGCTGCATTTGCTGCAGCTAGGCCGGCAGTGACCGCAGCGGCCATGCCTAGTGTTTTTAGAAATGTCATAGACGTTTCTCCTCTCTGTATAGTCTCCAATCAGGCGGTATGCCTAATAAGAGAATGGCCACACCCGAAAATAGTTCCGGATGTTTTGCCAGAGCCGGTTTAGCCCCTCTGGCTCTACGATTAAGAACACCATGATCAATCCACCAAAGAAGATCAGCCGAAGTTGGCCGATAACCTGCGGCAGATAGCTAGGGTCCATAAAGTAGGGTCCGAATGATTCCATCACAATGCGGATAACCACCGGCAGCATGATGATAAAGAACGCTCCGAAAATCGTACCGACAATTGATCCTAAGCCGCCGATGATACACATCGCCAGAAAGTCAATTGAAACAACGATTTGGAACTGTTCGTATGTGGCGATAGAGAAATAGTACATATACAACACGCCCGTTACGCCCGCGAAGAAGGATGATATGGCAAATGCGTACAGTTTGTACTTGAAGACGTTGATGCCGATGATTTCAGCAGCAATATCTTGATCTCGGATAGCCACCAATGCTCTACCAACCCGGCTACGCACCAAGTTTGTGGCAGCCATGATTGCCAGGATCGCAAAGAACATAACGAACAGATACAATTCCCACTGCTCATTCATCACCCAGCCAAACAAGGCAGGGCGGTCAACCTCAATGGCCGCAGCAGCGCCGCCGGAGATGGCCGGTGTGTGGTTGATGATCCATTCGATGATGAACTGAGCGGCAAGCGTCGCAATAGCCAAGTACAGGCCTTTGACCCGTAGCGAAGGTATACCGACGACCAGCCCGATCAATGCGGCCATGATACCGCCAGCCGGCAGCGCAAGGAAGAATGGCAATTGCTCGCCACCGATCTCAATCCGCGTCACCAAGTTCGCGGCGGTGTAGGCGCCAACCGACATGAAGGCGGCATGGCCAATGGAGATCTGACCGGTGTAGCCCAGCAGAATGTTCAGGCCCAGCGCGCCGACAACGGCGATTGCGACTAGGCTAAGTTGGGACAGATAGTACTCGTTCGCAAAGAACGGAATGACGATCAGGAACAGTAGAAGTAGGCCAAAAATAGCCTGTTTGGCGATGGGAAACGGCAATATTGCCTGATCACCCTGATAGCTGGTTTTGTAGTAGCCACACTCACGATGGAACATGGATCTAGATCCTTTCGATCAGGCGGCGGCCGAAGATGCCATAGGGCCGGATCATTAACATGATGACCATTAATACGTACGGGGCGAAATCTTTCATGCCGCCACCAACATAGGGATCGACAAAGCCTGCTGTTAGCGCCTCAACGAGGCCGACAACAATCCCGCCGACGATCACACCGATAATCGAGTCGAGGCCGCCTAAGATCACCACAGGGAACACTTTGAGGCCAACCAACGCTAGCTGCGTATCGACGCCAATCATGTTGCCCCAGGCCAATCCGCCCAGCAGCGCAACGACACCCGCGGTAACCCATGCCACCGCAAAATAGCGCTCCACGTTGATCCCCATGGCCATGGAGACCTGATGGCTATCGGCCACAGCCCGCATGGCGACACCCTTGCGGGTTTTCAGGAAGAACCAACCGAAACCTGCGAGGAATAGGATGCTGACGGCAGCGCCTAGCAACTTAATGGGGGTCAGATACAAAAGCCCCCAGACAATTGGGCTGTCGGGGATAGGCAAGTTAATGGTGCTTGGTGCCGCGCCAAAGATCAGTGGGCCGGCTCCACGTAGGAAGAATGCCAGTCCAATGGTGGCCATGATGATCGCGACAATGTTCATGCCGATCATCGGACGCAGGACGAACCGCTCCAGGGTCATGCCGAAGACGACCATGAAGCCAAAGCCGACAAGGATCGACAGCCACAATGGCAGGCCAAACCAGTCGAGACAGCCTGCGACCACGATGGCCGCGATCATCACGAATTCGCCTTGGGCAAAGTTGATGGCGTCGGTTGATTTGTAGATCAACACAAAGCCAACGGCGATCAGTGAGTACATCAGGCCGGTCAGCACGCCGTCAACGGCTAGTTCAACAGCGAACCGCCAATCCTTAATCAGAACCCCAACGCCGCCCTCAGCAACGATGAAGGCGATAAAGGCTGCCAGGAGGATCCAGGCGAATTTCGCGCTCAGAAATTTCAATATGGGTTGCATGGATCGTGCTCCCTCAAGCCGCGTCTTGGATTAGCAGGCGCGCTTCAACGTGGCTGCGCCGGCCATCTTCGAAGGTGACTTCTGTGCGCAAATCCACCTCCGATTGATTGTTGTAGAATGCCTCGATCACTGGCGCGTAGCGCTCTGCGATGAAGGCGCGGCGCAGTTTGCGTGTGCGCGTGACCTCTGAGTCATCGGCATCCAGGTCTTTCGCCAGCAATAGGAACCGCTTCACCCGCACCGAACCAGGCAAGCTGGTGTTGATCCGTGCGACTTCTCCAGCAATTAGGTCCCGCACCTCTGTCTTTTGGCTCAGGTCCATATAGTTGGTGAAGGGGATGCCTTGCTTTTCCGCCCAGTTGCTGACGGTCGATTGATCAATCGCCACCATGACCGAGACGAATTCACGGTCTGCGCCAAACGACACCGCTTCCGAAATATAGGCCGAGAATTTCAGCTTATTTTCTATGAATTGCGGAGCGTACGCCGTGCCGTCAGTCATCTTGCCAACGTCTTTGGCGCGGTCGATGATCAGCAGCTCGCCAGACTGTTCGTCCAGCACGCCAGCGTCGCCGGTCCGGAAATAGCCATCGGCGGTAAACGCCTCAGCCGTCGCATCATCCCGTTTGTAGTAGCCCTGGAACACGCCAGGCGATTTCACCAGGATCTCGCTGTTGTCGCCAATCTTGACCTCGATACCAGGGCAAGCTGGGCCGGAGGTGTCCGGGTTGACCTTGTCGTCCTTTTGCAACGCCACCAGGCCCGACACTTCGGTTGAGCCGTAGAGTTGCTTCAAGTTCACACCGATAGCGCGGAAAAAGCGGAACGTGTCATGGCCCAGCGGCGCACCGCCGGTGTAGCACCAGCGCGCCCGGCGCAGACCAATCTGATCGCGCACAGGGCCATAGACAAAGAACTCACCCAGCGCGCGTTTGATCGAATTGCCGAGGCCAGGCGAGCGCCCTTCGGCTCGGGCCAATTCGCCATCAACCGCGGCCTGGCGGAACGTATCATAAACCCAGCGTTTCAAGCCGGTGGTGTCGTTCGCTTTCACTTGAAGCTGCGAGAGGATGGTTTCCCAACCGCGCGGTGAGGCGACAAAACCTGTCGGGCCGAGCTCACGCAGATCGCGTTCCAGCGTTTCTGGCGCCTCCGGGCAGTTGGAGGAGCAGCCGGTCAATAGCGAGATCGCCATACCGTACATGGCCTCACCAACCCAAGCCATCGGCAGATAGGCCAGAAAATCGTCACTCTCGCGCACGTCTTCGTTGGCGCAGAAAATCTTGCCGGTCTCAACCAGATTGCGATGGCTCAGCATCACGCCCTTGGGATTGCCGGTAGTGCCAGACGTGTAACACATCACGGCGATCGCGTCGGGATCCAGGGCATCAACGTGTTTGGCGAATGCGCTGGCGTCTTGCTTGGCGCCAACTGCCTGCACAGCCTCGAACGAATGGAGTATCGCGCCTTTGTAATGGGCCATGCCGCGATTGTCGTCATAGACGATGGCCACCAGTGAGGCCAATTGGTCCTTGATCGACATGATTTTGTCGACCTGCTCCTGGTCCTCCGCGACCACCACTTTGGTGTCAGCGTCGGCCAGCACAAATACCAATTCGTCGGCGATGGCGTCCTGATAGACCGGAACGGCTGAGCCGCCCAGGCTCATCGCCGCCACTTGCGCCCAATACAGGCGCGGACGGTTATCGCCGATGACGACCAGCTTGTCGTCCTTGCCAAAGCCCATTTGCGCCAGGCCCAAAGCGAAATCCTGTACCTGCGCAGCATAATCCGCCCAGCTATAGGTTCGCCAAATGCCGAGATCTTTTTCGCGCATCGCCGGTTTCGTCGGTCGATCCTGCGCATTGCGCAGCATCAGCCCCGGCAGTGTCTCATCGCGAGCAGCCATACTAAAGCAGCCTCCTAGTGATCGGCGCCGAGATAGGCTTCAATCACGCGCGGGTTGGCGCGGACTTCGTCCGGCGTTCCGTCAGCGATCTTTTCACCCTGATCCAACACGGCAATCCGGTCGGAGATATCCATGACCACGCCCATGTCGTGCTCAATCAGCACGATGGTGGTGCCACGCTGTTCGGCGATATCAAGGACATAGCGCACCATGTCCTCTTTTTCTTCCTGGTTCATGCCGGCCATGGGCTCGTCCAGCAGCAGCAATTCCGGCTCAGCAGCCAACGCACGGCCCAACTCCACCCGTTTCTGTAGGCCGTAAGCCAATTCGCCAGTCGGGGCTTTGCGCAAGTCGTTTAGGCGAAGAAAGTCAATTAACTCCTCCACTTTCTCCCGATGCGCCACCTCTTCCCGCTGCGTCTTGCCCCAATAGACAAAGGACGACAGCACGCCGGTTTTCATCAACACATGCCGACCCAGCATCATATTCTGCAGCACGTTCATGCCGCGAAAAAGCGCAATGTTCTGGAAGGTGCGGCCTATACCATGCTCGGCGATCTCGTTCGGTTTCAAGCCATTAATCGACTTGCCCTCGAACGCAATCTCTCCAGCATCAGGCACATAGAAGCCACTGATCATGTTGAGCAGAGAGGTTTTGCCGGCACCGTTCGGCCCGATGATCGCGAAAATCTTTCCGCGCGGTACCTCTATGCTGACATCATTATTTGCGCGGACGCCGCCGAAATTCTTCGACACACCGCGCACGCTCAAAATTGAGTCGTGCCCGTTGGGCTCTGCCATGATGTCCCATTTCCTCCAGACGAAAGCCGGGGTGAATTCACCCTTGTTGATTGACACTGAGCCTAGGGGTTTTCGCCCCGTATGCAATCCCAAAATGCTCCGAAAGTCGCATAATGCGTCAAATCGGTCCTGCCGTTGATTTTTTGCTGCCGGCGCCTAAAGCTTTACGTCGTGCAATGGTCGGCTCCAGTCGGCAGCGCGAGCCATGCAGCGCTCCACATCTTCCTCCAGCATGAACCCGTCAGCGACCAAGGCTCTGCTTGCTTTTTCGATTGCCGCGACATAGCCGGCAGCATTGCCGTACCGGGCGATGATGGAGGGGCGCGGGTCTCCCGTTGCAGCCCGCACCTGATCATCCTCCGGTAGTGGGATATAGCCGCCAGAGAATTCGTGCATCGCGCCACCAGCGAACCCGCGAGCCCGAATATTCCAGCCGACATAGGTGCCAAGTGGCGCCTGCACCATCGGGCAACGAACGCCCGCACTATCATTGCCGTCTGCATCAACTGCCGGGATCAACACCGTATAGCCGCGTTCGTTGAGCACAATCGGGGGTTCTTGAGCCAGAATGCCTTTGCCCTCATCAGGTCCGAAATCCATATGCGGCAACTGATTCGGCTCCAGCGGCACGCTTGCGCCTGGAATTATCGGGAACTGCTCGCGCCAGACCTCTATCGGCACCAGCGTTCCATCAGCAACCCGGGGCACCTGACTGGGGGGAGGGGCCTCGCCGAGCGTTGCCCATTTGTCGAGCGCATCCAGCATTGCCCGCGCCAGCATGCTGGTCTGCGTAACGTTGAGGTAATGATCCGTCACCGCCTTGCGTGGCCGCTCTTGCCGCGGGTCGGCTGTGTGTTGGCTGGAAGACCAGAAATACAACCGAACACCCTCGGGTTCGGCCACATCATTGCCTTGGGTATCCGTGTGCACCAGCGAGCCGCGGCGTTGCCAATACTCCGTGCCGGTTTGAGTGTGAATTACCAGCGGGTCGGTATCTGGCCGCTTCAGGATAGCATCCGACTTACCTGTGTTATGGTCGGTCGTCTGGGCATAGGCGAACGGAAAGCGGTCTGCCGGGCAGTAGTGATCCTCATGTTGCTGGCCGCCAGCCACGACCGCATTGGCAAACCGCTGGTTCATCCATTTTCCGCCAGCGCCTGAGACATGCGGCATCAGCCCATCGAATACGCGGCGGTTCTCATGGTCCGCGTTAAAGCCTTGCCAGATATAGTCCCGGATGCAGCGCCCGGTCTGAGAGCGGCCATATCCATAGGCCTTCTCGATACTCCCCTTCGGGCCAAGCGGATTTTCCTGTCCGTCTGCGTCCCGCTCGCCATATTTTAGAAAGCTCACAAGGTCGCGCACGGCCACGTGGCCTAAGCCCATCACCAGCGGATCGCGGCCCTCGTAGACCAGTTCGTAGATCCATCCGGGCTCAAATCCGCTTGGCAGATGAATGTGCGTGTCACTCTCCACCAGTCCACGATCCGGCCCCAACCCGTCGAGCCCGCCCGCGTCTTCCTCCCTAGCAAACGCCCAAGCGTCGCTAGAGACTGGCTGGCGCTGGTCCGTTGCATACCGACGCCGGGTCAGCTGCGCCTTGCTCGTGTCCCGCGACACCGTTGGATGGGAGCGGGTGGAGCCGCGGCCCGAAAGGGTAAAGCACGTCACTCCAGCTTGATTCGCAATGAACTCCGTCCGCACCAATCCGGTCACTGGCGCGCCGTCCGCCTGCTGGGCCACGGGAAGTTTCAGCATCATCTTGCCGCCGCCCGGCAGCAAATCCCCCTGCCACGAGCCAAACACGATGCTATAGCCGCGCCGCATTAAGAACCCATTGCCCGCATGCGCGGCGCTGGTTGGGTCGTTCGAGTGCAGCGAGTCGTTGAAATATTGCAACATCCGCTTGTTGCCGCGATTGCCCCAGTCAAAGAATATCCGCCTATTGCCCCGGGTCAAATCCACGGGCCGGAGCATGCAAAAATCCTGGGCAAAATGCACCAAGCCGTCCTCACCCCGCTCCGCCAGAAGGATATCGGTGACGCCCGCCTGCGCCGCTGCCGTAGGGTCAATTTTGTGTTCTACCCGTCCAACGATCCGCTCGTAGGGTCCGACATAGCCAAATGGCTGCCCATCAGCAAAGGGGCGGCGGTCGGTGATCTGTAGCGAGAGAGCGTTGGTCATGGTAAGAGTCTCCAGAGGGCGAGGGCCAATTCACTGCCAGCGGAGCCCAGGTCTGGGCTGACGTCAACTCCCTGTAGTCGCGCTCTCTGTCAGTGAGCAGCGTCGATGGCTCCGATGGTGTTTCCGTTTTGCACATATTTCGGCGGGTGCATTTTGATCGACAATTTTGCCAAAACAAAAGGAAGCCATAACAAGGCGGCAGTCCACTCAACAGTATTGGTCGAAACACCCAAAAAGCCCGGTGGATTGGTGGCGATCAACGTGCCGGACACCACAATGCATATACGAACCAAACACCAAATCGGCCGATTTCCGGGCATCGTGTAGCCCGGCAACTTGCCGTGAACACCAAATGTTACAAACAGAATGCTCGCCAGCAGAACCGTAGCGTCCCAGGCATTGTCCCAGAGGGCGCCTTCTTGAAAAGTAACTGCTCACCCCCCTGTCAAATCGTCTGCAGTATGGGTTTGCCTTTGAGGCAAGCGCGGATGGCTTCAAGGGCGTTTTGATCGTGAATGGCAGCGGTGGCCATCACCGAAAGGAT
>CALKDI010000189.1 GCA_938084065.1 uncultured Alphaproteobacteria bacterium
CACAACCGTCAGACCCACCCAATTTTGGGCGAAACGCGGGGTTGGAGGCTCTCCAGTCGGGCTACGCCCTCCCTACGATCCTCCAACCCCGCGTTCTCATCTTGATTGACGCTGGATTCTCATCCTGTTTGTCGCGCTGCACTGGTCGTCAATTCCTCTCAAGGTGGTGGTTCGAAGGATACCTGGGTCCTTGCCTAATTTACTCTCACGCTTCGCGTCCGATATGTTCTGGCTCGCCCGCTATATGGAGCGGGCAGAAGCCCTCGCGCGGTTGATCGATATCAGCAAGAACTATGCTGGTACCGATGATGACGGTACCAGTTGGCGTCGTATTTTGCGGATTTGCGGCGATCTGGAAACGTATCAGGAGGCAGGCCACGCCCTAGACGGGCCATCTGTCCTTGCGTTCTATCTGCTGGACGACACGAACCCGACGTCTGTTGCCTATTCGCTCAAAGCAGCGCGGGAGAATGCCCGGGGTGCGCGGCATATCATTAGCACCGAGCTGTGGACGCATCTGAACACGCTCCACAACACCTATTCCAGGCTGACCGCACGGGATATCTGGATATCCAACGTCTCTAACGTCTGCCAAGATATCAAGATTGGCTGTCAGGCGTTCGAGGGGATCATTGAGAGCACCATGTCCAGAGGCGATCTTTGGTCGTTCTACGAGTTGGGCAAGCATATCGAGCGGGCGGATCAAACAACGCGTGTGCTGGATATCGGCTATATCAGCCTCTCATCCGGTGACGATGATGCGCTGGTTTCTGTGCAATGGAATACGCTGGTGCGCGCCTTGGCCGGCTACCATCTCTATCGCAGCAAGTTTCCTGCTGGACAGTATGCGCGGGACGTTGCGACTTTCCTGTTGTTCGAGCCAGAGTTCGCGCGGTCAGTTGCGTCGTGCACGGACGCAATTTCCGGCGTGTTGGCCACTTTGGCAAAGCGGCTACCGATGGTCCCGACCGATACGATCGGTACAGCGCAACTTGCCCTGACGACCGCATTGGAGGCTGGTCCGGAGCAGCCAATTACGCCTGCCAAATTGCACGCATTTCTGGACGGCCTCCAACTGTCTCTAGGCGAGGTGTCCGAGGCGATTGCGACGACGTATTTCGGCAAGACAGAGGACAGCTTGGTAGCTTAATAGCCCATCTGACCTACCAAATACGCTCCCTTGGGTGAGGGCTCAGCTGCCCCAGACTTCCTCCAGGAAGGCCAGCCAGTTCTCGCCCAGCACTTTGCGAATACGCTTTTCGCTCCAGCCCCGTTTCATCATGGCTTCGGTCAGATTGGCGTATTCTGAGGGGCCGTCCAGGCCTTTTGGGTTGTCCGGCCGCTTGGCCATTGGCGCGGAGAGCAACCGCCCGAAGCCTTTGTCAGAGCGCAGGTATTGGAAGAACTCGACGCTTTGGCCTTGGGTGAAATCGGTGCCGATGCCGACGTGATCCTCGCCGACGATGTTGAACATGTGCTCATAGCCGTCGAGCACGTCTTCCACCGTTGAATCATCGCCCTTCGGCATGAACGGCGTATAGGCCACGACGCCAACGAATCCGCCCTTATCAGCGATCTTCTTCAGCATCTCGTCGGACTTGTTGCGTGGGTGGTCCATGATCGCGTTCGGGAAGCAGTGGGTGTAGGCCACCGGCTTTTTCGAATGCGCAATCGCGTCGCTGCTGGTGGTGTCACCCACATGACTGAGGTCGACCAGGATGCCCAGATCATTCATCTGATCAACCACATCCCGGCCAAAATCGCTGAGCCCCGAATCGCGGCTCTCCCAACAGCCAGAGCCCACAAGGTTCTGTGTGTTGTAGGTCAGCTGTATCACCCGCACGCCCAGGTCACGGAACAGGTAGAGGTGATCCAGGTTCTGCTCTAGGGCGAAGGTGTTCTGCCAACCGAGGAAAACGCCGACCTTCTTGGCCTCCTTGGCGGCGCGGATGTCGGCGGCGCTGTGCACCTGCATCAAAATGTCGGAATTCTCATCCAGATCACGCTTCCATTGCGCGATGTTCGCCATCGTGTCGTTGAAGCCCTCCCAGACACTGCACGTGCAGTTCACGGCGGTGAGGCCGCCCCTGTGCATTTGATCATACACATCGCGCGACCAATTGGAGATATTCAGTCCGTCGATAACGATGCTGCTCTGGTGCAATGCGTCAGCGAGAATTCCAGCCATAGGTGACGGCTCCTTCGGGAATGGATATACTTGCCGGCAAGCCTAGCCTGCCTCTTGCCGATAAGGAACCCGCCCCCGTGCCGGATACCACACTTTCCAATTCTGCGATCATCGCCGCCTATCGTGCCAAGACGCCAGCATCTGCAGAATGGGCAGCGCGGGCGCGCGAAAGCTTCCCCTCTGGCATCACTCATGACAGCCGGCATCTGTCTCCCTATGCGCTGTATGTGACGCGCGGCCAGGGCGGGCACAAATGGGACGCTGATGGCAATGAGTACATCGACTATTTCGGCGGCCACGGCGCGCTGATCCTAGGCCACAACCATCCAAAGGTGATGGAGGCGATGCAAGCAGCACTTGCCGATGGCACCCATTTCGGCGCCAGCCACCCGCGTGAGGTGCTATGGGGCGAGCAGATCCGCCGGATGGTGCCATGTGCGGAGCGGATACGCTTCACCTCCAGCGGCACCGAGGCAACGATGATGGCGCTGCGCCTTGCACGTGCCTACACCGGCCGCGATACGGTTATTCGCTTCCGCACGCACTTCCATGGTTGGAACGATCACATGGCCAGCGGTCAGGCTGTCCATATGGACGGCACGCCGACGCCAGGCGTTGTCTCAGGCATCACCGCGGCAACAGTGCTGGTGGATCCGAACGATAAAGCCGGTGTGGAGCAGGCCTTCGCCGACCACAGCGTGGCGGGCGTGATTTTGGAGCCGACCGGCTCTTCCACTGGCATGGTGCCTATTGCGCCGGGCTTTTTGGCATTCCTGCGTGAGCAGTGTGACAAACACGGATCGGTGCTGATTTTCGACGAGGTCGTCACCGGCTTCCGCGTCTCCCCCGGCGGCGCGCAGCAAGCCAGCGGCGTGACACCCGACCTCGGCACCTTTGCCAAGATCATAGCCGGCGGCCTGCCAGGCGGCGCGATTTGCGGCAAGGAAGCGATCCTGGAGCTGCTGGATTTTGAGAAAGCCGCCTCCAAAGGCTTTGAGAAGATCGGCCATCAGGGCACCTACAACGCCAATCCGGTCACCGCTGCCGCTGGCCTAGCCGCGCTGGAGATCATCGAGAAAGAGGGCATTTGTGAGCAGGCCAATGCCTACGGCACAGCCTTGCGGGCCGAGCTAAACGACGTATTGCGCGCCGAGGGCGTGCCGTGGGCGGTCTATGGTGACTATTCCACCTTCCATATCTTCACCAACCCGAAAGCGCGTGCCGACGTCTCGCCCGATAATTTCGATCCGCTGAAATTGGGGTATGAAGAGCTGAAGGCCAACGCGCCGGGCGCCGTGCAGAAGCTGCGCATCGCCATGATCCTGAACGGTGTCGATATTATGGGCTGGCCAGGTGGCAACATCAGTGCAGTCCATACGGACGAAAACCGCGCGAAGACCGTAGAGGCGTTCGCCGAGTCAATCCGGATGATGAAGGCTGAGGGAGACCTTTAACGGCCTCCCTCCCTTAGCCGTTCAAGCCATCGCTTTGCGACGGTCGCGGATGCGTTGGCGCAGGCTAGTGTGCGCGGCATCGCTGCCATCGTGGAAGGTGCCAAACATCTTGTCGAGCGGCAGCAGGCTGCCACCATAATTGCACTCGAAATACTTATGGTGCAGGTAGTGGAAGTGCGCGCCCGCATCAATTTGCAAGCGCTTTCCAACCTTTAGCCGGTCATAACCGCTGTGCGAAAGCGCCGGCAGGAACGCTGCCAAATGCAGCTGGTAGAGTGCATTCACCGGATGCAGCGCCAACACCCACGGCACCACGATGGTCGAGAAATAGATGATGTGCTCCACCGGATGCATGGCTAGGCCAGACCATGGCCCAACCTCCACATTGCGGTGATGCAGCGCGTGAAAATGGCGGTAGAACCAGCGCACATGCAACAAGCGATGGCCGAGGTAGAAGTGCACCGAATGGATGAAAGGTGCGGCCAGGATCATCACCGCGAACCAGCCCCAGAATACGACCGGGCTATCGCCAAGACTGAACAGTCCTAGAAAGCCGTTCGCGAACATCCAATAGGTCAGCACCTCATAGGCCGTGATGATCGGCACAGCAACAGCCAGAGTGCGCAGCATGTTATCGCGCACCTGGTTCTTAAACAAAAACCGCTTCGCGCCCGTAATGAAGGGTTTGAGCGTGAACCGAAACTCATCACCCTGCGCACGCATGATGTAGAAATACAGGTGAAGCCCACCGAAAAGCGCCAGCAATAGCGCCATATTGCGCGCCAAAAGCACGCCGACCCACCAGGCTTCGATGGTCTGCATCGCCACCAGTTCCGGCGTCAGCCATATCCAGGTGACGAGGGTGACGGCCAGCCAGAAGGCGTTGTACGGCCATAGAAATCCAGGAAAACCAAAGGCCCATTTGACCGTTTTCACAGGCGCCGGCGGCCAGTCATTGATTGGCGCCAGTTTAATCGGATCCTGCGGTCGCCATTCGCCAGCCCTATTGCGCTCACCTGCCGTTGTTTCGGTCATCGGAAACCTCCACGCATTTGCTGCTCGCCTGCAGCAATTCAATTGCTGCCCAACGGTAGGCCACTCAGAAATGTGAGTCTAGATTCCTGACAGCGGGCCTCTTGAAACCCTGTTCGGCATTTCCCAACTTTGAGCTGTCAGCCACGGCATGCCGCACAAGCGGGTGCCCTCCCGGCTGGCAGAGCCGGCCCATTCGGGCGGTTCTCCGATCAACCTGCCATGTTGCTCCGAAGAGGACTTGCGCAAATGACGACGTTTGATTTCTCCCCCTTGTTCCGTTCCACCGTTGGCTTTGACCGCATGCAGCGGCTGCTCGAATCTGCTCAACGGGCTGATGAAGTGAACGGCTATCCGCCCTACAATATCGAAAAGCTGGAAGAGCACGCCTACCGCATCACCATGGCGGTCGCCGGTTTCGCTGAGGCTGACATCGATATAGAGGTAAAGGACGGCGTTATGGCCGTTTCCGGCAAACAGCCCGAGCCCTCAGAGGAACGCAGCTTCCTCCACCGCGGCATCGCCGGTCGTGCCTTCCGCCGCAGCTTCCAACTGGCCGACCATGTGAAGGTGCAAGGTGCAGCGCTGGAAAACGGCCTGCTCCACATCGAACTGGCCCGCGAGATCCCAGAGGCGATGAAACCTCGCAAGATCGCGATTAATGGCCTGGCACCTGAGCAAATCGCAGCGCAAGCGGCGTAGTCCAGCCCACTCTCTATAACCATTTCAAGGCGGCCCGTCGTACTTCGGCGGGCCGTATTTTGTTGTGTCTGCGGAACCTTTCCGACTTGGAGCAATTGCCAGGGACTCCTTCCGCGCCGCCATATTTTAATGACCAAGACGCATAGAACACGATTGACTGCAATCCGGACCTATGGCCCAATTCCTTATAATCTGCTGCCGATCTCAACAAAGACGGCTAGAGATTAACTGGCTGTCAAAGCGTTCGACGACAACCGCTCAATCATCAGCACTTGAGGTTAGCAATCAAAAAAGATTGCATCTTCGAATTGTGTGTCGTCGAATTTTGCCGGATTGCCGAAAGCAAATCTCAAGAAGGATACATCGCCAAATGGAAATCTCAAAAATTGCCACCCGCTGGCTTCCAGCCCTGATGGGCCTAGCTGGCATGGTAGCTGCCAGCACAGCCTCCGCCGAAACGCTGAAATACCTAACGTGGAAAGCGAAATCGGCTGGTGAAGCGCACGCTGCCAGCCTGCAATGGTTTGCCGATGAGTTTGAGAAACGTACCGGGGGCAAGCACAAGATCGAGATATTCTGGGGCGGCAGCGTCGCAGGTATCCGGGCGGTACCCGAAGCGTTAGAGAGTGGTGTCGGCGATTTGGGTGACGTCGTGGCGCCATATTTTCAGGACCAGTTCTTACTGAACAATATCGTCAGCTTCCACATGCCCCAGCCGAAAAACGAGCGCGAACTCGGCAAGAAGATGATGGAATGGTACGACCAGTACCCGCAGTTCGACGCCGAGATGGCAAAATACAACCTGAAAAATATCGGCTGGCGACCGCTGGAAGATTACGGCCTGATGTGCACCAAGCCGATCAAGTCCGCTGAGGATATGAAGGGCCTGCGCGTCCGCACCTATGGCTCCGCCCTGCCCCGCCTGTTCGAAGCGATGGGCGCAACGCCGGTCTCCATGGCGACACCGGAAACCTATGAAGCGTTGCAACGCGGTATTCTCGATTGCACACCAATCGGCGTGACGCTGGCGCGCGGCTACCGGTTTGAAGAAGTTGCTAAGTATTTCGTCAAATTCCCACTTGGCGCGAACTGGGGCCACTTCATTACGGTGAACCTGGATACCTACAACAATCTGGACGAGGAAACCCGCAAGATCCTGTTCCAACTTGGCCGGGATTACATGGACCATTTTGTAGACGTGCTCTACAAAATGACTGACGACATCAAGGGGGAGTGGAAGTCGAAGGGCATCGAAGTATTGCCGTTCCCAGCAGCGCCAGTCGCCAAGGCGGTGCAGAGCGAAGGCGTGCAGAGTATCCGCAAGCAGTTCGTCGACCGAGCTACTGCCCAGGGCGTCCCGGCCGCGGAATTGGTAAAGTTCTTCGCGTTCGACTGATCGCCTGAGCCTTTTGGTGCAGAGCCCGGCGCCTGACGAAGCGCTGGGCTCTCGCCACTGAAACCCCAAAGGCAGAAACCCCCAAGAACGTCGAGAAACTGCAATGGCCGAAAATTTCGAGCGCCTTTATCAGGCGTACGGGCGCTTTGTCATCCTGATGGGGATGATTGCCGGATTCCTGACGTTTGGAATCATGTGGCTGATCGATGCCAATGCCCTGATGCGCAAATTGTTTAATGAGCCAGTCACTGGCTCACTCGAGATCACCGAAGGGGCGTTGGTGCTAATCATCTTCCTTGGGCTGGCCTTCACCCAACGCCGGCGTGGCCATATCCGCGTTACGCTGTTGACCCGCCATTTCCCGCAAACGGTGCGCCATCTGCTGTATATTGTGGTGCTGCTGGTCGGTGCGGCACTGACCGCATGGTATGCCTGGGCGGCCTATACCTATGCTCTTCGGTCCTACAATATCAATGAATTGGAGTGGGGCGTCGTTACCTTTGTCGTCTGGCCGATCAAGTCGACGATTGCGCTGGGCTGGGGCTTGTTCAGCCTGCAGTTTCTTTTAGATGCGATCCGACACATGTTCGTTGCCGCGGGCCACCTGGAACCCATCGCGGGAGACGAGGTATGAGCGACATTGAAATCGGCCTCCTCGGCATGGCGACGCTGATCGTCTGCATCCTGTCGGGCATGACGGTCATGGTCGCACTGGGGTTGGTCG
>CALKDI010000190.1 GCA_938084065.1 uncultured Alphaproteobacteria bacterium
CATGCCCTACTCGCGCGGAGCATGCTTGGCCAGAATGCGTTGCAGGGTGCGGCGGTGCATGCGCAGGCGGCGAGCGGTCTCAGAGACATTGCGCTCGCACTGCTCATAGACACGCTGGATATGCTCCCACCGCACGCGGTCAGCCGACATCGGGTTTTCCGGTGGTGGTGGCGGACCTTCGCCCGTTTGCAGCAGCGCCGCCTCAATCGCATCAGCGTCAGCAGGCTTTGGCATATAGTCGAGCGCGCCGGCCTTCACCGCAGCGACGGCGGTGGCGATGTTGCCATAACCGGTCAGAATGATGGCGCGGATGTCCGGGCGGTGCTCCCGTAAGGTCGCCACCACGTCCAGACCACTGCCGTCACCCAGGCGCAAGTCAACTACGGCATAGGCCGGTTTGCTGCGTGCTGCGGCGACGCCGCCAGCGGCGCTTTCAGCCACCTGCACCTCAAAGCCACGGCGTTCCATCGCCCGTGCCAGACGGCGCAGGAATGGTGGGTCATCATCGACGATCAACAGTGTACGTTCTGTCAGCTCGGCAACGGCCGGTGATACATCGTTCATGGCTGGTCCTCCTGTTCCAGTCGGTGGCGCGGCCAGGTCACCACCACCTCCGCGCCACCTTCGGCGCGATTGTCAAATTCTACGCGCGCGCCAGTGCGTTCAAGCAGCGTCTGCGCAATGAAAACTCCTAAGCCCATATGCTCGCCTGATTCGCGGCGAGAAGATACATATGGTTCGCCCAATCGGCCTAAAATACTGGGTGCAAAGCCCGGTCCGTCATCTTGAACGGAAATTTGGCAGGTTTCTGCGCTCCAGGATATGGTTACCACAACCTCGGTCTTAGCAAATTGCCGGGCATTGGAAATGAAATTGCCGATGCCGTGCACGATCTCAGGCCGGCGCATAACGCGCGGTTCAGGGCCCGGATTATCAGCCTCCGGCTCCCGTTCGATCCGCACGGGCACGTCGTTGCGACCCCGGCTTTCGGCTACAGCCTCAACCAGTGTGCTGATCGGGCCTTTGTAGAAACTCTCGCCAGTGTCACCGCGCGGCCTTGCGGATAATTCTGCCAGAATATCTCGGCACCGTTCCGCCTGAGACAGCAACAGGGCGGCGTCTTCGCCCCATTCACTATCTGCCGGCAAGTCGCGTACCAATTCCTTGGCGACCACAGAGATCGTTGCCAGCGGTGTTCCCAACTCATGCGCGGCAGCAGCGGCTATCGCACCGACGGCGGAGACCTGGTGCTCGCGCGCCAGGGCAGCCTGTGCCTCTGCCAGTGCTTCCTGCATGCGGCGTTGTTCCCGCGCGACGCGGTAGACATAGCCGGCTGTAAAGCCAATCGCCAGGATCATGGCGGTCCAAAGCGCAAAGACGATGACGTCGTCCGGTGGCGCTATCGGTTTTGGCGACGGCAAAGGCAGGTGTTCGAAAGCGAGGACTGTCACCGCGCCCATCGCCAGCAGCGATAGGATGACCGTGCTGGCCGATGATAGCACTGTTGCCGAGACGACAATGGGTGCCAGGATTAGAATCAGGAACGGGTTGAGAATGCCGCCGGTCAGATACAGCAGCGCACCCAACTGAATGATATCAAAGCCCAGGTATAATGCTGCATCCCGGTCACCGATATGGGGGCGTGCCCAGTGGCGGATCAGGACGAATAGGTTCAGCGCTGCAGAGGCGGTGACAGCCGCGATGGCGGGTACGATCGGGAAGGTAAAGCCCAAGCCGTAGTAGACGATCAATAATGTCACGCCTTGCCCGGTCACACCTACCCACCGGATCGCCACCAGCGTGTGGGAGCGGACGCGAATTTGCGGGTGACGGCGAGGCAACAAACGGATCCTGACACAGAAATTGCAACAAGTTTCGGTGCACCTAGCACCAGTTGAAAGCACAACCATGTCTATCTATCGGGCTTATCGTGCTTTCCGCAAGCCACCATGCGACCATTATAGCCAAAAGGCTAACCAATCCGACCAACCGCCGGACGGTATCCCGGTTTCAGATACCGGCCTGACTTTAACAATGTGCGCTGGTTTAGCCTGTCCTGATTTTGCCCGAATCGGGGAAGGTTATTGTTGCGGGCATGCATGCTGCCTACCTATGCGGCTCTGGGCAGATAGCCCCATGGGGCGTAGGGCGATGCAAACTGCCTGAGAATTTTGATGAATGCTGCAATCGGCCGACTAAGGAGGTCCGACATGATGGCTTTGATGATTCGTACTGTAGCTGTGGTTCTGCTGGCGGTATTCGCCACATTGCCGGCACGCGCCGCGGACTCAACCTCCGAGCGCGAGTTGCTGGCCAAGGCCCAGTTCACGCTGGAGCGGTTTACGACTTCGGACAAGATGGTGGATGCGCGGGCGCTAGCACGCAAGGCCAAGGCGATTATGATTTTCCCGTCGCTGTTGAAGGGTGCGTTTTTCCTGGGTGGTGAGGGCGGGAACGGTGTGCTTCTGGCACGTCGTGCCGATGGCACCTGGTCCTACCCGGCTTTCTACAGCTTGGCCTCGGTCAGCTTTGGCTTGCAGGTGGGCGGACAATCGTCGGAGGCTTTGCTGCTGATCATGACGTCGGATGCTTTGCGCGCGATCATGACGGATCAGGTGAAGCTGGGGGGTGATGTCAGCGCCGCTGCCGGTCCGACTGGCTCCGGTGTTGAAGCATCGTCCAGCACGGATGTTGGCACCGATATCTACACCTACTCCAACACCTCCGGCCTGTTCATTGGTGCCTCGCTGGAGGGTGCGGTGATTGCCCGACGCGAGGACTTTAACGGCAACCTCTACGGCGGCATCGTTGATCCGCGCAAGATCGTGCTGGATGGCGAAGGGCAGAACCCAGTTGCCGATCCCTTGCGGGCCGACCTGGAAGAATACGCGCGGTAGGCGTGGGCGTGCCTCAGCCGGTTGTCGGCTGAGGCACGGACCAGCTGGGGCGGTTGTTGAGCGTGTCCTTGTCGAAGCCGGCCAAGGATTTGTAGTGATCCGCCGTCTCCGCCAGTTCTTTTGGTGAGACGATGGCGTGTAGATCGTCAAAGCCGTCCGGCGCGCGCTCGTGCACCATCTCCATGGCTTGTTCTGGGCCGTTCTGGCGGTTGGCCAAGACGATCTTGGCCGTCGCCGGACGCCGCTCGGAATCGTAGGCCTGGAGCGCCGTCTCAATACTGTCCTCTGTACCAAGATACCAGGCGAGGCGGCGGGCATCGAGAATGGCCTGGCTCGCGCCGTTGGAGCCGATGGGGTACATCGGGTGAGCGGCGTCGCCCAGCAGCGTAACGCGGCCAAAACTCCAGGCGTTGACCGGATCGCGGTCAACCATCGGGTATTCAAATACCTCTTTGGCACCGCGGATGATGTCGGGAACCTTAAGCCAGCCGAAATCCCAGTCCTCGAAGGCGGGCAGGAAGTCAGCGAGGTTGGCGCGGCGGTTCCAGTCCTCGCGCCGCCAACTGGTCAAATCGGTGTAGCGAATTTCGGCGATCCAGTTGATGAGTGCCTCGCCATGCTCTTCCGCCTGCCGGGAGATGGGATAGCAAACGAATTTCTGCGCCTGGTGACCAGCCATGACCATGCTGCGGCCGGTAAGATACGGCTTGGCCAAAGTCGTCCCTCGCCAGAGCACATTGCCGTTCCAGATAGGGTCGCCCTCGTCTGGGTAAAAACGCCGGCGCACGGTGGAGTGGATGCCGTCGCAGGCGATGAGCAGGTCGCCTTGCGCATCGATCGAGGTGCCATCTGCACGGGTTAAAGTGGCAGTGACCTTGTCGCCGACCTGCTCAAAGTGGGTTAGGCGGTGGTCTGACACGACATTGGCTGGTCCCAAACGCTCTTTCGCTGCCTCTAGCAACGCCATTTGCAGGGCGCCACGATGGATTGAGAATTGCGGCCAGTGATAGCCGGCGGCCTTGCCGCGCGGCTCTTGCCAGATTTGTTGGCCGTGGCGGTTGGCGTACACCAACTCTGCCGTAGGTATTGCGGTCGCTGCGAGGCGGTCAGCTAGGCCGAGTTCCGTCAACTCGCGCACCGCATGCGGCAGCACGTTGATGCCAACACCGAGCGGCGCAATCTGTGTCGCTGCCTCGAAAACCCGGCAGGAGATACCCGCAGCCTGCAGGCTAAGCGCAGCCGTCAGGCCACCTATACCACCGCCGATAATGAGTGCGTGCATGGGGTCTCGCTTTTCGCCTGATCAGATTTGGTCGTATAGAGCAACTGTATCGTGGTTGGCTGTGGCGGCAAGCCCGCTGAAGTCAGCGGTTATTTCTGCCCAGCATTCCGGGCAATAGGTGCATCCAGTGTAAGGGTCTAGGTCAACCCAGCCTTTGGGGACCAAATCTTCTTTCGTCGTTTCGACGTATTGACCGAACCCAAAGCCGCGCCCGTTGAACGAGTGAAACTCACGGCGGAAGCGTTCGGTCTCCACCTCTGCACCGCATTGACCGTCGCAGACAAGGCGTAGCGTCATCACCATTGTTTAGTTCCTCGCCCAGGCGAATGCAGATGCCAGCCAATCGCGCAGACGTTGCCACCTCGAACGGCGCTTGCCTGGATAGGGCGGCATCTGGTGGGCTCCGCCATAGCGTGTGGTTCGTTTTTTCATCCGTCTTTTCCACTACGGTGATTGGCAGGCCTTGCTGTTAGTTCTATCATTCTGCACTTCGGTATATTTCTTTTAGTAATTTACTGTATAAATCATCGTATTCAGCGGCTAATTTACGCTCTATGCTTGAGTCTGTTCGTGGCATAACCATTATCTTATCGCAATGCCCCCAATTTATACGTGAAGATCGCAGAGACGGGTCAAATTGAAAAAAAGGGCGGGGCCTGTTGCAGGCTCCGCCCAAGTTTCAACAGGGAGGGAGAAGAGACCGCCACTTAGTCTGTCTTAGCTGAGGCAGGGCCAAGCGACGGCGCATCTGCAATATGCATGGTTAATTGAATTGGATATGTGATGTAGGTCACACCCGCCATAAAAACCACACACTTAGACGAAAACGGCTCGCGGTTTAGGCCTCTTTCGCTCGCTCTCGCAGTACGAATTTCTGGATCTTGCCGGTGGAGGTTTTTGGCAACGGACCGAACACCACGTGCCGCGGCACCTTAAAGCGGGCCATGTTGGCGCGACAGAATTCGATGACCTCTTCAGCGCTGGGCTCAGCGACGCCCGGTTTCAGTTCCAAGAAGGCGCAGGGTGTCTCGCCCCACTTCTCGTCGGGCTTGGCGACGACGGCGGCTTCGGCCACGGCCTCATGGCGGTAGAGGGTCTGTTCGACCTCGACCGATGAGATATTCTCGCCGCCGGAGATGATGATGTCTTTGGAGCGATCCTTGAGGGCGACATAGCCATCATCATGCATCACACCCAAATCGCCGGAATGGAACCAGCCGCCGGCGAAGGCTTCCTCTGTCGCTTGCGGATTTTTCAGGTAGCCCTTCATCACGACATTGCCGCGCATCATCACCTCGCCCATGGCCTCGCCATCTGGCGTAACCTCAGCCATGGTCTCGGGGTCAAACACTTGCAGGCCCTCTAACATGGTGTAGCGCACGCCCTGACGCGCCTTCATGGCGGAGCGGTCGGAGACTGGCAGGCTATCCCAATCATTGTTCCAGGCGCTGACGACGGACGGGCCATAGGTCTCGGTCAGGCCGTAAGCATGGGTGGTGTTGAAGCCGGCTTCTTCCATCTTCTCCAGCGTCGAGGGCGGCGGCGGCGCGCCGGCGGTCATGACGTTGATGGTGTGCTCAAAATCGCACTTGGTTGCAGCATCAGCATTGACGATCAGGTTGAGCACGATAGGCGCGCCGCAGAGGTGGTCGACCTTGTGTTGGGCGATGGCATCGTAGATCGCATCGGCCCGCACCTGGCGCAAACAGACATGAGTGCCCGCCTGCATCGTGACCGTCCAGGGGAAGCACCAGCCATTGCAGTGGAACATCGGCAGCGTCCACAGATAGACCGGATGCATCGGCATCGACCAGGACAGCACGTTCGAGACAGCGTTCAGGTAGGCTCCACGGTGGTGGTAGACCACGCCTTTTGGATTGCCGGTGGTGCCGCTAGTGTAGTTCAGGCTGATCGCCTG
>CALKDI010000191.1 GCA_938084065.1 uncultured Alphaproteobacteria bacterium
ACCAAGCGCGTGCTGACTGTGATGCTTGCGTCAGACTGAGCGCCAGGAAGTCGGGCGCGATCCAGTGAGGTGGAAGACCTCACACTTCCGTGCCGCGCAGGGTGCGGATGAAGCAGACAGATGAGGTGCGCTATGCGTCTATAGCAAACCATAAATCAGCAGAATCTGTCAAAGCCGCGGGCGGCGGGAATTCCGATCCGCCGGGCCGCGGTGAGCGTGTTCGCCATGGAGAGATGAACGAACCGATGAAAGACGCCTCGTTAGACGAGCAACATCACCAACTCGGAGTTGGGTGATGGGGAGGGACCGCCAATTTGGTCTCTCTCACGGAGCGCTGGCCTTGCCTATTCTATGTGAGGCCGGGGCGGCTCACCGAGCCGCACCCCCTGAAGAAGACCTGCGAGCGTTAGGGGGCGGAATCCGTACGGGGTATAGTCGGCTCCTACAGCGAACGATGGATCGCGTCTGGAACCTGGGAACCTCTGCACGGTCTCCATGGCTCAGGCCACGGATGACCAAGACGGCTGGCGATCGCCGTGCAGAGGGGCGGAGCCTCCGTAGTAGTCCGAGGGCGGGAAAGCCGCTCACATGGCAAAGGGAGGCAGTGGATACAGCATCTCGGCAGGAGGTGGGCACATGCCCAGCATGGTGAATACCAGCTTCATCCTCGACATGCAGCAGAAGTTGTATCGGTGGAGTACGTCGGAGGAGACCAAAATCTTCTCCGACCTGTTCAATCTGGTCTGTGACCGCCGAACATTGGCGGAGGCTTGGGCAAGGCTATCCCGAAACCGGGGCAGCCGGACGCCAGGCACCGACGGTATGACGCGGCGCAGGGTCGAAGAGCAAGCGGGCGGCGTAGAACGCTTTCTGGACGAGGTTCATCAAGAACTCCGCTCAGAAACCTACAGGCCGGAGCCTGTCAGACAGAGGCTAATACCGAAGGCTGGCAAGCTCGGACAATACCGGCCGCTGGGAATACCCACGCTCAGAGACCGCCTTGTACAAATGGCGCTTAAATTCGTTCTGGAACCGATTTTCGAGGCGGATTTCTATCCAAACTCGTATGGCTTCAGACGCGGGAGAAACACCCATGACGCCCTGGCGTCGGTGCAGAAGCAATTGTGCCCGACACGCTATGGCCCCTCACCGGCAGCCTATGTCATCGAGGGAGACATCAAGGGATGTTTCGACGCCATCGATCCTCACCTGCTGATGGAGGCGGTGAAGCGGCGCGTTCGGGACCGCAAGGTTCTGCTGCTGATCCGAGCCTTTCTGAAGGCGGGTATCATGATCGAAGGCGCACTCCGGCATCCGGCAACAGGCACGCCCCAGGGCGGTGTTCTGTCGCCATTGCTGGCGAACATCTTCCTGCACCGTCTCGATGAGCGATACGGAAGATGGACCCCGCGCCCGCGTGAGAAATCCGGGAATGCAAAGGCACGGCGGGCCTATGACAGGCAACGCCACAGGCCGACATTCTACATGGTTCGATACGCGGACGACTTCGTCCTGCTGGTCGTCGGAACCCGGCGGCAAGCGGACGAAGAACGAGATGCTCTGGCAAAGTTCCTCCTTGAGGAAATGCGCCTTGAGCTATCAGCGGAAAAGACCTTGATCACCCGGCCCGAGGACGGCTTCGACTTTCTGGGATATCGCGTTGTCCGCGCACCGTCTCTGAGACGTGGCGTTGCTGTTGGCAAACTGCGGATTCCGAAGGACAAGCTGAAAGCCCTGCGCCGGGAAATCAAGAAGCGGACGGACCGGTCAAGCCTTTGGCTGTCCCCGAAGCAACTGTTCCGCAACCTCAATCCCCTGATCACCGGCTGGCGAACTTACTTTCAGTTCGCTACCTACGCCTGCCAGGAGTTCGACAAACTGGACCACTGGCTCTGGTGGAGGATCGACCGGTGGCTCCGCAAGAAGTACCGAAGGACCGCAAAGCGCGTCAGACGCGCAAAGTTCCGCGCCGGAAACACTCCAGCTCTTCGCTGGCGGTGGATGGACAGAGCCGTTGTCCTGAAGCGCTTCACGGATGGGGGCACGCGCCGTTACCGAAATCGAGGCGGCAAGATACCGAACGGATGGAACAAAGAGGACCTGGACGGGCCAGCTTGGCACGCTTCACCCTCTTTCTGGCCCGGCTACCGAGCCACCATGTACATTCGTTGACCACCCGCAGCGGTGACGCTGCGCATGGAGAGCCGGATGCGGGGAAACTCGCACGTCCGGTTCGGAGAGCGGGATGGTGAAACCGACCCCGGCAACGGGACACGGCGCACCATTCCGACTCTACACTGACCTCTTCCCCGCCCCGCATGCTGCTGGGCGGGTTTTCTTTGCGTCAGAAGACAATGGTCTCGAGCCTTTCTCGTTCGATCAGACCTTGCCCTTCAAGTGCTGCCAGGATCGCCTCGGCCAATCTGGCCTGGTCATCCTCTGGCAAATACGGCGCCCAATGCACAGCCAATTCCAGTTCTTTAATCATGGATACATTTTACCCCATCGGCCGGCTGCCGCCAATTGACAGGACGCTGTCCCCGCGGTCGCGTGCCAATTCCTGCCGCCGTGGTAAAATGCCAGCATGAATCTCTTTTTCCCATCGCATGCGGACAGACCCGGACAGGCGCACAACGGTCCGGACACAGCCGGACACGCGATTTCACCGTCAGACGCAGCCTTGATCTGGCTGACGGTGCCGGAGGCCGTCGCCTACTGCGAGGCACGTGGCCTCAGCCGCAACATCAAAACCATTCGTCGCTGGGCGGCCCGTTCCCTGTCTCGTCCGGAGAATGCGGAAGTCACGGTGCGCGAGGAAGATACTGAGAATGGCTTTCGCTACGTCATCGAGCGTCAGTCGCTCGATCGCAAGATAGCCCAGGAACTGACCTTCGAAGCACAGCGGACAGCAGCGGACACGACCGGACCGATCCAGACAGCGCCGGACGCACCCGGACACGCCCCCACAGAGCCAAAGGCCCAAGAACCTAGCCAGGACGGAGTGAAGGACCTTGAACTTGCACCCGCACCGGTCCGGACAGGGCCAGACATGTCCTCGCGGCAGTTGAAGGTCACCAGCGTAGGCGACGACTTCCTTAAGGATCAGATCGGGCAGAAGGACACCCAGATCACAGAACTGAACGATCAGCTAAAGCGGCGGGATGAGCAGATCATGACCATGCTCGAGCGGGACAGGGAAACCAACTACCTGATCAATGGCCTGCAGCAGGCCTTGTCACAATCCCTCGGCATCGATAGCCCCGACCGCCTGCGCATCCGCCGCGAAGGGGACAACCGGCCGGGCACGCCACCGCCACCTGGGGTATAATATTCACCATGGAGGGCAATCTCTCAAACATCGGGGACGTGCTGGCCAAGAGTGCCGGGCGCTACAAACGACGGCCACGCTATACCGTGGTCCTGCATAACGTGCGCGAGAAGATGGGGATCTCGCTCAACACCTACGTGATCGTCGACAGCGTGCACAAGCTGTCGACCAGCAATCCGAAATTCCCGTACTGCGTCATGTCGAAGAAAGATCTCTCGGATTTCCTCTGCCTCAGCGAGAGCACAGTCTACCGGTCCCTGAACGAAGCCGACGAGAAAGGCCTGCTGGAGCGTTCTGAATACGGCCTGCGGGCGACAGAGCAGTGGTTCCGCATGGTCGAGACCTACGATATTCGCAAGCACTAATCCACCCTCTGTCAAAATGACAGCCGCACTGTCACCGCCCCAGCTGACTGTCAGAATGACAGGAAACCACCGTCAAAGTGACAGTCCGACTATGTCAGAATGACAGTCCAACACTGTCATTCTGACACAATTCTATATTAATAGGATAATAGAATGAAATTATTAAATAAATATAAATTCTATTAATAAAATTAATGCTACAATAAAGCCGCTCACTCATGAAAAAACTTTTATTATTTACGATATTTTACAAGAGCAGGGAACCGTGTGTGGACGCCCTTTTGGATGCAAACGTTTTTTTTTGGAGACGGTGGGGCATGTGGTCAGGTGCGGTCGTGTGTCCGGCCTCTAAGATGCGGCTTTTCAAACGCAGCGGGCCCGTATGGAGATATGCAGATCGGGATCATTTCGGTCACCCACGCTCGATGGCGCTACGCCCGGAATACTGGTTCGCCCGATCTGGTCTCGTGGCCTTTTGCGCTTACGTTTCCTCGCGTCCTGCTCCCATCCTCGACGTCAACCCGGCGGTTTTGGCCTATGCGGCCGCCATCGCCGAATCCCGACAGTCCTCGCTCTTGCGCATCAACGCCCAGGCGATGCGTGCCATACGGTTCGCCAACGCTACCGCGGCAAGCATACGTGGCTTGCGCTCCATCATCCGTGCCAACCACGAGCCAACAGGCGCCCCTTTGCGCGCGGCCCATCGCACGACGACGACAGCCCCGATGATCAACAGCCGGCGAATATTACGCTGGCCCATCTTCGAAGTCTTTCCCAGCAGTTCCTTGCCGCGTATCGAGATCGTCGCAGTCCTCATGTCCGCAGGCGATGGCCACCATGCGCGCCTGGATCATGGAGGCGTAAGAGTAAACCACGCGCGTCGGATCGCGCGCATCGGCGATGCAGGAGGCCAGCAGTGTGCTCAGCTTCCTGACCCGCCCGGCTTCGCGCAACAGCAATGCCCCGCCATTCGAGGACATAGCCCCACCGTCAAATTTTGCGTGGATGGAAAGGCCATCGACAGGTGACAGACCGGGCAGGATCGGAGTATCGTCGGGCAGGGCGGGTTGGAAACTCCGTTCGGAATGCGCTGAATATATGCGCAAGCATATTCCTACATGATTTCAACCAAATACGCCACGCTCGTCACCTTGAAATTCACCTCTGGTGAATATCCGGGCTAGCAAGCTTCCGAGACGTTGCCGAGCTCCTCGGCGAGGTGCAACAACCCGGTTTTGTGTTTGATGATCTTCTCGGTAATATTCGACATTGTGGCGTCCTCGTTTGTGGTTGGTCTGCACCACCATCAAAACCGGCAACCATCATCTCATTTAAGAGATAAACTGTTTCCTTATCCAGCGCGCTGGAAAGGGAACGGTGTCAGATAACATCGGATCTAATTAATTTGAGTTTCCGTAACACCGTTGCATCACGATCATAAACATCCGACAAATACCGTACCCTGCCATCCGGCCCCACCTCTGCGGTCATGTAGAGGATGTATACTGGCACTGGATGCTCCAGCGTCACCCATTTCTCCTCGCCAGTTTTAACCACCGCCTGGATTTGCGGTAGAGTCCAGTTTCCAGTGCCGTTTAGCAGCCATGCTACGAGCTCCAGCACGTCCTGGACACGAATGCAGCCCGAGGAAAACGTCCGCTTGGAATGCTCAAACAACTGGCGCGACGGCGTATCATGCAAATAGACGCTGTGCCGGTTTGGAAACAGGATCTTCACTTGCCCCAGCGCGTTTTGCGGGCCAGGTGCCTGGCGCAGCCGGCAGGGGAATGGGTCCATGCGCACCTTGTGCCAGTCGATTGTTGCAGCATCGACGGGTATGCCGCTTTTGCGGTCTAGCACTTGGAAACCCAACCGCCGCACTGCCTCAGGGTCACGACGAAACAAGGGAAGTTCGTCCTGACGCGCAAGTTTTGCCGGTGTTTCCCACCAGGGATTGAACACAATATATTCGATTTCGTCGGAGAACACCGGCGTCTGCCGTTGGAAACGACCGACAATAGCTCGGTGCGAGAGTGCCCGCACGCCATCATTGTAAGCGCTGGCCTCAAACCCGGCGATGTTTACGCGCACATGCCGCCTTCCCAGGTTATGCGGCAGCCAGCGCCAACGTTCCAAATTAATGCGCAGGATATCGATCTTGCTAGCTTTGCTAAGATTGAGCGTGGCGCGAGTCGCCGGGCCAACAATGGCATCGGGCTCCAGGCCCATGTCCCGCTGGAACATTTCGATTGCCTGCACCACCGCATCATCGAAGTCGTTGCTCGATTGACCGGGCACGAGATAGCCGAGTTGGACCAGCCGCGCACGCAGCATCTGCACGCGCAGCCCGGTGCTACCTCTTTTTAGGGTCGCTCCCTCGGGCAGGGGAATAATGTTATCGTCAGGCGCATCCCTCAGCCGGTCAAGTGCTGCCTTTAGGCCTAGGTATTCTGGATGCTGTGGCGCTAACGGCTCTAGACTTTGTTCTACCCGCTCTGCCGCTATCGCGGCCTGTAGGGTCCGATCCAGATCCGCGTGTGCCTTGCCTTCTGGTAGGGAAGAATCGCGATGGGGTTGTTTCGTTCGACCATAGCGCAAATCCATAGCAGCCTGCATCCATGCCTTCGTCGCTGCCTTTTCTCGCAACACAGGCTGGCCGCGCATTTGGTAAAGCGCCGTGTAACCATAGCCGTCAGGAACCAAACCATGCGCCTCAAGTACTTGCAGCGCTCGCAGTAATGCCTCGAACCGCTCTTCGGACGCCCAGAGATTAAGCTCTTTTTTGACAGCATCATCCCGTTTCAGGGCAGATGCCGGCGCACCGGAGGCAATGTCCGCAGTTAAGCCACCTGGAACCGCCACCCCCACAATTGCGCCCGTCGCCAAGACCACAATTCGAACATAATACAGCACCAGTGCTGCCAAATTATAAAACCCAATATTTCTCATTTCAAACCAAACAGATTCCGGGCTTGGGTACAGCACATTTAGCAAATCTGGTGTTCCGCATGTCCGGAAACAGACAAACGGTGTTGTCATGTCAAGCTACTCTCATCTTCAAATGGTTGATAGAGGCCGGATTGTCGAATCCAAGGCCGGTGGCCTCGGCGTTCGAGCGATTGCGTGTGGCGTTGGTGCATTGATGTCCCACAGGTGGTATCGATGCGCACCTGCACGCCGGGATTGAGCTTTCATGCCCAACAAACTGAATGACGCCCATCGGGATAAGTTCCGAGACCGCCAAGCTCAACCGCATGGATCCGCAGGCCTGGCTGACAGACGTGCTCAGCCGCATTACTGATCACAAGATCAAACGGATCGTCGAAGGTCATGGTTCAGATCACCGCCGTAAATCGTATGATCCGAGCTGTGAAACCGACCTCGATCAAAATGACGTGACGTCAGCTTGAGAGCAGGTATTTTCGCGCTGGTGCATCCATGCACTAGCGCCTCACCGGACCAAAATCATCCGGTCGCCCTCGATCCGAAACGACTGAAACCGTTTCAGATAGCTCATGCCGAGGAGCGAGGTGTGAAGTTCACTGCCATTAACGACGGCGGAGACATTCCGGTCCTGGAACGAGCCCAGGGCAACCCACGTTAGCGTAACCGGCGCGCCACTCACGATCCCGTTCGCGGTTTTTGCCTTGAGGAAATACGAAAGGTTATCGACGTCGTTACCCGCCGCAGCCGCGGCCCTGCGCGTCAACACTAGGTTCGCGGCTCCTGTGTCGGTCAGGAATATCACATCCTCGCCGTTGACCTCCAGCGTGGCGTAGAAATAGGCCGTCAACCGCCCGGAAAAACGACAGGCTGCGGTCATCCAGTTCTAGCCCCTGGTCGGGCATGATGACGGCCGTCAAATGATCTTTGAATCCGTAAGCCAACACCACGCCAATCGGTATCAGCCCCAAAATGGCAATGTGCTGCAATGCTTGGCCGAGCCTGTCCCGGTAGATGACGACCAACGACGACAAGAGCACCATCACCGACAAGCTCAAATAGAAAAGATGAGCGATTTCTGAGGTGTCGAGATCGTGCGTGCCCCCCTTTGGACGCAAACGTTTTTTTTGGATACGGTCGGGCATGTGGTCAGGTGCGACCGTGTGTCCAGCCTCTAAGATGCGGCTTTTCAAACGCAGCGGGCCCGTATGGAGATATGCAGATCGGGACCATTTCGGTCACCCGCGCTCGATGGCGCTACGTCCGAAAGACTGGTTCGCCCGATCTGGTCTCGTGCCCTTTTGCGCTTACGTTTCCTCGCGTCATGCTCACATCCTAGACGTTAACCCGGCGGTTTTGAGCTAAGCAGCCGCCATCGCCGAATCCCGATTGTCCTCACCCTTGCGCATCAACGCCCAGGCGATGCGTGCCATACGGTTCGCCAATGCTACCGCGACAAGCATACGCGGCTTGCGCTCCATCATCCGTGCCAACCACGAGCCGACAGACGCCCCGTTGCGCGCGGCCCATCGCACGACGACGACAGCCCCGATGATCAACAGCCGGCGAATATCAAGCTGGCCCATCTTCGAAGTCTTTCCCAGTAGCTCCTTCCCACCGCTCGGGAGTTGGCGCGGTGTCAGGCCGACCAAAGCAGCAAAATCCCGTCCCTTGGTGAAAGTCTCGAACCGGGGCGCAAAAGTCGTGAGTGCGGCGGCGGTGATTGGACCCACGCCAGGGATCGTCATCAGCCGCTGCGCCGTGCGCCTGGAACACATTCTTGGCAAGATCCAGGCCGATGATGCTAACTTCTGTCGTGGACGCTTTCCTCTTAGCGGTGTTTCAACACCCGCTACCTTGGCACATTGATGGCGTCGGGGGGCGTCCACCCCACCGCTCACTATTGTTCCGGGCCGAGGCATCATCGACGGCGTCTGAC
>CALKDI010000192.1 GCA_938084065.1 uncultured Alphaproteobacteria bacterium
TATCGTTTTTCCCGCTACATTTCCAGGCGACGACCAGGTGGAGGCGCAAGCGCTAGCGTTCACCGCTGAGGCTGTGCCACAGCTGCGGGCGCAAGGCTGGCAGATCGAGATTGATCCCAGTTGGCCGTTCCGCATTCACGATGGCCCGGTCGCATTCCGCACCTCGTTTGAGCCGTCGGGCACCGACTGGTTTTCTGTGGCACTGACGCTGGACGCAGCAGGACAGGCGCTGGACCTCACATCGGTCATTTTGCAGATCGTCGAGATCTTGCCTGTCGATGAATGGGGCAATCTGGAAGACGGGTTCGATGTCGAGGATTTTTTGTCGGACCAAATCCTCTACCCACCCCTTGCCGACGGCACGCGCGTGCCGGTGCCGGGCGAGCAGTTGGCCCCTTTTGTTGAAGCCTTTCTCGAAGCCCAAGGACTCGTTGGCTTCCACCTGGCCGAATCCGGACGTGCGGCCGCCCTGGCGGAAGCCTTAGAGGGATGCGGCGCGCCATGGTCCGGCGGTACGGAGATCCTGGAATTGGGCAAGCGGCTACAACGTCTCTCGCAGGCGCTGGATTTGGAGCCGCCGCCGCAACTCCAAGCCGAGCTTCGACCGTATCAGCGGGTTGGTTATGGCTGGCTGCGCGCGTTGAGCGACAGAGGCTTTGGCGGCGCACTGGCCGACGATATGGGGCTGGGTAAGACCATGCAGGCGCTGGCGCTGTTGGCGCACCGGCATCTGGAAGTTGGCACCGACCGCCCCAGCCTGCTGATCGTGCCCACCAGCCTCTTGGGCAATTGGCAGCGGGAGGCAGCACGGTTTGCGCCGGGCCTGAAGCTCCTGATCCTGCATGGGCCGGCCAGGGACGCACGTTTCACCGAGATCGCGGACCATCACCTGATCGTGACGACCTATCCGTTGGTCAACCGCGACCACGAGGTGCTGTTCGCTCAAGAGTATGATCTGGCCATCCTCGACGAGGCGCAGGCGGTGAAGAACCCCGCAGCAGCAGTGGCTAAGCGCATCCGCGAGATCCGCGCGCGCCAGCGCATCGCGCTTTCCGGCACGCCGATGGAAAACAATCTCCAGGAACTCTGGTCGCTCTATGACTGGTTGATCCCCGGGTTGCTGGGTGATCGAAAGGCCTTTACCGCAAAGTATCGCCGGCCAATTGAACAACTTGGCGACCGGGCTAAGCAGGCGCAGCTCTCGTCCCGGATCAAGCCCTTCCTGATGCGCCGCACCAAGGAAGAGGTCGCGGCTGACTTGCCTCCCAAGACCGTGATCGATGAAATCGTGCCGCTGGAACGGGGACAGGCCGCACTTTATGAGAGCGTCCGAACAGCGATGGATGCCCGTGTTCGTGCCGCCATCGCCAAGAAAGGGCTCTCCGGATCACACATCACCATCCTGGACGCGCTGCTGAAACTGCGCCAGGCCTGCTGCGACCCGGCCCTGGTCAAGCTGGCCGCCGCACGCAAGGTCACCGAAAGCGCCAAGCGGGCGCGGCTGTTGGAGCTGCTGGACGAATTGGTCGCCGAGGGGCGGAAGGTGTTGATCTTCTCGCAATTCGTCGAAATGCTGCGCCTGATTGAGGCGGACGTGGTCGCCCGCGGCTGGACCTATGCCATGCTGCACGGGCAGACCAAAAAGCGGGACGCGGAGGTTGCCAAATTCCAGTCCGGGGATGTTGACCTGTTCCTGATCAGTCTCAAGGCCGGCGGCGTCGGGCTGAACCTAACCGCCGCCGACACGGTCATTCTCTACGACCCCTGGTGGAACCCCGCGGTCGAACGCCAAGCCATGGACCGGGCCCACCGGATCGGCCAGGACAAGCCCGTCTTCGTGCACCGCCTCATCGCCGAGAACACGGTTGAGACCGCCATCCAAGATATGCAGGCCCGCAAACAGGCCTTGGCGGACGCGTTGTTCGAGGGAACCGGCGACGGACCGCTGACTCTGACCGAAGACGATCTGACCGGGCTTTTTGGGTCGAGGTGAGGGGCCGCCGGTTGCTCTAGGTCCTACCGGACAATGTGAACCGAGCATTTGGCGTGACGGACGACTCTGGAAGCGGTGGAACCCAGGAAGAAATTTTCTATCCCAGGTTTATGTGATGCAATCACAATACAATCGATATTGTTCTCGCTAGCGTAGTCGAGGATGGATAGTCCGACATGGCCCCTTGTCAGCTCCGTTGCAGCGCCTGGCAAAGCCTTGGCTGATTCAATGAGCAATTTCTCAACTGTGTGGCGCGCTTTTTCCAGAACACCGGCTGGAATTTCGACCGAGACGAAGCCCGGGATTTCCTCCAGCACATGCATCACGGTAAATTTCGCACCTTCGTCCGCCAGCGCACGAGCCACTGCATAGGACGCCTGATCATCGTTTCCTTGATCAAGCAGCACTGGCACAAGAATATTTTTATACATGACCCAGTCTCCTCCTAAGATTATCTGAGGGGTACAAGTGCAAGCTTACGCTAAACGTTGCGTCAGAGCTTTGCGCTATATCAAAATTTCTCCCTGCGCTATGGTGCAATTGGTTTGTGGTTGAGAGCCTGCGTGCTCGATGGAGGCTTTGGTCGGCTGGATAGAGCTTACTGCCGCGTATGTTGAAACACTGCCGCCGAAGTGAGGGATGGCAATGACTACCATGGACGCCTGGCACTTTCTGCCTGAGACCGTCGCGTTCCTCCGCGAACTGCGTGAGAACAACGACAAGGAATGGTTCACCGCAAACCGGGATCGCTACGAGGCGCTGATGAAGCAACCGGGGGAGGTTTTTGCCTCTCTGGTGGGCGATGCCTTGGCAGGGGTGATCGATCAGCCGGTCAAATCCAAGGTGTTTCGGGTGCACCGTGACGTTCGGTTCTCAAAGGATAAAACGCCTTACAAGCCACACATTCACATCCTGTTTGCGCCCAGTGGCGTCGAGGGCGGCCCGAAATGGTTCTTTGGGCTGGAACCGGATCGGGTGGCGGTCGGCACTGGTGTGTTTACGTTCGAGAAGGAGGCGCTGATCCGCTACCGCGACCGTGTTGCGGGCGAAGATGGGGAGGCCTTGCAGGCAGCGTTGGATCGCCTGCTGAACGAGAATACCTACATGTACGACCCAGCCCTAAAACGCGTTCCATCCGGCTATCCGTCAGATCACCCGCGGGCGGAGCTGTTGCGGCGTAAGGGGATCGCGATCTGGTCGAGATTGGAAGGGCCAGATGTGGTGACTTCCGGTGATGCGGTGGCGACGGTGGTGGCCGCGCAGGCGCGCCTAAAGCCGGTTTTCGATTGGCTGATGCAAGACGCTGAAGGTTAGGCGTTCCAGGCTGCCGGCAGGGAGAGTGGCCCGCGAAAGACCCAGCCACCGAATTGGGCGGCTCCTGGTCGTGGCAGATGCAAGCCCGTCAGGCGCTCGAACGCCATTGGCAAGGCTACGTCCGCCACTAGGGTGTGGCTTGCGGCGGCTCCTGCGCAGAAGTGGGGGCCGGCGCCGAAGGGGATGCTGGCGCGGGTGTCTCGGGTTAGGTCAAATCGGTTGGGCTCTGCGAAATGGGTTTCGTCGCGGTTGGCAGCGCCGAACATGAAGAACACGCGCTCATCTGGCTGGAACTCGACGCCGTTGTAGGTAAAGAACTGGGCCACGCGGCGCGGCGACATGCCGATGGGTGAGACCCAGCGGCAGTATTCTGTGAAAGCCTGGCGCCAGGTGGCTCTGCCCTCCCGGATCAGCGTAAGTTGATCTGGATGGGTTAGCAGAGCGTAGATGCAGCCTGCAATGGCATCGCGTGGCTCATTCTGGCCGCCGGAAATGGTCAGTTTGATATTGGCGCGTGTTTGCTCCAGCGACAGGCCGCCGGCCAGCATGACTGAGATGAGGCTGGTGTCCGGGCGGGCTTCAAGCTCCGGCAGGCGCTCGTCTATTGCGGCATCGATGGCGGCGGTAGCTGCGTGACAGGTGGCCTCGATTGCTGGATCGCCGGTGTAATTGGCAATGCCGTCCATCATCGCCTGACTCCAGGCGTCCATCTGCTGGTAGGTGATGTTGGTGAGGCCGGTGAGGAGCTTTAGCGCCTCGCCGGAGACAGGTAGGGCGTAGTCCCGGACTAGATCCGCCTCTCCCTGCGGTGCGAGCCGGTCGAGGATTTCAGTGGTTTGCGCCTCGAACCCGGTGCGCCAGACTTCTCGAACGGCTTTGGGTGAGACGGCGGGGAAGAACACCCGCCGCTCCGCCATGTGTGCCTCGCCGTCCTTGCGCATCATGTTCTGGCCCATGAGCACGTTCATCAAACCGCCCGGCTGGTCTGATGAGAATACCGCCACGTTCTTCTCGCACTCGTAGATGTCGTCGCGCTTCAGGAACAGCGTGGCGCCCAATTCCGGTACGAAGGCTATCGGTGCCTCCGCCCTCATGCGCGCGAGGTCGGGGTAGGGATCGGCCCAGAAAGCCTTTGGGTCGATTGAATAGCCAGGTGCGGTGGACATGGGCAGGCGTGCTCCAACGAGGGATGCACCCAGCCTAGCGGCGCACCTCAGGCGTGCAAGTACCCAGCAATGGTTTCGGCAAGCGCGGCCAACTCTTGATCCTCGCGCCGCCGGGGGCGGGGCAGGGTCACGGGGATATCTGCGACAATGCCGGCGGGGGAGCCGGACAGCACTATGACACGATCTGCCAG
>CALKDI010000193.1 GCA_938084065.1 uncultured Alphaproteobacteria bacterium
AGCATCAGCCGGAGGTTCGGGTGGTGGAGAACACTGACGACGTGCACAACGTCATCGTGTGCACGCTCTGCTCCTGCTATCCGCGCTCTGTATTGGGCATTCCGCCGGCGTGGTACAAGAAAAAGGCCTATCGCGCCCGCGTTGTGCTGGAGCCGCGGCAGGTGTTGGCGGAATTCGGTACGGATATCAGCGACGACGTCGAGGTGCGGGTGCATGATTCCACCGCGGACCTCCGCTACATCGTGCTGCCGCAACAGCCGGCCGGCACCGAGGGCTGGGGCAAAGATCAGCTCAAGTCTGTGGTGAGCCGCGATTCGCTGATTGGTGTTGCGCCTGCCCGCCTGCCTGCCTGACGAAAGCCTTTCTCTATGTTTGACGACATTGCCGATCCGGCCTCCTTTCTGGCCGGGCTGGAGAGTGGCGCGCGGATCATTCGCGCGCCAATGCCGCATGGTGGACACATGGTCTGGCACCAGTGGGGCGCCGGCAAGCCGGTCTTTCTGATGCATGGCTCGTTTGGGGCGTGGACCCATTGGACCAAGAATATTCAGGCGCTGGTGGCGGCTGGTTATCGGGTGATTGCCGGCGATACACCTGGCCTCGGCGATAGCGATGTGCCAACCGACGATTGGGACGTCTACAGCATTGGCAAGCTGGTCGCCGGCGCGATTGACTATGCGCTGGCACCAGGTGAGCGGTTCCAACTGGTTGGGTTCTCGTTCGGCGGAATTGTCGGCGGGCAGGCTGTGCTAGCCCTGCGGGACCGTTGCGACGGCTTCATTGTAGTCGGGTCCAACGCGCTAGGTGTTCGGCTGAATGATTCTCGACCGGAAATGCGCAAGATGCGATCGACCATGACGCCGGAGGAGATGAGCCATGTGCATCGGCACAATCTGGGCGTGATCATGTTCGGCGATCATGGTCGGATTGATCCGCTGGCCCTGCACATTCAGCAGCGGAATACGCGTAAGGCTCGCATTCGCAGCAATACTATTCCGCGCGGCGATAGTCTGGCGACGGTGTTGCGGTCAGTCTCGTTGCCGGTTACCGGCATATTTGGCACTAAAGATGCGACTGCCGGTCCGTACATGGATGACCGTCACCAGTTATTCGCCAGTCTGCCCCACTCACGCGGGTTTCATCTGGTGGAGGGGGCAGGGCATTGGGCGCAGTATGAACGCCCTGACTTGGTCAATCCGCTATTGGTCGACGCGCTGTTTGCCTAATGGCGGGCTGCGCTATTTCGGCGGGCCAGGGTCCCTGGGAGGGGTGCTGAGGCGGCTGATCAGAGTGTCGATGCCTTCCCTCTGTACGATAGACGCAAACTCCTGGCGCTGGGTTAGCGCCATGCTAACGCCCTCCACCGAGACATCGATGATCCTGTAGCTGTCTCCAGTTTGTCGAACCCGCCAGTCGACAGTCACCGAGGCGCGGTCTTTGCGCACCAATTGAGAATTAACCACCGTGTCCTGGTCATCAATTCCTCTGCTGCCGACAACCGAGAATGATTCGCCAGAATAGCCGTTTAATTGCCCGGCATAGAGGCGGAGCACATAGCGCTCGAACGCAGTTTGATAAGCCTGTTTCTGGCTGCTATCCAGTTGACGCCAATACCGCCCCAGCACAAACCGCCCGACAAAGGGCAGATCCATTGAGTCGCGCAACAGCCCCTCTAGCTTCTGTTTCCGCTCATCGGACGATTGAGGCGTCCCGTTGAGGATGCCAATAGCCTGATGGGACAGGTTTTTAATGACGTCGGCAGCGTCAGCCGCTTTCGCGAACCCCGGCGCAAAAACTAACCATATCACTGCGCCTACAACCCAAAACCGACGCATCCAGCTCACCTACAATCAATTCGAAACGCGAGGTCCGCACTGTCCCATTGGGCAGTGTCCTTTGCAAGAGTGTGCGTGTGACAAAGCCATGTCACAGTGTTGCACCATGAGAACTTAGTGTGAAAATCTTGTTGAAAACTTGATGCCTCACAACTTAAAGTATGCATTCAAGATTTTTTAGCCTCTGTGAGGAATGGATTGGGATGCGATTCTTGGTATTTTTGGTTGTGGTGTTTCCGGTGCTGCTGCTCAGTCAGGAAGGGCGGGCTAGATCCGCATGGATGATGGAAAAACAATTGGTTAATGCACCAAACGGATACAAGAAGCTATGTGCAAATCGACAGGAAGTCTGCCAAAACCCCCCGGACGCCACGGCTGTTGCAGGGTTGCAATCAAATGGATTTCAGCAGCTCCTTAAATTCAATCAAAAGATGAATTTGAGAATATCCTACAATTCTGATGAACGACTTTACGGCCAGCGTGATCATTGGCAGGTCGCCACAGAATCAGGGGATTGTGAGGATATTGCGCTGGCAAAACGGGTCGCGCTTGTGGATGCCGGCTGGCCACCCGGTGCGTTGTGGCTGGCGATTGGGGTGATTCCCGGAGGGCAGGCCCATGTCGTGCTGGTGCTGCGGTCGGATCACGGTGACCTGGTGTTTGATAATCGCACCGACGACCTATTGTTGTGGCACGAAACAAACCTGCGCTTTCTGGCTCGTCAGGTGCCTGGCGACCCGCGGTTTTGGCGGCGGTTGGTATCCCCGCTCTAGACCTGACGGCAAACATGGGGAGAATGGCGGCCTTCGCAATCAAGATCGGCAGAGGAGCCCGCCAGATGGCCCGAATCCCTTACATCACCCGCGATGACGTTTCCCCCGACGCGCTGACAGAGTTTGACGCGCTGACAGGCTATGGGCCGTTCGCGCATTTGGCTGGTGCGATGGGGCATCGTGGTCCGATCCTGCGCAACGTCTCCCGCATGTTGGATGAGCTGCGTGAAGAAGGGGTGTTGCCACGGCGGTATCTGGAACTGGGATTGGTGGCGACGTCGCTGCTGAATAAATGCGATTATTGCGTTGCTCATCACGGCCCAATGCTGGCGGTTGAAGGCGTCTCAGAGGCGGGCGTATTGGCGCTGCTGGACTATCAGAACCACCCTGAATTGGATGATGTCGACAAGTTGGTGGTCGAGTATACGCATCAGGTGACGCTGGATCCGAACCGTACGCGCGACGCGATCTTCCAGCGGTTGCGGCAGCATTTTGATGATGCTCAGATTGTCGAGTTGACCTGGCGGATTGCGCTCTGCGGCGCGTTCAACCGGTTCAACGACATTCTGCAGCTAGAGATCGAGGACGAGGCGAAAGCATCGGCTGCTTAGACGCTATACAGTTCTGAAAAAGAAAGGTTTTCCCCATGGTTTGGGTGGTCGGTGTCGATGTAGGCGGCACCTTCACGGATTTTTTCGCGGTCAATTCGCAGACTGGCGAACAGGCTCTTTTTAAGCGGGCATCGACGCCGGATGATCCGGGGCGTGCGATCCTCTCCGGCTTGGAGGAGATGACCGCGGCGACTGGGCTGGACCTTGCCAATGCGGCGCGGGTGGCCCATGGCACGACGGTTGCGACGAACGCGCTGATCCAGCGGCGCGGCGGCAAGGTCACGCTGGTGACGACCAAGGGTTTCCGCGATTTGCTTGAGGTTGGCCGACAGGTGCGCCCGCACATGTATGACCTCCAATTGGATGCGCCTGCGCCATTGGTGCCGGAGGAGCGTCGACTGGAAGTGGCTGAGCGTATCACCGCTGGTGGACGGGTTATACAGACGCTGGAGGCTGACGAGATAGCCCGCGTTGTCGAGGCTGTGCGGGCGACGGAGGCGGATTCATGCGCCGTCTGCCTGCTGTTCGCTTTTGAGTCACCGCAGCATGAGCAGGCTTTGGGTGAGGCTCTGGCCAAGGCGATGCCGGACTTGAACCTGTCGCTTTCCAGCGCGGTGCAGCCGGAGTTTCGGGAGTTCGAGCGGTTTTCGACCACCGTCATTAACGCCTATCTGCAGCCGGTCATGGCGGGCTATGTGGCACGTTTGGCCGAGGGCATTGCACGGCTTGCTCCTAAGGCGGTGCTGGGGATTAACCAGTCGTCAGGCGGGTTGATGACGCCGGCGACGGCGCAGCAATTGCCGGTGCGGACGGCGCTTAGCGGCCCGGCAGCGGGTGCGATGGGTGCTGTGGCGGTGGCACGGCGGGTCGGGATCCCGGACGTGATTACACTGGATATGGGCGGCACCAGTGCGGATGTCGCGCTGATCCGGAATGCTGAGCCAGCGATTGCCTACCAGCGGACGGTGGCAGATTTCCCGATTCGCTTGCCGATGGTGGATATCGATACGGTCGGGGCTGGTGGCGGTTCTATTGCCTGGTTCGACCTGGATGGCCTGATGAAGGTTGGGCCGCAGAGCGCCGGCGCTGTTCCGGGGCCGGCTTGCTATGGCCTGGGCGGGACAGAGCCGACGGTGACCGACGCTAACATCGCGCTTGGTAGGCTGTCTGCGCGCGGATTGCTGGGCGGCGGTATGGCCTTGGATGAAGGGCTTGCCCGTCGATCGCTGGCGCCGGCTGCAGAGCGGCTTGAGTTGACGCTGGAGCAGGTGTCTCGCGGTATCTTGGATATTGCAGTGGCCAATATGGTTCGCTCAATCCGTACGATTTCGGTCGAGAAGGGCCATGATCCGCGCGATTTTGCGCTGATGGCGTTCGGCGGTGCAGGGCCATTGCATGCGCGTGCAGTGGCTGTGGAGCTTGGCATCGATCGGCTGATTGTGCCGCCGGCACCGGGTATTCTTTGTGCCGAGGGGCTGATTGTTGCCGACCTGAAAGAGGACTTTGTCGCTGCGGAGCGGCTGACGGTGGATGAAGCTGCACTTGGCTCTGCCGCGGCTTTGATTGCGGGATTGGCGGCTGATGCAGAGGCTTGGTTGGTGGCTCAGAACGCTCCGACTGGCCGACTCAGTCTGGCGGCGGATATGCGCTATCAGGGACAGAATTTCGAACTGACCGTGCCGCTGGTCAATGTGGGGCAGGGTGAGACTGTGGCGTTACCCGATGCTGCCAGCATCCGTCGAGGCTTCTTTGCGGCGCACGATCAGGCCTATGGCTTCCACAATCCCCATGATGTGGTGGAGATCGTGGCCTTCCGCCTGACAGCCCGCGCGCCGATGCATCAGGAGGCGGTGCTGTCGGCATTGCCAGCGGATGCACCAACGCTGCCGGCTCCGCGAGAGCACCGGGTGGTGTGGTTCGACACGCGGCCAGAGGCGGGGCTAGAGACGCCGGTTTATGGCCGGGCTGGTCTTACGCCTGGGATGTGCTTTGCCGGCCCGGCGATTGTTGAGCAGCTGGACGCGACGACGCCGCTTGATCCGGCAGATAGTGCTGCGGTTGCTGCCGATGGCAGCCTGATTATCACCCTTGGCGGAGCCGTATCATGAGCACCACCGCTCCCCTCGACCCCATCACCCTCGAAATCTTCTCCAACGCGCTGCGCTCGATCACGGACGAGACGTTTATTGCGCTGATGAAGTCGTCCTATTCCACCAATATCAAGGAGCGGCATGACCACTCCACCGCGATCATGGACGCGCGCGGGCGGTTGGTGGCGCAGGCGGAGAATTCTTTGCCAATCCATGTGGCTAGCATGGAAGGCCTGATGCGCTCGCTGTTGGCGAAGTATGGCGATGATATCCATGCGGGCGACCTGTTCCTGGCGAATGACCCGCACACCGCCGGCGGCACGCACCTGCCGGATATCAACCTGGCGGTGCCCATGTTCGCCGAGGGCCGGCTGTTGGGCTTTGTCGCCAACATTGCCCACCATGCGGATGTGGGCGGAATGGCCCCCGGCTCCATGAGTGGTGGTATGACGGAGATCTATCAAGAAGGCCTGCGCATTCCGGTGATGCGTATGTTCGACCGTGGCCGGCTGAATGAGGAGTTGCTGGATTTCATCCTGCTCAACGTCCGCCTGCCAATTGAACGTCGCGGTGACTATTACGCCCAGATTGCTGCCTGTCGATTGGGCGAGCGGCGGTTGGGCGAGGTAATCCAGCGCTATGGCGCAGCGGGCACAGCTTCTGGCATGAACCAGATTATTGAGCGCTCAACTGAGCGGATGGCGGCAGCTTTGGCTCGCATTCCTGATGGTGTGTATCGGTTCGAAGATGCCATGGACGACGACGGTGTTGGCAACGAGGATCTGACCATCGGGGTGACCGTGACGGCCAAAGCTGGCGACGTGACGTTCGATTTTGGCGGCACATGTCCGCAGACGCCGGGCAACGTGAACTGCACGCTCAATGCCACGGTTGCATCGGTCACATATGCCGTGAAGGCGCTGCTCGACCCGAATGCGCCGAACACGCAGGCGGTGATTGACTGCGTGAAGGTCACCGCGCCGGACGGTTGCCTGATCAACTGTGTCTTCCCCGCACCCGTGGCGGGCCGGGCGCATACCTGTCAGCGCATCATCGACGTGGTGTTTGGCGCTTTGGCGCCGGCTCTGCCGGAGCAGGTAACTGCCGCGCCGAATGGGGCGAATACGATGGCAGTGTTCAGCGGCACCGATCCGCGGACGGGTCAGGGCTATGTCTACCTGGAGACTGTCGGCGGCGGCGGCGGCGCGCGAGTGGCCAAGCACGGCAAGGATGGCGTGCAGACCGGCATCACCAATACCTCCAACCTGCCGGTCGAGGCGATTGAGCAGGAGTATCCGCTGTTAGTGGAGGAATATGGCTTGGTGTCGGACTCCGGCGGCACGGGCAAGTTCAACGGTGGCCGTGGTATCCGGCGGGTGGTCAAGCCTGTGGGCCACACCTGCATCTTCAACGGCGTTGGGGAGCGGTTCCGGCTGGCCCCCTGGGGTGTGTTTGGTGGTGAGGATGGTAAGCCTGGACGGTTCGCTCTGCGTCTAGCCGATGGGGGTGAGGAGCCTCTGCCGCCGAAGACCGGCAACCGCGATTTGCGAGAGGATCAGGCGGCGATCTTTGAAAGCCCCGGCGCGGGTGGGTATGGAAAGGCGTCTTAGACGCCCGACTCCAATACGCCTTCCCGGAACGGCGAAGCCGTATCCGGGACCTCCGACTGAGGAAAGCTCTTGCTGATGGAGTATGACCGGGCCTGAGGTCCCGGATCGCCTGTGGCGTCCGGGAAGGTGAGTTGGTTTGTGCTATCTGGATTGCCCCTCTATCGCCTCCGTGCTTTGCTGTTGTCTAACCAAAATCGCTCGCCCGTCCCGGAGGACGCTCGCTCATGTCTGAAGAAACCGTCGACGTTTTAATCATTGGTGCTGGAGCCTCTGGTGCCGCCATGGCCTGGAGCTTGGCTGATACAAAAATGCACATCGTCTGCCTGGAGCAAGGCGGCCTGATGAACCCGCTGGCCTATCCCTCGACCGGGCGGGATTGGGAGGCGCGGACGCAGAGTGACTTTGCCACCAATCCGAATGTGCGCGGTCTGCCGACGGACTATCCGATCAACGAGGATGACTCGCCGATCAAGGTGGCGAATTTTAACGGCGTCGGCGGTGGCACGGTGTTGTATGCCGGCCACTTTCCGCGCTTCCACCCCAGCGATTTTCGGGTGAAGAGCCTGGATGGTGTCGCTGACGACTGGCCCATCGACTACAACCAACTTGCACCCTATTACGCCGAGAATGAGAAGATGACGGGCGTGGCTGGCATGAATGGCGACCCGGCTTATCCGTCTGATAATGCTCAGCGACTGCCGCCGCTGCCGCTCGGGCAATCGGGCAAGGTGCTGGCGGAGGGGTTTAACAAGCTGGGCTGGCACTGGTGGCCCTCCGATACCGCCATTATCACCGAGGATTATGATGGCCGTGCAGGCTGTATCAATCTGGGTGCCTGCGGTGCCGGTTGTGCGCAGGGCGCGAAGGGTTCGGCGGATGTCACTTACTGGCCACATGCGCAGCGTGCGGGCGTGGACCTGCGCACGCGCTGCCGGGTGCGAGAGATCACGGTTGGCGACGACGGCATGGCGACCGGCGCGAACTATGTGAATGGCAAAGGCGAGGAGAAATCGATCGCGGCGCATGTGGTTATTGTCGCCTGCAATGGCATTGGCACGCCGCGGCTGCTGCTGAACTCCAAGTCGCCGCAGCATCCGGATGGGTTGGCGAACTCCAGCGGTCTGGTCGGCAAGAACCTGATGTTCCACCCCTATGCCTGGATCCAGGGCATTTTCGAGGAGCCGACTGACGGCCATGCCGGCCCGCACAAGCTGATGCGTAGCCAGGAATTTTATGAGACGGACGAGAGCCGGGGTTACAAGCGCGGCTACACCTTGGAAATCCAGCGCGGCATGCCGCCGGTGCGCACCGCCCATACAGGCCTGCGCCATGGCCGTATTCCTTGGGGCAAAGGCCATCACGATGCTTTCCGCAAAATGTATGGCCACGCAACCGGGATGGTGGCGGTCTGCGAGGATCTGCCGGAGGAGCACAACCGGGTCACCATCGATCCGGTACTGAAGGACTCGGACGGCATTCCGGCGCCGAAGATCACCTATACGCTCTCAGAGAATAGCCTGCGGATGATGGAGCATGGGGTGGCGCGGGCGACGGAGATTCTCAAGGCTGGTGGCGCGGTGGATGTGTTGTCGGAAACGCCGATTGCCTATGGTGGTTGGCATCTGATGGGCACGGCGCGCATGGGCACGGACCCCAGCCGCTCTGTCGTGAATGAGTGGGGCAGGGCGCATGATTGCAAGAACCTGTTCATTATCGATGGCAGCATTTTTGTGACGTCTGCGGGCCTGAACCCGACCAACACGATTCAGGCGCTGGCGCTGCATGTGGCGGACCAGATGAAGCAACGTCTCGCCAACGCCACCTTGTTCGATTGAGGGCTTAGACTATGACCCGTGAGACTCCACCGGCTGGCCACAAACTGAACGAAACCGAATGGCTGAACCTGCGCGCGCTCGCCGACGTGATCGTGCCGCCCAGCGCGCAATACAACGTGCCTGGCGCGGGCGATGAGGCCATCGCTAAGACCATTATCAGTGACGCGGGCCATGGGGATAAGCTGCCCCGGCTTATCAGCGGGCTGGAGGCGCTGGAGAGTATGGCCCAGGCGGAACATGGCGGCTCGTTCGCGGCGATGGATGAGGATGGGCGAGAGCGGGTGGCTCTGGCCTTCCGTGCGGCTCATCCGGCGATTGCTGCGTTGGCTGAGCAGTTGGTGACTCAATGCTACTACCGGGACGACCGGGTGGTGCTGTCGCTGGGGATGGAGCTGCGCCCGCCGATGCCGGATGGGTATGCCGTGGATGAGGGCGACTGGTCGCTGTTGGATCAGGTGCGCCGCCGTGCGCCGTTGCACCGGGCCGTTGACTAAACTGGAGCAGATCCAGATCCGACTGGATCGGGATCTGCCCCAGCTCTATAAACTGCGAGCAACATACCCGGACCGAATGATTCCATTTGACCTGGCGTTGCTCTAGCTCACCCATTCCACTTTGGAGAATTTTGTGTATGAGGCCGGTTTTTCGGTTGGCGTTCGGCGTTGCCTTAGCGTGGTGTCTCGGGTTTGGCTCTGCCATGGCTGCGCCGCCGCTTGTGGTTGTCTCAATCAAGCCAATCCATAGCTTGGCGGCGTCCCTATTGGAGGGCATCGCCGAACCGTTGTTGCTGGTTGATGGCGCCCAGTCTCCTCATTCCTTTGCCATGCGGCCCTCTTCTAGCCGGGCGTTGAACAACGCCGACGTTGTCGTTTGGATTGGGCCTGAGTTGGAGGGGTTTCTGGCCAAATCCGTTTCAGTCCTGCCGGATCAGGTGCGGGTTGTGTCATTACTGCACGATACGCCGGGGCTAGAACGGCTGCATCTCGACGAGGACGATCATGATGCAGCGCACGATCACCACAATCATGGTGCGGCTGGGGAGGAAGACCTCGACCCGCACATTTGGCTATCACCCGCCAACGCCCGAGCCATCGCCGCGCATTTGGCTGATGTGTTTAGCGCCTTTGGCAATGCGGACCGGCTGTCGGCCAATGCTGAAGCACTGGATCGCCAGCTTGCAGAGCTAGACCGTACGATTGCCCAACAGTTGGCGGCGGTGAGCGAACGCCCATTTGTCGTTCTGCATCCCGCCTACAATTATTGGGTCAAAGCCTACGGCCTGCAGCAGGCGGGTGTGATCTCTCCAAATCCCGAACAGGGGGCAAGTGCCAGCCATATTGCTGATTTGCGTCAGAGCATTGCCAAACAAAGTGCCTTCTGTATTTTCGCTGAGCCTCAATTTGGCAACCGCAAGGTTCAAGCTCTGGCACAGCAACTCAACTTGCGTGCGGGTATTCTGGACCCGTTGGGGGCAGACATCGCAGCTGGGCCAAAAGCTTATCTGGCTATTTTGGGCGCGATGGCGGCCGCTTTGTCAGATTGTCTGGCTCAATAAGTGGCTAGCGTTCCTGACGCCAAAAATCCCTACATCCAACCGCGTTCTTTGTAGTATTTCACAGCACCGCTATGCAGTGGCGCGGACAGGCCCTCTCGGATCATCTCCTCAGGCTTTAACGTGGTGAAGGACGGGTGCAGGTTTTGAAACTGACTGAAGTTGTCAAACACGGCTTTAACGATGGTGTAGACCACGTGTTCCGGTACCTGAGCAGATGTGTTCAAAGTTGCACCTACGCCAAAGGTGACAATGTTGTCCGGGTTACCATTGTACATTCCGCCTGAGATTGTCACTTTGCGGTAGAAGCTGTTTTCTGCCACCAGCTTGTTGATGGCAGGGCCGGTGACGCTGACCAGCTTTGCGTCACAGCTCAACACTGTTTCCTGTGTGAGAGCGGACGGGTGGCCAACTAGCCAGAAATAGGCGTCGATCTTATCGGTACAAAGCGCTTGCCCAATATCTACCGATTGCAACTCAGACGCTTGTGACAGGTCGCTGCGGCTCCAGCCAAGTGCGGCTTCCAGCACTTCCCACGTGCCGCGGGTACCACTGCCGACATTGCCGATGTTCAGGCGATTGCCCTTAACATCATGGATGGTCTTGATGCCGCTGTCAGCGCGGGCCAGCATGGTCACGGGCTCCGGGTGGATGCTGAACACCG
>CALKDI010000194.1 GCA_938084065.1 uncultured Alphaproteobacteria bacterium
TCGGCGCTATTGCCCTGCCCGCAACACACGCCAAAGCCGAAAACGTACTGCGTGTTGCTATGACGGCTGCCGATATCCCGATCAATATCGGCCAACCGGACCAGGGCTTCGAAGGCTTTCGGTTCATGGGCTACATGCTATACGATACTCTGGTACTTTGGGATCTGTCCAAAGCAGACGAACCCGCGAGTTTAACCCCAGGGCTCGCAGAAAGCTGGTCGGTTGATCCGGAAAACCCGGAACGCTGGATCTTCAAATTGCGCAAGGGCGTGAAGTACCACGACGGCAGTGATTTTACCGCCGACGACGTGGTTTGGAACTTCGAGAAGGTCCGCAACACCGACGCATCGCACTACGAGCCAAAACAGGCCGCGCTGGTTGCCGTGCGTATCCCGGCGCTAAAGTCAGTGAGTAAGATCGATGATTATACGATCGAGATACTCACCAACGGTGTTAGTGCTTATGTACCCTATCAAGTCAGCTTCTGGTTCATGTCGAGCCAGGAACACTATGAAAAGGTCGGCAGCTGGGCAAAGTTTGCCAAGTCGCCGTCCGGCACTGGTCCGTGGAAGTTCGTCTCCCAAACCCCACGCGCCAAGGTCGAGATGGTTCCCAATAAGGAATACTGGAACCCGGCACGGGTGCCGAAGGTCGACCGTGTGATCCTGCGTCCAATTCCGGAAGCCTCAGCCCGGGTCGCGGCTTTGCTGTCCGGTCAGGTCGATTTCGTCGAAGCGCCGCCGCCGGATACAATTCCGCGCCTGAAGTCTTCCGGCATGTCGATTATCACCAATGCCTACCCGCACAATTGGGCGATCAAGCCGAGCCGCATCGAAGGTTCGCCTTGGAACGACATCAATGTGCGGAAGGCAGCAAACCTCTGCATCGACCGCGAAGGCATGAACCAGATGCTGGGCGGCCTCAGCGTTCCTTCTGAAGGTCATCTGCCGCCAGGCGATACCTGGTTCGGGAATCCGACCTTTAAGCTCGGTTACATGCCGGACGATGCCCGCAAGCTGATGGCTGCCAGCGGCCACAGTGCCGACAAGCCGTTGACCGTGAAGATCGCGATCTCCACCAGCGGGTCTGGCCAGATGCAGCCGTTGCCGATGTTTGAGTTCCTGCAGGCTAACCTGAACGAATGCTTCTTTGATGTGCAGGCAGAGGTGATGGAATGGAACGCGCTAACCGCTTTCCACCGCAAGCCAGCCAACTCGGAAGAAGCTGTCTCGAAGGGGATTAACGGCGCCATTGTCAGTCACGCGACGCAAGACCCATACAGCGGTTTCGAGCGGTTCTTCCTGTCATCCCGTATTTCTCCGGCCGGCTCCAACTGGGGCATGCTGAAGGACGCCTGGTACGACAAGACATTGGCGGAGGCTGCTAAGACATTTGACCCGGATAAGTTGGCGAAGATCCTGTCGAGCGTTCATGAGCGCGCGGTGAACAACGCCGAATGGGTCTGGGTGACCCATGACGTGAACCCGCGGGCAACCGCGCCGCACGTCAAAGGCTTCGTCCAGGCCAAGAGTTGGTTCCAAGATCTGACGCCGATCTACATCGAGCGTTAGGGAACCGCAGGAGCGTCGCCTGTCTGTCCAGTCCCTCCGGGACGTCAGGCGACGTTTCCTCCCGATATTTTTAAATCCTTCGCGGTTTGTGGGTCAAAGACAATGCTGCTCTATGTTATAAATCGCTTGCTTTACACCATCCCAATCGCCGTTGGTGTTTCGATTATTTGCTTTGCACTGGTCCATATCGGCCCGGGCGATCCGCTTAGCACCTTACTGCCGGAAGATGCCCCGCAAGATGTTGTGGACCGGCTCAAGGCGGAGTATGGCCTGGATAAGCCGCTGGTCATCCAATACGTGCTTTGGCTGGGAAAGGCTCTGACCGGTGATTTTGGCATTTCGATTGTTACGAGCCGTTCTGTTTTGGGTGAGGTTTTGCCCGCCCTGGTCAACAGCCTTATTCTGGCCATCGGTGGCTCTATCGTCGGTTTCTTTGTCGGTACGCTGCTAGGCGGCCTTGCCGGATATTTTCACGGACGCCCGGCCGATCGAATATTCACCGGCATTGCGATCACCGGCGTTAGCGTACCTCACTATTGGTTAGCCATTGTTCTGGTGATCATTTTCGCGGTTGAGCTGCCCTGGTTACCGTCTCTTGGCATGAATATGAGTGGTTCTACAGAGTTCAGCTTCTCCATCGAAAACTTCCGCCACATGGTGTTGCCGGTTATCGCACTCTCCGTCATTCCGGCAGGCATTGTAACGCGGACCGTTAGAGGTGCCGTTGCAGAACTGCTCAATCAGGAATTTGTCGAAGCATTGCGTGCCAAGGGCATGAGTGAAGGCCGCATCGTGCGCCATGTCGCCAAAAACGCGGCACCGCAGGTGCTCGCCGTGATGGGTCTGCAAATGGGCTATCTGCTGGGCGGTTCAATCCTGATCGAGACGGTGTTTGCCTGGCCTGGAACCGGCCTGCTGCTGAACAACGCCATTTTCTCCCGTGACATCCCCTTACTGCAGGGCACGATCCTGGTGCTGGCGCTGATTTTTGTGGCGCTGAACCTGCTAGTGGACGTCGCCCAGGTGACCTTGGATCCGCGGATCAAACGCTGAATTGGGAGCAAAGACTATGACCGCACCCACAATGGATGCCAGTCCTCTAAACGCAGCTGAAGCACCGCAAACCGTAGGCACCAAACGTCGTGGCTACTGGTCAACCGTCTGGGACCGCTTGCGGCGCGATCCGGTCACCATTGGATGCGCCACGATCATCTTGGTGATCCTGCTTGCAGCAATCTTCGCGCCGCTAATCGCGCCGCATGATCCATACAAGACCAGTATGTTGAAACGGCTAGCCCCGGTTGGTAGCGAAAACTTCCTGCTTGGCACCGACGAGCTGGGCAGAGATATGCTCAGCCGGTTGATTTACGGCGGACGGGTTTCCCTGTTTACAGCGATTGCTCCGGTGCTCGGTGCGTTGCTGATCGGTGGCACGCTGGGGGTCCTTGCCGGGTTCTTGGGTGGCAGGGTCAACATGATCATCATGCGGATGATGGATGTGCTGTATGCTTTTCCGTCCATTTTGCTGGCGATTGCCATTTCTGGCGCATTGGGGTCCGGCATTGGCAACGCGGTGATCTCCCTAACGCTTATATTCACGCCGCCGATATGTAGGGTGGCCGAGACCGTAACCACACAGGTCCGAAATTTGGACTTCGTTCAGGCCGCCAGGGCCACGCCGGCCAGTACCGGGCGCATTCTGCGTGTCCATATTCTCGGCAACGTGCTCGGCCCTATTCTGATCTATGCTTCGAGCCTGGTCAGTGTCTCAATCATCGTTGCTTCGGGTCTTAGTTTCCTTGGCCTGGGTGTGAGCCCGCCGGAGGCGGACTGGGGTTTGATGCTCAATACGCTGCGCCAATCAATCTATGTTGCACCATTGAACGCTGCGCTGCCTGGGGTCATGATCTTTATCACCGGCTTCTGCTTCAACTTGATGAGCGATGGCTTGCGTTCCGCGATGGACGTCAAACTTTAAACCCTTGGAGGTCCATACGATGGACGCGAATGCACCAATCGATATCCAGGCATTTTCGGCGCTGGTAGCGCAGCGCGGCCTGACGATCGAGAGCGACGACATGTTGGAGCGGCTCTACGCCGGCTATTGTTCGCTCCAAGAACTGACAGCACAACTGCCCTCAAAACCCTCACCCGCTACGGACCCGGCGCTGGTGTTCCTGGGTGACGCGTTGGAGATCCGCCGATGACCGATCTTCATTTTGCCTCTATGGCTGATGTTGCCCGGATGTTGTGTCTTGGCGCCATCAAGCCGAGCGAACTGGTGGAAGAATGCCTGGCTCGGATCGATGCCCATGATGGCAAGATCAACGCATTTATCACCGTACTGGCTGACCAGGCCAGAGAGGCCGCAATTCAGGCGGATCAGGACATCGAAAAGGGTCTGCCGCGCGGCCTCCTGCACGGTATTCCGGTCGCGCTGAAGGATATCTACGACACGGCTGGTATTCTGACGTCCTGCCATTCCAAGCTGTTCGAAAACAGAATTCCGGATACTGATAGCGATGTCTGGGAGCGGCTATCCGCTAGCGGCGCCATTCTACTCGGTAAGACTGGCACTCACGAGTTTGCGACTGGCGGTCCGTCGTTCGATCTGCCTTGGCCACCGGCCCGGAACCCATGGAATACAGATCATATACCCGCAGGCTCTTCCAGTGGTTCAGGTGCGGCGGTCGCAGCTGGCATGGCGTTTATGGCAATGGGCTCCGACACCGGCGGGTCGATCCGCGGGCCGGCGGGTGTGAATGGTCTTTCCGGACTGAAACCCAGTTATGGTCGCCTTTCGCGGCGCGGGATCTTCCCGCTAAGCTGGACGCAGGACCATGCCGGGCCATTGGCGCGTACGACCGAAGACTGCGCGATGTCGATGCAAGTTCTGTCTGGTTTCGATCCAAAAGACCCGGCGTCCGTCAATGCATCAGTTCCGGACTATTTGAGCGGCCTCAACCGTTCGATCAAAGGTATGAAAGTTGGCTGGTGCACAAATTGGTATGCCGGCCACGCCAGTGCCAGCGTTGAGAAAGTGCTTCAGGATGCGGCCGACACGCTGAAGGCCCTTGGTGCCGAAATCGTTCCGGTGGACATGGCTCCGATTGAAGATTTCCACGCCTGCGGGCGGCTTATTATTCTGTCGGAGGCTTTTGCGATCCACAAACAATGGCTCGCCTCTCAACCGGAAATGTATGGCGAATTCTTCCGTCTTCGGACCAGGTTGGGCGCGTTCATCAGTGCAGATCAATACATTGATGCACTGCGGTGGCGGCGGCAACTCGCGGCTGGAATGGTAGAGGCAATGGCAGGCGTAGACCTGCTATTGACGGCGAACCAGCATGGTCCGGCAGAAACCTTTGAAAATTCACAGCAAGATTATCACTTTTTCGGAAAGCCATCGCTGACGATGCCTGCAAATGTCAGCGGACAACCAGCCCTGACCATTCGGGGAGGATTTGCCGAGGGCGGGCTGCCGATCGGTATCCAGCTTATTGGGCATTCCTTCGCCGACGCTGATGTTCTGCGCGTTGGCCATCAATTTGAAAAGGCGAGGCCTGAGCTCCAAACCTGGCCATCCCTCTGACACGAAATTGAGCGCGCAAAAAGGCCGGCCACCGAATATCGGGAGCCGGCCTTTTTGCTATCAGGCGGCTTCAACGCCTAGTTGGCCTATGCCCTGCGGCTCGTCTCCCCAGGCGCCGATCCGTGCGCACCGGGACATCCGCCCCGGCGCGACGGCCACCTCGGGCGGGATCGCCGCCCAGCACTCGTCCTGAGCAAACCGGCATCTGGGTGCAAACGAGCAGTTGGTCGGTGGTGCCGATAAGTTTGGCGGAGAACCCGGAATAGCAGTTAGGCGCGTGCCCCGGCTGGCCGCGTGGATAGTCGAGGACAGCAACCCCTGCGTATACGGATGCTGCGGATCACGTACCACATCGGCCAGTGGCCCGCTCTCGACGATCTTGCCGCCATACATCACCGCGATCCGGTCTGCGATTTCGATAGCGACACCGACGTCGTGGGTCACGATAATCACGCCTAAGCCCAGCTCCTTCTGCAATTGCTGCAGCAGCAAAAGCACCTGAATCTGCACCGTCGCATCGAGTGCGGTCGTCGGCTCGTCCGCCAGCAGAATTTTTGGATCGCAGGAGAGAGCAAGCGCGATCATAGCGCGTTGGCGCATGCCGCCCGACATCTCATGCGGGTAGTTATCCAGCCGATCGGCTGCGGACGGAATGCGCACCAGTTCCAACAATTCCAGCGCGCGTCGCCGGGCCTGTTCTTTGGTGACCCCCTTGTGCTTAACCACTGCTTCGACGATCTGTTGGCCGACGGTATAGACCGGATCAAATGAGGTCGCTGGTTCCTGAAAGATCATAGAAACCTCTCCACCGCGGAGGTCACGCAATCGGGGCCCGGACATTGCGAGGACATCCTCGCCATCCACGTCGATTTCGCCACTGATCCGCGTGCGTCGCTCCGGCAACAGCCGCTGCACTGCGCGCAGTGTAACGCTCTTTCCAGACCCAGACTCGCCAAGGATACTGAGGACCTCGCCGCGTTCGAGGTCGAATGAGACCCCATTCACCGCATGAACTGTCCGCTCGCGCGTCACAAACGTTACCTGAAGATCACGGATCGACAGAAGGGGGGAGGATGTTTCGGTCATTGCAGGAATTCCTAAAAGCTTAAGCGGCGGGGGCGTGGATCGCGCCGGTAACCAGATGACAGGCGGCTGAATGTTCAGCGTTATGCGGTGCGGCCAGTTCTGGCGCTTTGTCCTGGCAAAGCTTTTGGGCCATCGGGCAACGGGTATGGAAGCGGCATCCAGATGGCGGATTGATAGGGTTGGGCGGGTCGCCGCTGATCGGCGCTTCCGTCCGTCTGCGGTCTGGATCCATTGACGGTTGGGCGCTTAGCAGGGCCTGGGTATAGGGATGCAGCGGCGCGTCATAAACGTCCTGCACTGG
>CALKDI010000195.1 GCA_938084065.1 uncultured Alphaproteobacteria bacterium
CTTCAACCTGGAGGACACACGCCTCACCAACCCCGAGAAAATCGACCTGCTGCTAGGCGTACTAGCGCTGGCTATGGCTTGGGCCAGCAAGACCGCGGCCCGCCTCATCGGCACCAAAAAGAACCCGCGAAAATCCCATGGCTACTATGCCAAATCATGGTTCCGCATCGGCTTTGACCATCTCAGACACCTGCTCAGAAACAACCCCGAAAACGCACTTGCCTGCTGGAACGCTTTGAAACCGCAAAAAATGAGAGTCGTGTAGTGTGGCAAAACATTGCCAATCCTGTATAAATCTTAACATTCACAGGTTTGGTCAGATTTTGTTCGGGCGCAACTGTGCCGGGCGAGCTGGCAGCTGTTGGTTGCCAAAACATGGTACGCCATTGCTGCGAGGCAATTCTGGTGCTTTGTCGCAGCTGATCAGCCACCTGGACGTTGAATGTCGGCGAATTCGTGCATGCTTCGGCGCCCGATGGATCAACAAGCCGCACCCGGCGGTTGGCGTGCCTCTATCGTACTGCTAACGTCACGACTGGTCGACAATGCTTGCATTGTACAGCGGTGAATTTCCGCAAGGCCAGCAACGCGTAATATCAGAAAATCGGAGGAAACAATGCCAATCAGTCGCTTTACATCCCACTTTCTGCGTTGGGCCTTAGTTCCCGCTGCTGCAATCGGGCTAGCCGGTGCGGCGAATGCCCAGGAATTCACCATTAAGATCGGCCATATTGCGTCCACTGCTGACGAGGATCACAAGGGCGCGCTGGTGTTCCAGGACTATGTTCAGTCCCAAACGAACGGTCGGGTAAAGGTCGAGATCTATCCCGGTGGCCAGCTTTGTGGCAACTTCCGGCAATGCCTGGAGGCCGTACAGATCGGTGCAATCGAGATCACCGGCACAACCGTTGGCGGCGCTGCGAACTTGCTGCCAGAGCTGCAAGTAACCGACATCCCGTATATGTTCCCGAACGATCGCGTCGCCGAAAAGGTGATGAAGAGCCCGTTCATGGACAAAGTGCGGGCCGCGATGCTGGAGAAAACCGGCACTCTTCGCCTGATGGGCCTGAACAACACCGGCGGCTGGCGTGATTTCTTTACCACTGACAAGCAGATCAAATCCCCGGCTGATATGCAGGGCGTCAAGCTGCGGACCATCGAGTCGGAACTGCAGGTGGAGATGGTCAAGCTGATGGGTGGCAGCCCGACGCCGATCCCGTGGCAGGAGCTCTACACCTCACTGGCGACTGGTGTTGTTGTCGGCAACAAGAACGGCATCACCGACATCGTGAACATGAAGTTCCACGAATTCCTGCGGTATGTGACGCTTGACCACCACGCTTACATGTTCCTGTTCTGGTGGATGAACGACACGGCGCTGAAGAGCTATCCGCCGGAGATCCAGAAGGTCGTAATCGATGGTTTCCATCACATGACGACCGTTGCCAACAATGATCCGAAGTACACGGCTCTGTCGGCCTATGAAGAGTTTCGCAAGGCTGGTGGCGTCGTCTATGTGCCAACGGCTGAGGAAAAGGCGCAGTTCGTCGACAGCGTGAAACCGCTGAAAAAGTGGTTCACCGACCGCTATGGCATGGAATGGTTGGAAGCTCTTGAGCAGGCCATCGCCGATGCTGAAGTGGAAATCGCTGCAGAAGATGCGCGTGTGCTGAAGTAACAGCGCGTTCTCTGCGACCGCAGGCTTAGGGGCCGGGTGTTATGCCCGGCCCCTTTTTTTATGGGCGTTGCCTGATGACCGTCAGCCTAATTGCCGTCGGTCCAACCTAGGCAAATCCTAGCAGGCGGGGCAGGCCCATAGTGATGACTGGGACGTAGGTGATCAGGAAGATGATGCCGATTTCGACGATCAGGAATGGCAGCATTTCCTTGGCAATCACTTCGACGCTCAACCGGGTCAGGCTGGAGGCGACGAACAGGATTAACCCCATCGGTGGCGTTGCCAGTCCAACGGTCAAGTTCACACACATGATGATGGCGAAGTGCAGAGGATCAATGCCCAAGCCAATCATCGTTGGCGCCAAAATCGGGCCGAGGATCAGAATCGCCGGGCCTGCATCCAGGAACATGCCAACGATCAACAGCAAAATATTAAGCAAAAACAGCAGCAAATATGGGTCGTCGGTGATCGAGAACAGCAACATCGACAGCTGCACCGGAATTTGGCTGAGCGTTGCAGCCCAGGCAAAGGCTGTAGCGGTGCCAACCACCAACAGGATAGCGCCTGAAGAAATCGCAGCGCGCAGAAATATCTGTGGCAACTCCCGCATGGTCAACGTGCGGAGGATGAACACGCTCAGGATCAGGGCATAAATCGCTGCGACGGATGCAGCCTCAGTCGGAGTAAAGACGCCGCCGATAATGCCACCCAAGATGATCACAGGCGTCATCAACGGCAGGATCGCCTTCCCGCCGGCCTCCGCAATACGCTTAACCGACGCCCGTTCATTTGCTTTCGGATAGTTGCGGCGTTTGGAGATCACCGCGGGTACGGCCATCAGTGCAAGTCCGACCAGCAATCCAGGTACAACACCGGCGGCAAACAAGGCTGCGACCGAGACATTCATCATGAAGGCGTAGATCACCATGATAATGCTGGGTGGAATAATCGGCCCGATCACGCTGGAGGCTGCCGTGACCGCGGCGGCGAATTTGCGGCTATAGCCGTCCTTCTCCATCGCCGGGATCATGATAGAGCCAACACCGGACGTATCCGCCACTGCCGACCCGCTAATGCCGGCAAACAGCATAGAGGTCACGATATTGACGTGCGCTAGCCCGCCACGCAGATGACCGACCAGCGCATTGGCGAAGGCGACCAGGCTCTGCGTAATGCCACCCCGGTTCATCAATTCACCAGCCAGGATAAAGAACGGGATGGCCATCAGCGGGAATTGGTTGATCCCCGCAAACGTGCGTTGGACGATCATTTTGAGGAACAGCTCTTTGCCTTCGGCAATGAAGCTGACCATTGGCGCAATGCCCAACGCAAACACGATGGGCACGCCAAGTGCCATCACGCCCAGGAAAACCCAGAAGAACAATAAGGTCATAACTGTGCTTTCCCTCGTTTACCCAATCGCTTACCCAATAAGGCCCGGATCGGCGTTTTCCGTACGCCTATCCGTGCCACGCGAAGGATTGACCAGCCCCTTCAACGCATTCAACCAGAATTCGAACGCCACCAAAGCCAGGATCGCGCAACCGATCGGCATCGCGAGATAGACGTAAAAAATTGAAACATCGATGGTCGAGGCTCGCTGGATGCGAGCGTTCAACGTCAAGAACCAAGCCTCATCGACCAGCATCAGCATTAGCATGATGATCGCGCCGAAAATCCAGACCTGCAGCACAAAATAAAACCGCCCTCGCAATCGGTTGGCTAGCGCATCAATCGCAATGTGCGCGCCCATCTTTAAGCCTATCGGCGCTGCGATAAAGGTCATCCAGACCATAACGAATTTGGCGATCTCCTCTGACCAGGGAATAGCATCGTTCAACCCATAGCGGAAAAACACCGCAGTAACGATAATCCCCAACATAATAGCCAGCAGCGCAACCGCAGCGCCTTTGCACAGGTTGAGCAACAGCCAGTTCAAACGCCCGATCAGGTGTTCCAGCATCTCAATTGCGTTAGCCATGAACTGGCCTCACATTCTCGCCGTCCGCCATCGCCGATCCCTCTTGTCTTTGTTCCAGACACAAATGACCCGCTGGCCAACCGCATTATCGCCCTAAAGCTTCGACGGTCAATTCCGTCGCACAACCGGCTTTCGCAAAGTATGCACTATGGGCTATCCCAGAGGCCCGGCAAGTCAGCCTAGACTAGCGCGCATGCTCCACCAACAACTCGCGGCCCGCCAGCATATCATCCAACTCCCCCCAGCCGCACATGTAGTGGCCGGCGAAGCCCGCGCTCTCGATCCGCCGGAACATGTCGGCGAAGTCGATAGTGCCAGTGCCTGGGTGCATGTGGAGTTCGTATTCGCCGTTATTGTCGGCTACTCGGACCTCAGCACAGCGGCTCATGTCCATGCCGTCGATCCAGCCGGCGATGCCGTGCTGGTCATAGTGAGCATGGTTGATGGTGAAAGCCCACTGCAGGTTTGGGCTGGGGATGGCATCGAACCAGGCGAGCGTATCGGCCAACGTGTCCGGCATGTAGTGGACTTCGGCCCGCGTCGGCTCACCGTTCAGGTTTTCGAGGAGAAGCAAGACGCCCTGCTCTTCCGCATAGGCAACGGCGCGTTTCAGGCGGTCGATGCTGGCGGCGCGGCGCAGGCCGTAATCGTCGGTAAAATGATAGCCGCCATGCACCACCACCCATTCAGCCGCCATGGCTTTCGCTAGGTCGATATAGGCGCACAGGTATTGATCGGCGGCATCACGAAGGAACGGCGCGACCTCCGCCACATTCACGGCAGACAGCGTGTGCAGGCCCAGGTGCAGGCCATCGCGGGCGCAGGCATCCCGGATCGCAGCGCAAGTGCGGGCATCGAAGCGCTCCATCGCGTTTGGCGGCAAATCGCATTGGATATCAAAATAGCGAACGTCATTGGCGGCGACCCAAGCCACCGCCTGCTCGGCTGGCAGCTTGCGGCCAATATCTATGCCGATGCGGTGACGGAGGGATTCGGGCATGGGGATCAGCCTTTGGCTGCCAGGATCGCCTCCTCGAAGTCGCGGAGTTGATCCTTGCCGAAATACATCTCGTCGCCTGCAAAGAAGGTGGGACTGCCGAAACAGCCCCGTTTGACGCTGGCCTCAGTGTTCGCGACCAGAGCTGCTTTGATCGCTGGCTCCTGGGTGCGGGCAAGCAATGCTGGGCCGTCGAAACCGGCATCAGTAAGTGCTTTTGCGGCGACCGCCGGGTCGTCCATCTTCAGCCCCTGCTCCCACATGCACTTGTAGATCGCATCAACATAGGCGGCGAGCTTGCCCTCATCCGCCGCCACACACGCGCCACGCATGATCAGCAGGGTGTTGACCGGGAAGTGGGGGTTGCGGGCGTAGTTGGTAATGTTGTGGCGTTCGAGAAAGCGCTCAGTCTCACGCCGAAAGAACGCCTGCTTGTTCTCGATGCCGGCAAACGCCTCCATCGGCGAGCGGTTGTTGGTGGCCTTGAACACACCGCCGAGCAGCACGGGCACATAGGTAACCGAAACGCCAGTGCGCGCCTCGATCTGTGGAATGATCCGGTGCGAGAGGTAGGCGTTCGGGCTGCCGAAGTCGAAATGAAACTCTGCGGCTGCGGTCATGGTTAGGGGCTCCGATTTAGAATGAGATTGCCGTATCGTCGGCGAAAACGGGTATTGAGTCTATTTCTCTGTGCCGGGTGTTGTGTTTGGGGAATGTGTGAGCCAGCGCTGCCGATGTGCTAGGTTCGTGGTGCTTGACAACAGAACAATCGCAAAATCGGGAGTAGGACAATGACCATGCTTGCATTGAAAAGATCGATACCAGTTGTGGTTGTCGCACTATCTCTTTGGATGGCTCCCGCCGCGACGAGAGCCGACGGCGATCACGCGCCCATAGGTGATGCCGTGCAAACGCTGCCAATCTTCGATGCGCATGTGCATTACAAGGAGCCGGCGTGGGATAGCTATCCGGTGGACAGCATCATCGAGCTGATGGACAGAAATGGCGTAGCGATGGGCCTGGTGTCGTCCACGCCGGATGAAGGCACCATCATGCTGTGGGAATATGCGCCGAATCGCATCGTGCCAGAGCTGCGCCCATACCACGGCAACGCCGGATCATCGAACTGGGCCAAGTCTCCTGGCATGGAAGCCTATCTGGCCAACCGCCTGGAGGCCTATCCGCACGAAGGCATCGGCGAGTTCCATATTCACCGCCTCGACTATAACGACGAGGCTTTGTTCCGCAATGTCATTGCCATGGCAAAAGCCAGAGACATTTATTTGCATGTTCATTCGGGAGCTGAACCGATCCGCTGGCTCTATTCGCTGGACCCAGAGGCCAAGATCATCTGGGCACATGCCGGGTTGGGCGAGCGCGCGAGTGCGGTTTACAGCTTGATGGCGGAATTTCCGAGCCTCGTCGCCGACACCTCTTTGCGGGAGTATGAGATCTTAGGATCAGGCGACCGGCTTGACCAGGAATGGGAGAAGATCGTCCTGACCTTCCAGGACCGCCTGATGGCGGGAAGCGATACCTGGGTGAATGGCCAGTGGGATAACTATGACGCCATCATTGCCTCAAACCGCCGGTGGCTGGCAAAGCTACCGCGTACAGCAGCGGAGAAGCTTGCCTATAAAAACGCGGAAAGGCTGTTCGATCGCAAAATTTCGATGAAGCTAATCGGCACACGTTGATACCGCATAGCCGCCAACCTTGTTGGCTGCACACAGGCTTATAGTGCGAAAGGCCGATGCCTTGACGGGCCTTTCACTGGCGATAACCCTTGTATTTTTCCACAGACTATGGTCTACGTCTGATCGTATTCCGCGCGTAGACAGTGACGCCGCTTTGACATAGGCCATGCCTCGGCTTTCCGCCGTGCCGGCCAGTCTTTCGTTAAGACAGCGCATTTTCCACGGATGTTCTCAGGGTGCCGGTCTACGCAAGCGCCCTATTCCCGTGCCCGGCATCGCTAGCATTCGTGCGGCGTGCCTGCAGAAAGACCACACTCTTGACCTCATTCGATCAACTCGGCCTCGCCGAGCCGTTGCTTCGTGCTGTTACAGCCGAAGGTTATGAAACTCCGACTCCGATTCAAGCCAAGGCAATCCCGGCCGTATTGGGTGGCCGCGACCTGATTGGCATTGCCCAGACCGGTACTGGCAAGACTGCAGCATTCGTGCTGCCAATCCTGCACCGACTGGCAGAGGCCCAAGGCCGCCCGGCACCAAAGACATGCCGTGCGCTGATCCTAGCGCCGACCCGCGAGCTGGCGGTCCAGATCGCCGACAACATTCGCAGCTATTCTCGCTATATGCGTGTAACGCATGCGGTCGTCATTGGTGGTGCCAACCCACGCCCACAGGCACTGAAGCTGGCCGGTGGCGTTGATATCGTCGTTGCCACGCCTGGCCGTCTGATGGATCACATGTCCACGGGCGTCGTCAGCCTGAACCAGACCATGCAAGTGGTGCTGGATGAGGCCGACCAGATGCTGGACATGGGCTTTATCCCAGCGATCCGCAAAATTATGGCGAAGGTGAACCGCGAGCGGCAGACCATGCTGTTCTCAGCCACCATGCCGCCGGAAATTCGCAAGCTGGCAGCCGACTTCATGGGTGAGCCGGTGGAGGTTTCTGTGAACCCCGGATCGCGCCCGATTGAGTCGATTACCCAGCGGGTGATCCACCTGCCAGGCGGCGCTAAGCGTGGCGTCCTGGTCTCGTTGCTGCGTGAGCCGGAAGTGGAGCGTGCTATCGTCTTCACCCGCACCAAACGCGGTGCGGACAAGGTTGCGCAGACCCTGGCGGGTGCCGGCATCTCAGTCGACGCTTTGCATGGCAATAAGAGCCAAGGCCAGCGCCAGCGTACCCTCGACGGTTTCCGTCGTGGTCGGCTGTCCGTGCTGGTCGCGACTGATATCGCTGCGCGCGGTATCGACGTTGACGACATCTCCCACGTGTTCAACTTCGAGCTGCCACACGTGCCAGAGGCCTATGTTCACCGCATCGGTCGTACGGCGCGCGCTGGCAAGAGTGGCCAGGCCATCTCTCTCTGCGCCCATGATGAGCGCCGCTTGCTTCGCGATATCGAGCGACTAACCGGCAAGGCGCTGACCGTTGAGACCGCGCCGGAAGCTGCGGAGGTTATCGCGGCACCGCCGCCGATTGATTACGATCGCCCAGCCCGCGGCGAGCGCCCTCCTCGTGGCGATCGCCAAGACCGCGGCGGACGCCCCGCACGTGGCCCCCGGCCCGAGCGCGCTGAGCGCCCAGCCTATGCTCGGCCAACTGAGGCTCCAGCTGTTGAAGGCGCTACGGCAGAAGCTCCGAAGCGGACAAAGTACAAGCCAGCGGCAGCTAAGTTCGGGCCGAGGAAGCCCGGCGCCAACAAAGGCAATGCCGGTGGCGCGCCGAATGGTGAGCGTCCACGCCGCGATCGTAACGGCAAGCCCGGCGGCTTCAAACAAGGCGGCGGTCCTAAGAAGGACAATCGTGAAGGCGGCGGCTCGTCCGACCGGCAGGGTCTGACCCGCATGCTGGGCAGCGACAAAGCGGCTTAGCCTCTAGCGCTGAATTTGCGACGCTACAGCCGGCTCTGTATCCCATAATGGGTGATGCAGAGCCGGTTTGCGTTGGGGCGATTTTCGTTCTGCCTATTTTCGTTCTGCACAACGATGTACCTCATAGCCAAACAACAGGAGCCGAAACGCGCCATGGCCGGCACTGACCGTTCCCAAACAGCCCAGGATACTCCCGGCCCAGCCATTATCCTGGTACATCCGCAATTGGGCGAGAACATTGGCACGGTCGCACGTGCTATGTGGAATTGCGGACTTTCCGATTTACGACTGGTTGCACCGCGCGACGGCTGGCCGAGTGAGCGGGCGATTGCCGCATCCTCTGGCGCAGATATCGTGCTGGATCGCGCGCGCGTCTATGACACCACCGCCGACGCTGTTGCCAGCCTGGAGCGGGTTTATGCGACGACGGCCCGCCCGCGGGATATGACCAAGCCGGTGTTCACACCACGCGGTCTGGCGGGAGAGATGCGGGCGACCATAGCGCGGGGCGAGAATGTCGGCGTGCTGTTCGGGGCGGAGCGTTCCGGCCTGGTGAATGAGGATGTTATGCGATCGTTCGGCATCGTCACGGTGCCGCTCAACCCGTCTTTTACCTCGCTCAATCTGGCGCAAGCGGTGCTGCTGATCGGCTATGAGTGGTACACGTCGGTCGATGCAACGCCGCCTGGCGTGCTGGAGATCGGTGACGGAATGCCGGCAACCGCCGCAGAAGTCGACGCACTGCTGGATCACCTGGACCACGAACTCGACAAAGCCGAATACTACCGCGAGCAGAACCTGCGTCCGACTATGCAACGGAACCTACACAACGTGTTCCGCCGCGCCACGATGACCGAGCAAGAGGTACGCTCGTTCCGAGGCGTGGTTGCGCGCCTGGCGGAGTGGCGTGGGCGACGGCCGAAATAACAGCAGGCTGATGCAAACCAGTCGCAACCCCAGCACGCACCCGATCAACAATTCGCTAGGCATTTTATGGATGTTGGGTGCGGCGGTGGCATTCTCTGGCCTGTTCGTCGCCGTGCGCCAGTTGAGCACCACCCTACCGACGTTTGAGATTTTGTTTATCCGCTCGCTGTTCACCTTGGTATTGATGGGCCCATGGTTGATGCGAGAGCGCATGAATGCCTTTCGCTCAACCCGCTGGCGCTTGCATTTGCTGCGCGGCCTGACGACTTTTGCAGCTATGAGCCTGATGTTCTACGGCGTCGCTCATGCGCCGCTGGCCACCGCGAGTGCGCTGCAATCAACCTATCCGCTGATCACCATATTGCTGACCGCGCTGATCGTTGGCGAGCGCCCCGGGATGAAGCGGTCCATCGCAGCGGTTATTGGCTTTGCCGGCATCCTGGTTATTGTTCGCCCTGGTGTCCTGGCGATTGGGCCGGCGACGGCGGCTTTGCTGGGTTGCGCGGTTTTCTATGCGGTCTCTAACACGCTCGTTAAAATGATGAGCGGCACTGATAAGCCCACGCAAATGGTGTTTTCAGTCAATTTCACCATCTTGGTGCTGTCGGCCATTCCGACGGCCTATGTCTGGGTGACACCCTCGGTCGATACTATCCCTTGGATCGCCATGCTGGCTGTGTGTGGGTACACCGCACATATGTGCCTGACACGCGCGTTATCACATGGGGAGGCGAGTGTGGTGATGCCGTTTGACTATCTGCGACTACCATTCGCGGCAATCCTGGGATACCTTCTGTATACAGAAACCCCCGATACATACACGTTGATTGGCGGTGGAATTATTTTTGCGAGCGTCAGCTATATCGCAGCCTCTGAGGCGCGACGGCGGTGAGCCGTGTGATCGCTAGCAACGCTCGTGGCATAGCATGGATGACCGGAACGGCGCTGTCTCTGACAGCGATGTACGTCGCGGCGCGCGAATTGGCAGCGGAGATCTCCACGTTCGAGATCGTGTTTCTGCGGGCCCTGTTCAGCGTCGTGCTGATGCTGCCCTGGCTGATGCGGCAGGGACTGGGCGCACTACGCACAGAGAAGCCCTGGCATCATGCTGGGCGCGGGGTCAGCACGTTTGCGGCGGTCGCACTGATGTTCTACGGCATAGCCAACGCGCCGCTAGCGGATGCGACGGCGCTGCAGGCGGTCTATCCGCTGTTTACCATGGTGCTGGCGGTTTTCATCATTGGTGAGCGCCCCGGTTTAAACCGTTGGGCAGCAACGTTCGTCGGCTTTGCCGGCGTACTGGCCATCGTCCGGCCAGGATTTGAGGTCGTAGGCCCGGCAACATGGGCCTTGCTGGGATGCTCGCTGTTCTATGCGATCTCCAACATCTTCGTCACGTTGATTGCGCGGGCCGACCCGCCGGGGATGATGACATTCACTGTGAACGCGTACAGCGTTGTTCTGTCTGCTATTCCGGCGGCATTGGTCTGGGTAACGCCCAGCGTCGCCAGCATCCCCTGGATCGGCTTGCTGGCTGTGTCGGGATTCTCCGCTCAATACACCCTCAGCCGCGCGTTGGGTTATGGCGAAGCGAGTGTGGTGATGCCGTTCGACTACCTGCGCCTGCCATTTGCGGCAGTCGTAGGCT
>CALKDI010000196.1 GCA_938084065.1 uncultured Alphaproteobacteria bacterium
GGGCGGCACCGACGGCGCCCCCAGCTTCGACGCGTAGTAGGCTTTGCAAGTTGCCTCGGCAAAGCTGTCAAAGCCGCCCTCGATCAGCACCGACTGCAGGCGATCATAAAACACATGACCCGGCGAGCGCGGCATCTCAGATCAACTCACCATCAAGTCTCCCTGACGATCCTTTTGCTGTCCCATCGCCATGGCAAAATCCTTCCTCTAGGCCACAAGACCAGAGAATCAGACCTCACCCAATTCGTCCAGGACAGACTTTGTCAACGGGCTGTTAGGGGCTCCGGCACATCCATTTGATGTTAGCTGCGTCCAAATAGCTGCGACAAGAGGGAATTTTTGGCGGGTCTTCTGGACCACGACCAACAGTGATTTGTTAGACTGCTATCGCACGATCGGTACGGGGCGATGGAGCGGTACTATAAGGTGTGCGAAATTTCATAATCACAATTAAAAATAGTATGCATATGTAGTGAAATATTGACATAATAAGCCTATTTATGGTTTTAAAGTTCAGAAAATTATGCAAAATTCGTAAAAATTATTGCACAACGCATATTATTGTACGCCATCTCTGCCAGCAGACGTTAACGGTTGGATTTAGCCCAGCTGCTGCAGAAGTGCCAACATGGCGCCGCGGTAAAAAAATGAGTGATGAGTGATGCGTTTGGTTCCCTGGATAGGTTGTGCTGCCGCGATGTTGCTGTCCTTGCCAGCACAGGCGTTAACCATCGACAGTTTCAATAGCGGCCCGGATGGATACCTTGGTCGCTCAATTCCTTGTTGGGCCGAGCAACACGGCATCGGTTGACGCCATCGGCGGCAATCGCACGCTGGAAATTGTTGCCCCCAGGGCAGATATCACGTCAGTACAGGTCACTGGTGCTGGCACACTTAGCCATGGTCAAACCACCAACGGCGGCGGTATGTCGACGGCAACCTGGGATGACAATACCTCCGGGCTTGGCGGCGTAGATTTGACCGATGGCGGATTTGATATCGGCTTGCGGGTTGAAATCCTGAGCATTGATGTCAATGCCGTCACGCTACAATTCATGATCACCGATACGCTAGCTCAGGTATCAACCTTGACCTTGCCGGGTTTGACCGTCGGATCGAACGACGTGCTGTTCACGGGCTTCACCGGCTCGGCGAATTTTACCATTGTGGATAAGATCGTTTTCAAGATCACGGCGGAGACCGATTCTGATCTGGAAATCGACTTCATCGAGACCCTCAAGGAAGTACAGATTGCAGAGCCTCCGGTCCTAGTGATGACTGTTGGGTTGGCTGGTGGCATGCTGTTGCTGCGCCGCCGCCGCTAGACGCCAACGCCTACACTCGCTCTTAATAACTCAAACGGCGCCAGCAATGGCGCCGTTTTTGCGTTGTCGCTAGTCTGCGCAGTGACGACTCGACCGATAGGGTGGGCCTCGCGTTTCTGCTAATCCTGCAAAAACGCTCCTCGCAGTGCAGATTCGGAATACGTCATGACCGATAAAACATCCTCCGCCGCTCCAGGTGGCATCGGCTTCTTTGAGAAATGGCTGTCCCTCTGGATCGCGCTCTGCATCGTTGCCGGTATCCTGCTGGGTACGTTGATGCCAGGCGTCTTTGGCGCGCTTGCCAGCCTAGAAATTGCCTCCGTCAATCTGGTTGTTGCCGTGCTGATCTGGGCGATGATCTTCCCGATGATGGTCAACGTCGATTTCGCCAGCCTCTCTCATATTGGTGACCGCCCCAAGGGCTTAATCATCACTCTGGTGGTCAATTGGATCGTCAAGCCTTTCACCATGGCCGGCCTTGGCCTGTTGTTCTTTGAGGGCCTGTTCGCCGACTGGATCGACCCGCAGAGCGCCCAAGAATACATCGCCGGCCTCATCCTGCTGGGCGCCGCGCCCTGTACCGCCATGGTCTTTGTCTGGTCACAGATGACCAAGGGCGACGCGACCTACACCCTGGTGCAGGTCAGCGTGAACGATCTGATCATGATCGTCGCCTTTGCCCCGATCGTCGCTTTGTTGCTGGGCGTCACCGATATCGTTGTTCCGTGGAGCACGCTGCTGATCTCCGTAGTTCTCTACGTGGTGCTTCCCCTGGCCGCCGGCGCTCTGGTCCGCCGCAGCTTGATTGCCAAAGGCGGAGAGCCGGCGGTTAAAGCACTGACAGATCGGATTAAGCCGGTCTCCATCATCGGGCTGATGGCCACTGTCATGCTGCTATTCGGCTTTCAGGGCGAGACCATTCTTGAAGATCCGATCCTGATCGGCCTGATCGCGATCCCGCTTATCATCCAATCCTACGGCATATTTGCCGTCGCCTATGCGGCGGCCTGGGCCTGGCGTGTGCCGTTCAACGTCGCTGCCCCTTGCGCGCTGATCGGCACCTCGAACTTCTTCGAGTTGGCGGTTGCCGTTGCCATTTCGCTATTCGGCCTGAATTCGGGCGCCGCCCTTGCCACGGTCGTCGGCGTTCTGGTGGAGGTGCCTGTGATGCTCTCGCTCGTCGCATTGGCAAATCGCACGCGGCATCATTTCCCATAGGGCCAGGCTCTTGATGGCTTAGACTGTTATACCAAAGGCGCACGCGCCTGCTCTTTGGCCAGAAAGGACGTCCCCATGAAGTTCGGCATTTTCTACGAGCACCAACTGCCTCGCCCCTGGACCGACAACAGCGAATATCAGCTGATGCAGGATTCGCTCTCGCAGATCGAGTTGGCGGATCAGCTGGGCTATGATTACGCCTGGGAGGTGGAGCACCACTTTCTGGAGGAGTACTCTCACTCTGCCAGCCCGGAGGTCTTTCTTGGGGCCGCCAGCCAGCGCACCAAGAACATCCGCCTGGGATATGGCGTCATCCAGCTCACCACGAACCAACCGCACCGCGTGGCCGAGAAAGTGGCGACGCTTGATCTTGTATCTGGCGGGCGGGTTGAGTTTGGTATGGGAGAGGGCGCAGGCCCGGCAGAGCTCCACCCGTTCGGCATTCAGGTCCGCTCCAAGCGCGATCGGTGGGAAGAAGCGGTTCAGGCCATCGTCCCGATGTTCACCAAGACCGATTGGTCTTTCGATGGCGAATACCACAAATTCCCGGCGCGCAACGTTGTGCCAAAGCCCTTACAAAAGCCACACCCGCCGCTCTGGGTTGCTTGCTCCAACATTGCCACCATCGGCCAGGCTGGTGCTTGGGGCATGGGCGCTTTGGGCTTTACCTTTGTCTCTCCGGATGCGGCAAAGGCCTGGGTGCACAAGTATTACAACAATTTGCTGCACAACCAGCAGCGCCTGACCGAATACCCGGCCAACCCGAACATCGCCATGGTCTCTGGCTTTATGTGTGCAGAAACAGACGAGGAAGCATATGAAAAAGCCAGCGGCTGGAACTTCTTCATCTTTGCACTATCCCACTATGGCAGAGCGGGAATTGATGCGCCTGGCACCGGAAATCTGTGGGAGAAATTCCAGGATTGGCGGCATACAGAGAAAGCCAAGCGGGCTTTCGACGGCGCGCTGATCGGCTCACCAGAGACCATCAAACGCAAGCTGCGGACGTTCCAGGATGCCCACGTCGACCAGGTCATCCTGCTCAATCAGGCCGGCAAAACCAGCCATGAGGACATTTGCGGCTCGTTGAAAATGTTTGCAGAAGAGGTAATGCCGGAATTCCATGGTGAGGAAGCTGCGCACGCGGAATGGAAGAAAGCGGTGCTATCCGGCGACATCGTCCTGGAGGATTTGGACGTCGAGAAATACGACCTCTACAGCCACCAGAACGAGGACATTGTCCGCCTGACACCAGAGCAACTAAAAGCCCAAATGGCGGCGAAAGAGGCTGCGGCAGCCGGGGGCGACGACTAAGCCGGGGCTGTATCTGCCTCCTTTAGCCGGAGGTCCCGCTATAGACCGTGAACTGAGGGTTGCCTGCGCGGCAGCCTTCAATTAGGCCTGCCCGGTCGCCGATGGCCTTTATGAGGATCCGGCAGGGCGGTAGCCTGTCCTAAAGCCTTAGCAGCCCGTTGACAAAGTCTGTCCTGGACGAATTGGGTGAGGTCTGATTCTCTGGTCTTGTGGCCTAGAGGAAGGATTTTGCCATGGCGATGGGACAGCAAAAGGAT
>CALKDI010000197.1 GCA_938084065.1 uncultured Alphaproteobacteria bacterium
TTGAGATCGCGCCAGGCATTGTCCAGCAACACCTGCAGGCCACTCGGCCCGGCGATGCTGCGCGCCAACTTCGCGCCGGCCTTGTGGTCGCCGGCATCAGCACCGGCGATCATCGGCGCGCCCATCTCCTCGCAAGCCTTGAGCAGCACGCCTTGCGTTGCGCCGTTCCAGGCCGGCTTGCACACGACCTCCGCCGCGCCGGAGCGCCCGGCCTCGTCCTCCAGCCGCAGCACGACATAATGGCTCTCAGTCTCGCTGCCGCCGATCGTCCAGAACTTTGCCTCGGCATAGGGCAGCGAGACGGCCCAGGCTTCCGCCTTGATGATTTTGCTCATGCTAATTCGGCAAAATCACGGCCTTGCCCGTGGTCTGCGTGTCGAACAGCTTGTAGGCCTCCTCCGCCTGATCCAGTCGCCAGCGGTGAGTAAACAGCTTGTCGACCGCTATCCCATGGTCCGCCACAAACTCCGCACACTCCGCCTGGCCCTGTTTCGAGAAGGTCCAGGAGCCGACAATCGTCACCTGCCGGCGCAGAATGTCATTCGAGACATCAAACTCCACCATGCCGCGCTCACCGACAAAGCAGGCCGTGCCCCATGACCGAACAGACTGCACCGCCGCCCGCCGCGCCGTCGGGGCCGACGAGCAATCCAAAGTCTTGTGCGCACCCTCGCCATGGGTCAGTTCGCGGATCGCCTCGACCGGGTCATTCGCCAGCGCATCCACGGTGATATGCGCGCCGAACTGCTTGGCCAGCTCCCGCCGCTCTTCAGAGACATCCAGCGCAATCACCCTGGCACCCATGGCAACCGCCAGCTGTGTCGCCGACAGGCCCACCGGACCCTGGCCAAAGATCGCGATAGTCTCGCCGCCCTGGAGTTGTAGCCGCTTCAGCGCGCCCCAGGCCGTGCCGGTGCCGCAGGAGATCGCAGCCCCCGTCTCGAACGACAGCGTGTCCGGCAGGTTCACCACCGTGTGCGCCGGCGCCAGCATGTATTTGGCATGGCCGCCATTCGCGCCGGAGCCATAGACCGTGGTCCCTTCCAGGCACATCTGAGTCCAGCCGCCAGTGCAATGTTTGCAGCCGCCGCAGCCATCGTAATGGTGATCCATCACCCGCTGCCCGATCTTCGCCTGCCGCTCGGAGACGCCAGCGCCCACCGCAACGATCACGCCGCACGGCTCATGACCGGCGATGACGCCGGCCATCCGCTTGACCCCGCCCGTCGTCGCCCCACCCGGATTGGCCGGCGCGCGATATTGGTGCAGGTCAGAGCCGCACATGCCAGAGGCCTTGATCTCCAGCACCACCTCGCCTGGCCCAGGCGTCGGGTCGGGGAAATCGCGGATTTCAAGATTGCGGTCGCCGGTGAACACAACACCCTTCATTGGGGCATCCTCCATGGAAGTTTTTTGAGCGTTGCCGCTAGCCTACCCCGCTCACGCCCACACGCAAATCGGAATATCACAGCCCGCCCCAAGTACCGACCCGTGTCCCACCCCACGTCCTGAACTAGTTTCAGGACTCATGCCAGAGAGCCCCCACAGAGTCCGCACGGCCAAGTAGCCCCTCAGGCATGGAACATGAAACAAGTTCAGGGAAAGGTAGCGGATGTCGATAGAGGCTTTGGAAATGCCGCATTCGGCACTATTCTCCCAACCAACTCAGCCCATCCATATCAGGCCCCCGCTCATGCCCACTCCCGCAGTCCACACCTCCGGCAGCGCCGCTGGTGCCGAGATCACCGGCATCAACCTCGCCACCGACCTCAGCCCCGCAACCTTCGCCATCATCCATCAAGCACTGGACGAGCACGGTGTTATTTGCTTTCGCAACCAGACACTCAAGCCCGACCACCAAATCGCCTTCACTGAGTATTTTGGCGAGCCGGACGTGAACTTTAACGCCCTGCGCTTTGGCGTGGACGGCAGCCCCATCATCTACCGCATCTCGAACATTACAGAGAACGGCCAGGCCATCGGCACCCGCCGGGCTGGCGAGACCTGGCACACTGACATGAGCTATGCCAAAAACCCGGCGCTGGCGACCATGCTGTATGCGGTGGAGATCCCGACCCTGCACGGCCTGCCGCTGGGTGGCACCGGCTTTGCCAATTCCGCCGCCGCCTATGACGCCCTGCCGCAAAGCATGAAAGACGCCATCGCTGACCTGAAAGGCGTATTCGACTTCCGCGGCCGCAAGCGCTCCTCCCCCGTCAGCGCCGAGGACATTGCCAAATACCCGCCGGTCGAGCACCCCATCGTCCGCACCCACCCCCGCACCGGCCGCAAGAGCCTCTACGTCGTCCGCGACGACTGCACCGCCATCGTCGGCAAAGACGAGCGCGAAAGCCAAGCCCTGATCGAGGCCCTGGCCGACCACATCATCAAGCCGGAATTCATCTACCAACACACCTGGCAGCAAGGCGACCTTGTGGTCTGGGACAACTGCACAGTCCAACACCGCGCCGTCCAAGACTACGACCTGCCGCACCGGCGGCTGCTGTGGCGCACGACGGTGAAGGGTGGGGTGCCGGTCTGACCCAACCCCTCCGCTCGCAATGACGCCGAGTAGGTAGCTGACAATTTTCCACGTTTGGTATAAAACGCGGCTAAATTCTATTTCTAACCCAGGACGAACCCTCATGACCTTCTATGACGAGCGCGGTCTGCCGACCACAGAGACCCTTCAGGCGCTGCACAACCGCGTCAGCGTGCGCAGCTATACCGACCGGCCAGTTGATGATGCACATGTGGAGGCCATCCTGCGCGCCGCCTTTCGTGCGCCGACGTCCTCGAACATCCAGTCTTATAGCGTTGTCGTTGTGCGCGATAAGGATACGTTGGCCAAGTTGGCGCCGGTGACCGGCAACCAAAAGCACGTGGCCAATGCTCCGGTGTTCCTGGCGTTTTGTGCGGACACGCGGCGGATGGAGCACGCGATTAAGGGCATTGGCGCCAATGTCGATGACAACAACTTTGAATGGGGTTTGGTGACCTCAGTTGACGCGGCTTTGGTCGGCATGTCGGCCTCGCTGGCGGCAGAGTCGCTAGGCATCAAGGGCGTGATGATCGGTGCGATCCGTAACAACGCTACCGAAACGGCGAAGATCCTGGGCCTGCCCAACCGGGTTTATGCGGTGTTCGGTATGGTGCTGGGCTGGCCGGACCAAGTGCCTCCGCAAAAGCCGCGTATGCCCTACGAGTCAATGGTGCATATGGAGCAGTTCGGCAACCATGCCGGCGGCATGACCATGGAAGAGGGCATTGCCCTCTATGACAAGGAGTTGGCCAATCACTACCGTGAGCAGGGCCGCACCACCAACGACGATTCCTGGTCAGCGGAACTGGCAGACAAGTTCTCGCAACGTTTGCGCCAGCAACTGCGGGAGCAGGTGAAGGCCCAGGGCTTCGACTTCGGGTAAGACCTAAATCGTTGGGCACGAAAAAAGGCCGGGCCGACGTTTCAACGCGTCGGTCCGGCCTTTGTCATTTAGCCCTTGAATTTAACAGATGACCTTGGTCGGGGAATTTAGCCGAACGTCACTGTTGCCAGGGTGCCGACTGTGCCTTGGGGCGTGATGCTCCACAGCGAGTGGGTGCCATCGGCGTTGGCCTTGCCGGCCACCTGGAAAGGGTCGATGTCGAACAGCGGTGCGCGGGCCTGGAAGTCGAACTGGGTGACGGGCTTGCCGGGGTTTTTCTCCATCGCCTGATACAGCATGTGGCTGGCGGTCAGGGGCCCGTGCACGATCAGGCCCGGGTAGCCTTCGACCTCTGTCACATATTTGCGGTCGTAGTGGATGCGGTGGCCGTTGAAGGTCACTGCTGAGTAGCTGAACATCGACACCGGGTCCGGCTCGATCGTGCGGATGTAGTCGTGATCGCTGGGCGCCGGATTGGTCTTGCCGACGGCGCCGTCTTTGGCGTCTGCCGGCGGGTTATCGCGATAGATGATGTCCTGCATTTCGGTAATGGCAGGGCCGTTCTCGCCGCTGTATTCCGCCTTTACGGTGCAGATCACGAGCGTACCGGTGCGACCCGGCTTGATCACCACGTCGCTAATGGTGTTCTTGCGACGCACTTTCTCGCCAATGATGAAGGGCTGGTGGTGCGTCGCGCGGCAGCCGCCGAACATGCGCCGCGGCAACGGCACCGGCGGCATGAACCCGCCGCGCTGCGGATGGCCATCAGCGCCGATCTGAGACTTGGGCACGCGAGGACCGAAAAAGCACCAATGGTCCATCGGCCCGCACGGGTCGCCCTCCTGCGGCACGGTTGCATCATCGAACAGGGCGCGGAGGCCGTGGATCTGGAATTGTGTGACGCGGTCCTCTACTTCTTCGGTCCGGCCGATCCAGTCTTTTAGGCTTTCCAGATCTTGGCTCATGCAGAAAACTCCTCGCGAATTGTGGCTCCGTGTTCGTCATAGGCGGGGGAGGGGCCGTAGTCGTCACGCGCCTCGCCGCGGATTGTCGGCGGAGCGGGGTAGGTGATCGGGCCGTTTGGCGTGCCGACGGTGATGCGGCGCAACGCACCGTGTACTGAAAGCTCTGGCATCGTGTTGACTGCGCCGAAGGCGATGTCGGCCTTGCGCAGGCGGGCGTGGAACTCGTCGCGGCTGAGTTGGCTGGTGACCGATTCGATCTTGCCTTCAACGAACGCCCGGTTTTCGACACGCTTCACATTGAGCGCCGCTTCCGGATGGTCGGCGAACCCTTTGTCCTGCAGCACGTGCTCGCAGAAGCGGTGCCATTCCCGCTCCGCCTGGCATGCGACCAGGGTCTTGGACCCGTCACTGGCCGAGAACGCGCCGTAGGGGCACATGATCGGGTGGCGCAGCGCGTTGCGGGGCCAGATGACATTCGACTGCTCATAGGCCATCAGCGGCGCGGACAGCCAGTCGGCCAAGGATGCGAACAGCGAGGCTTTCACGCCGGAGCCTTTGCCGGTGACGCCGCGTTCGATTAGCGCCTCCAGCACGGCGGTGTAGGCGTTCAAGCCGGTGGTCAGGTCGCAGATGGAGACGCCGACGCGGCCCGGCTCATCGGCTGAGCCGGTGATGGAGGTCAGGCCGCTTTCTGCCTGCACCAGCAGGTCATAGGCCTTCATCTCGTCATAGGGCGGGCCCGCATCGCCATAGCCGGAAATATCGACGGTAATCAGCCGCGGATACTTTTCGCGCAAGGTGGCGGAGCCCAGCCCAGCCCGCTCCATCGCGCCGGGCGCGAGGTTCTGGACCCAGACGTCGGCTTTAGCCAACAGACGGTGCAGCAGCGCCAAATCGTCTGGCTGTTTGATGTCGATGGCGAGGGATTCTTTGCCTCGGTTCAGCCAGACGAAGAAGCTGGATTGGCCGTGGGCGTGCTGGTCGTAGCCGCGGGCGAAGTCGCCGCCGCCATCGGCCCGCTCCAGCTTGATAACGCGCGCGCCGGCGTCGGCCATGCGGCTGGTGAGGTGCGGGGCAGCGACGGCCTGCTCTAGGCTGACGACCAGAAGGTCGGAGAGCGGTTGGGACATTGGGGCAATTCTTGGTAAGGGGCAGTGGTTGGCGGCGGAGTTTAAGGATGCTGGCAGCCGGCCGCAATGCGTGAGGCGGTTCTGGGTCGCGGCAGACTATTCCCCCGGCTACTCTCCAGGTTATTCCCCAGACTACTCCAGGGATTTCAGGTGGGCGATGATGCGTTCGATTTCCTCCGGCGAGAACTCAAACGTTGGCATGTCTGGATGGCCGACAGAGATGCCCTCCGCCAACGCTTCGGCCAATGATTCCGGCGGGTAGAGTTTGACGACCTCTTCGAAAGGCGGTGCGGAGTCATGCGGGCTGATCTGGCCGCGGAGTGTGCCGTGGCAGGCGCCGCAGCGCTCCGCAACCAATTTGCGGCCCTCGCCGATTTCGATGGAGGTGGGATCGGCGAGTAAGGGGTTGCTGCCGAACAGGGTGAATAAGGCGAGCGCTAGAATGGTTAGTCTGCGGGCCATTGCGGCGCTCCATTGGCGGCGTATTTGGATCTGGGTTGAACAGTATAGCAGGGCTCGCTGGTTTTGCTGGCATTCCGTAACGGCTGCGCTAGCCTGTTCCGCCAGGAGGATTCCCCCCGGAGGATTATCTATGCGTTTCGTTGCTATCGTCAAAGAGGACTGCCCCACCTGTCGATTGGCCGTGCCAGCCTTGGCTGAGATGCGGGCGGCGGGTCTGGCGTTGGATGTGGTCACGCAGGACAACCCGGCGTTCCCGGATTCGCTCGCGCCTCGGCACGATGCAGATTTGTTGGAAAGCCACCGGCTGGGGGTGGAGATCGTGCCGACGGTGGTGGCCTATGACGACGGGGGGGCCGAGACCGCGCGTATCTATGGCTGGAACACGGCAGAGTGGCGGGCGCTTTCTGGCCTTTCCGGCCTGGGCGCGGGCCTGCCGGCGAACATGCCGGGTTGCGGCGCGCTGAACGTGATGCCGGGCGTGGTTGAGCGGCTGGCGCTGGCGGCGGGCGAGATTAATCTCCACTCGCGTGAGATTGCCGTAGCTGACGATGCCGACCCGCACGAGGTCGCCTACGACCGCGGCTGGACAGATGGCCTGCCGGTCATTCCACCCACCGACCTGCGTATCGCTCGCATGCTGACTGGCACCAAGCGCGAGCCGGATGCGGTAGTGGGGCTGATCCCGCCGAATCTTTCACCGTTGACGGTGGAGAAAGCGGCCGTCAACGCCGTCATGGCCGGCTGTCGGCCTGAGTATATGCCTTTGCTTCTCGGTGCGATTGAGACAGCGCTGGAGCCGGAATTCGCCATGCACGGATTGCTGTGTACGCTGGCGTTCTCCGGCCCCATGATCATCGCCAATGGCCCGGTGAGACGGCGTATCGGCATGAACTCTTGCGGCAACGCGCTTGGCCAAGGCAATCGCGCCAACGCCACCATTGGGCGAGCCTTTCAGTTGATCATCCGCAATGTTGGTGGCGGGCGACCGCAGGAGATCGACCGGGCGATCCTGGGGCATCCAGGCAAGTACACCTTCTGCTTTGCCGAGGACGAGAGCGACCCGGAATGGCAGCCGCTGGCGCAAGCGCGCGGCGTGCCGGCAGGTAAATCGGGCGTGACCATGTTCCATGCCGATGGAGTCACTGGCTTTGTCGACCAGCAGAGCCGCACGCCGGACGAGCTTTGCCGGTCGCTCGGCATGCAACTCTGGAGCGTCAACCACCCGCGGCTGGCACGCTGGGCGAATGCGGTGTTGGTGCTCTCGCCGAACCATTATGATGTGTTCAAGGCGGCGGGCTGGGGCCGGGCGGAGGTCGAGGCAGGGCTGATCCAGGCGCTGAAACGCCCGGTGGAGACAAAGCTGCGAGGCTATGACGGCCACCCGCTCGGCATCACGCCGGAGCAGGCGGAGATGTATGCCGATGCAGACGGCATGATCGATAAGTTCCATCCCGGCGGCCTCTATGTGGTGCGGGCCGGTGGGCCGGGCGGGTTGATGTCCGCCGTCATCGCCGGCTGGACCGGTGGCCGCAACAATGCTGAAGTCCGCCCGGTCACTCGGGCTCTAACGGAGGAATAGCCATGGCGTCCTACACCATGCGCGACCCAACGGCGGAAACCTCCGCCGTGCTGCGCGAACGCCGACCGCCGCCAGCGGTGCTGGCCGGCAAACGCGTCGCCCTGCTCTCGATCTCAAAGGAGCGCTCCGACGAGTTCATGGATGCGCTGGAGCCGCTGATCCAAGCTGCCGGTGTCGAGACCATCCGCTTCAAAAAGCCGACGCACACCAAGCCGGCGCCAGAGGCGATCCTGCAAGGCATTGTTGAGCAGGCGGATTTGGTGATCGAAGCCCTGGCCGATTGAGGCTCGTGTACGTCGTGCAGTTTGCATGACATCCACAACCTCGACAGCCGCGGCATTCCGGGCGTAGCGACGGCCACGGTGCAGTTCCAACAGGCCGCCGCTGCGCAGGCAGGCGCGCTGGGCTTTGACCCGGCGATTGTTTGGACGGCGCACCCGATCCAGAACCGCACTGCTGATGAATTGCAGGCTCTGGCAGCCAAGGCCGCGCCGGAGATTTTGGCGATGATTGGCGGAGGCAGCGCCTGACCGTGCCTGAGTTAGATAGGCGGTTCGCTTTGGACGTTGGAACTTCGCCGTCATGTCTCCAGCTCGCCTAGTTTTCCTGATATGTACCGCGCAGGTGCTAGCCCAGATCGGTGCGAACACCTGGCCGGCGCTGCTACCGAGCTTTGTTGAACTGTGGGCGCTCTCGAACAGTGAGGCTGGATGGATCACCGGCATCATGTATGCCGCTTATACCCTGTCGGTGCCGATCCTGGTGACGTCGACTGATCGGTTCGATCCGAAGCGTGTGTATTTGCTCGGCGTCGGTTTCACGGTGGTCGGACATTTTGGCTTCGCTCTATTTGCCGACGGGTTTTGGACCGCCCTAGTCTTCCGCGCCATTGCTGGCGTTGGCTGGGCGGGAACCTATATGACCGGTCTGAAGTTGTTGGCAGATCGGGTCGATGGACGCTTGCTGAGCCGGGCCACGGCGGGCCATGCGGCGAGCATCGGCATCGCCGGCGGCATATCCTTTGTCTTCGCTGACATGATCGCGGCGGCAGGGGGGTGGCGCTATGCCTTCCACGCTGCCGGAGTCTGTGCGATTGCGGCTTGGTTCATCGCTTATCTGGCCGCCCCTTGGCAGGAGCCAAAGCCGAAATCCTCCGCCAAATTGTTCGATTTCGGGCCGGTATTTCGCAATCGCTCAGCTCTTGCCTATGGCATAGCTTATTGCGTGCACACTTGGGAGATGAACGCGCTGCGGGGGTGGGCTGTGGCGTTCCTTGCCTGGGTAGCCTTCACGTCTGGGCCGGAAGACCCCTGGTTCGCCCCCACCGCTGTTGCGATGACCATGGCTCTGGTCGGAACCGGCGTCAGCGTCTTTGGCAATGAGCTATCGATCCGGCTGGGGCGGCAGCGGCTGGTGGCGCTTGCCATGGGGCTCAGTATTATCTGTGGCCTGACCATTGGCTGGTTTGGGTCATATTCGTATGGGCTGGCGGTGACGTTTGTACTGGGCTATGCGGCGGTGATCTGGCTGGATTCGTCTTCGCTGACCGCGGGTGCGGCAGGAGCGGCAGAGCCTTCAAGGCGCGGTGCGACCTTGGCGGTGCACTCTATGCTGGGCTATGGTGGCGGGTTTCTGGGGCCGCTGGCGGTTGGTTTCACGCTGGATGCGGCAGGCGGTATGAGCCAGATCGGCTGGGCGCTGGCGTTTGGCGGTTTGGCCATAGCGATGATAGCCGGCCGTATTGCCTTTATGATGCTGCGCCCACGCGACCTCGATGGAGATCGCGCAGGCTGACAGGTAGGCTCAGGTCGTTACCACATGGCCACTGGGTTGATGATCATTTGGACTGCACCCTTCAGGCGAGCCTGACCCAAAACGAACATGAACTCATTCACGCCCTCTTTGGCAAGGCGGCCGGTGTTCATGGTCTCCAGGATGTAGATGCCATTCTCTTTCAGGAAGGTAACGTGGCCGTAGAAGACCTTGTCCCCCTTGACTGGCGGGACGGCTTCAACACCCCAGGTATCAGCGCCGACCGCAACCGGGTCGAGGCTAGCGAGATAGGCCGCGCCCTCATTGCTCAGGCCTGGTTCACCCGAAACCCATGCCTGCGGATCACTCTCAAGCTTGCCATCGGTCCAGCCAGTGTGCAGGAGGATGATGTCACCCTTTTGGAAGGTGACGCCCTGTGCCTTGGCGGCGGCTTTGATGTCGGCGCTGCCAATGCCCTGACCGGCACTCATTGTCTCAACGCCGAAATGCTTGGCCATGTCGACCATCACACCACGGGCGACCAGCGGCGGAATGCCGTGGATGCCGAGCTTTTTCAGGCCAGTGAGGGCTGCGAAATCCTGACCATTGTTGCAGTTGTAGAACTCTTGAGCCTCACCCAGATGGCCCAGGCCGTCGATCTGCGGGCCGGTGCCCCACCAAAGCTGCGTGACGTCGTCGTTGTAGACGATGTCCCAACCGAAATCCTTATCCATCTTGCGGCCCCATTGCTGGTTGGGCTGCACGACTTGCATCATCATCTTGCGCGGCGGGAAGGCCGGCATGTTGGGATCGACGACAATGCCCAGCGGATGGGTCTCACCCTTCTTGATCAACTTGGAGGCGGCCAGGACGCTGGCAGGTGTGATCAAGTTGGCGGCGCCGATCTCGTCGTTCGCGCCGTACTTGGAATGTGTGCAGTTGTCTGCCCGAGCAGCCCCGGACGCTAATGCGAAGCAACCAGCCACCAGGGCGGATGCCAGCGTTTTCATGACGTAGTTCATTGGGTTTCCTCCATGATTTATGGTTCTGCCTCCGGTGCGGGAGGGCGCCGTTTGCCATGCAAACGACAGTGGCAGCCTAACGCCCGGCTATCGGGCTGAGAAGGAAAAATCGGCGATACGGGGCGATAGCGGGCAGGCGCGCCGAAGTTGGTATTGGCCATCGGGGAGAGGATTGAAACGGCGTCAAGCCACCTTCTTTCTTTTGTTACAGCGCGATCGTCGTTCGCTGCATAAGGCGGCGGTACTTGGTGGTGTCATAGGCCGTGGCGCGATGCAGGCAGGCTTGGTTGTCCCAGATGACTACATCGCCGGGCAGCCATTTGTGGCTGTAAACGCCTAGGGATTCCGCGCGATCGTTGAGAGACTCGATTAGTTCGCGGCCCCGTTCCTCACTCCAGCCGGTAATCCGCCAGGCGTGGATGCCGATCAGCAGCGACTTACGAGCGTTGTTCGGGTTGGTGCGCACCAGCTTGTGGGAGGCCGTCGTGAACCTAGCCGCCTCCTGCTCTGTATAAGCGAACCCGGTTAGGGCGCGGGAGAAGCGGATGTCATGTTCAATGGTGAGGGCGTCCAGTTCGTCTTGTTCCTCAGCGGTCATGCTTTCGAACAAATGCCGGGTGGAACAGAACTCGGTGTTGCCGCCTTCAGGTGGAACTTCTCTGGCCGAGAGGATGGAGCAGAGCGAACTTCTGTCTTTAAAAGAGCTGTCCATGTGCCAGAGATAATTGCCTTTTTGATAGGCCATGCGGCGGTCGTCTGGCGGAATGATCGTGCCAGACGCGATGTCGATGTTCGATTGGCGCGCGAATTTCGTGCCGCTGCTGGGGTTCGCGCCCAGCGACACTTCAACCTCGCCAAAGATCTGGCTGAACCGGAGCTGGCTCTCGTCATCCATGAAGAGGTTGCGGATGACGACGACGGAATGATCGTTAAACGCCTTGAGGATCAGCGCCTTAACGTCACTGGAAAGATCTTGTTCAGGGTTCAACCCGATAATTTCGAGGGCGAAGTTTTCGTGCAGAGGATTGGTCGTGATGGCCATTGTGTTTTGCCTCTTTGTCTTCAAACATACCGCCGCCGCAGCATCTGGAACGCGCCGCGCATGGCTTGGATCTCGCCGCCGCGGGGGCGGCCTGGTTTGGTACTGTTGTTCCAAGCCATCATGTCGAGGTGGGCCCAGGGGGTCTCGGCGCTGACGAAGTGCTGGAGGTAGAGTGCTGCGGTGATCGCGCCGCCAAAGCCGCCTTCAGAGACGTTGTTCAGGTCGGCGACGTCGCTTTTCAGCATGTCTTTGTAGGGCTGGTGCAACGGCAGGCGCCAGGTCGGGTCGTTGACCAGTTCGCCGGCGGCAAGCAACTCCGCAGCGAAGCCATCATTGTTACAGAATAGAGCTGGTAGGTCGGTGCCCAGAGCCACCCGAGCGGCGCCGGTGAGGGTGGCGCAGTCGAGCAGGACTTCAGGGCTTTCGGTGTCGGCCTCGGCCAGTGCATCGCACAGGACCAGGCGGCCTTCTGCGTCGGTGTTGCCGACCTCGACCGTCAGGCCTTTGCGGGTTGTGACCACGTCCAGCGGGCGCATGGCGTTGCCGCTGACGGCGTTCTCGACTGCCGGGATCAGCACGCGCAGGCGTACGGGCATGTCGGTCGCCATGATCATGTTGGCGAGGGCCAACACGGCGGCAGCCCCGCCCATGTCCTTTTTCATCCGCAGCATGCCGCCGGGAGGCTTCAGGTCGAGGCCACCTGAGTCAAAGATGACGCCCTTGCCGACTAGCGTGACCTTCGGCGCATCGGCCTTGCCCCAACGGATGTCGACCAGACGCGGCACGCGAGTGGCGGCGCGGCCGACCATGTGGATGGTGGGGTAGTTCTGTTTCAGCAACTCATCGCCGACGATCTCGGTAACGTCTGCCCCGAACTGCTCGCCCAACGCGCGGGCGGCGGCGCAGAGTTCCTCCGGCCCCAGGTCATTGGCGGGTGTGTTAATTAAGTCGCGGCCCAGCGTTATACCGCTGATCAAAGCCTCCGCAAGGCCGCGGTTGGCGCCCATTGGCCAGGCCAGCTTAGCCCCCTGTGGCTTGGTCTCTTTGTAGCGCCCGAACTGATAACCGCCGAGCGCGAAGCCGACGGCGATGTCGGTCGCTTGCGTCTCGTCCCACAGATCGGCGAGGTGGTAGGTGCCTGCCGGCAATTTCGTAGCCAGCGCGCCGGCGGCCCACATCGGCAAGTCATCGCCCATGCCAGCAAGCACTGCACCAACGCTGCCGTCGCGCGCCGGCACGAGGCAGATGCTGCCGGCTTTGCCTGTGAAGCCTGCCGCCTGGGTCCAGCGCTGTTCGGCCTCCGGTCGGTTGGCGATCCAGGCCTCCCACTCGCTGGCCTTCAACAGGTGGAGCGGGGTTGCGCCGGCGGCGTCGTCTATCAAAAAGCTGCTCATAAGTGTGGTCCTTCGCGAGAGTGTTTATTGGGCGGTGAGGTTCGAGACCTCGCACACCGCTGCATCCAACATGTCCAGTTGATCCGGCTCGGACAGACGATGGTCGCCGCCCTTCACATAGGTTATGCGAACGTCGGGGCTGGCGAGCTTGTCCATCAGTGCCAGCGAATCTTGCCACGGCACCGCGTCGTCTTCCATGCCGTGCAGGATACGCACCGGGCCGGTGAACGGGTGTCCGTTAGTCAGGACGAGGTTCTGCTTGCCATCATCGATTAACCGTTTGGAGATAACATAAGGGTCATCGGAATATTCGGTAGGACGAGTGGTGAAGCCTTGAGACTGCAATTCCGCCTTTTGCGCAGGCGACAATGCCTCCTCCATGCGGAGTACGAAATCTGGTGCCGGCGCAATGCCGACCAGCCCGCAAACCCGCGCGCCCAAGCGATTGGCGGTCAGCAGCATGACCCAGCCCCCCATGGAGGAGCCGACCAGCACCTGTGGTCCGGTGGTCACCGCCTCGATTACGGCTGCGGCGTCGCCGGCCCAGTCGGAGATGCCGGCCTCAGCGAATACGCCGCCGGATTGGCCATGGCCGCGATAGTCCAACCTGGTGTATTGCTGGCCCCGCTCCCGACACGTCGCCTCCAGGTGCAGCGCCTTGCCGCCTTCCATGTCCGACATGAAGCCGCCCAGAAACACGACGCCCGGCAATCGTGCGCCAGCGCCGCGGGCGGGCGTGTGGTGGTATGCGATGGCGATACCGTCACGGTCGAGTATTGCGGGCGCGCTTGCCATGCGGAACTCCGAGAAGAGGAGGGATGCTGATGCCCATTAGCAATGCCCCGAGCGAGGCTGTGGCGCAAGCCCTGCCGCCGGGAACTACCATCCTGCAGGTGCTGCCCGCCCTCGGCCATGGCGGGGTAGAGCGTGGGACGTTGGAGATCGCCGGTGCTGTTGTGGCGGCGGGTGGCCGGGCGTTGGTGGCCTCCGCCGCGGGTGCGAATGTTGAGCGATTGCAGCGGTTGGGTGGCGAATATTTCGAGATGAGCCTGGCCAGCAAGAATCCGCTGACCATCCGGGGGAATGGCGCGGCGTTGGCTGATTTGATCGGGCGTGAGGGAGTGTCGCTGGTGCATGCCCGCAGCCGCGCACCAGCATGGTCGGCCAAGCGAGCAGTTCAGATGACTGGCACGCCCTTTGTCACCACCTATCATGCGTCCTATACCGAGAATGGTCCGTTAAAGCGGCGTTATAACAGTGTGATGGCGTCGGGCGACCGTGTGATCGCAATTTCGCATTTCATCGCTCAGGTTATCCGCAACCGCTACGATACACCTGCCAAGAAGCTGCGCGTCATCCACCGTGGCGTTGATCTGGATGCTTTTGATCCGGATGCGGTTGGTGGTGGGCGAATGCTGGCATTGATGAAGGCGTGGGGCCTGAACGAGGGCGCGCGGGTTGTGTTGATGCCGGCGCGGCTGACCCGGCTAAAGGGGCACGCGGTGCTAATCGCGGCGATTGCCAACCTGCTGCGGGCTAGGCACATGCCGAATTTGGTGTGTGTCATGGTCGGCGCGGATGAGGGGCGCGAAGCCTATCGGCAGGAATTGCAGCAGTATGCGCAATCCTTAGGCCTGGATGGCTCGCGAATCGTGTTTGCCACCCATTGCGATGATATTCCGGCGGCGATGCTGTTGGCTGACGTGGTGGTCTCCGCTTCGACCGAGCCTGAAGGCTTTGGCCGGACAATTGCCGAGGCAGCGGCGATGGGCAAGCCGGTGATTGCGACGGCTCACGGCGCGGCCCCAGAAGTTGTTGCGAGCGGCGAGACGGGCTGGCTGGTGCCGCCCGGCAAAGCGGGTGCCCTGGCGCGGGCACTGGAGCAGGTGTTCGCGCTATCGCCGCGTGAATTGGCGGATCTGGCCACAAAGGCTAAATACAGGGCCAGCCATTTGTTCTCCAGCCAGACAATGTGTGACCGAACGCTTGAGGTTTATCGCGAATTGCTGTCCAAGACCGGCTGATCGCGTCAACTTTTGCAGCGGGAGCAGGTTTTGCAGCGGATTTTGGTGATAAAGCTTTCGGCCTTGGGCGACTTCGTCTTGGGGTTGGGGCCGATGCAGGCAATCCGCGCCGCACATCCCGATGCTGAAATCACGCTGTTGACGACCAAAGGGCTGGCACCTTTGGCAAAGGCGAGTGGCTTGTTCCAGCAGATTTGGTTGGACGAACGGCCCAAACTCTGGCGCGTTGGCGCGGTATTGGGTTTGCGACGGCGGTTGCGCGAGGTTGGGTTTGAGCGGGTCTATGATTTGCAGACGTCCAGCCGAACAGGCTGGTATTTTCGCCTGTTCTGGCCAGGCGAGAGGCCGGAATGGTCTGGTACTGCGCCAGGATGCTCTCACCCAGACCTCAATCCGGTGCGGAACACGCTGCATTTGGTTGAGGCACAGGCGGGGCAGTTGGCTGCTGCTGGGATCGCGCGGACGCCACTATCGGACCTGTCCGGCTGGCAGAGCGATATTTCGGGACTGGCCTTGCCGTTTGGCTATGCTGTGCTGCTGCCAGGTGGCGCGCCGCATCGCCCAGAGAAGCGTTGGCCGGCGGAGCATTTTGGGGAGCTTGCCAGGAGGTTGGCAGGGCAGGGGCTGACTCCCGTCCTCGTCGGTGGCCCACCGGAGGCCGAGCCAGCGCGGGTGATTGCGGATGCTTGTCCGCAGGCCCTCAGCATCATTGGCCAGACCAGCCTGTTGGATCTAGCGTCCGTCATGCGCGGCGCGCGGGTGGTGGTGGGCAATGACACCGGGCCGATGCACATTGCCAGCCTGGTCGGGCGCCCATGTGTCGTGATGTTTGGGCCAGACTCCAGCCCGGACAGATCCCGACCGCGGGCACACCCTGGCTATCCAGAACCTGTCATTTTAGAGGCTGGAAACCTTGCCGATTTGCCGCCAGATACTATTTGGCAATCGGTGAGCGACATCCTGCGCGCGCCGAACCCCTTGCCCCTATAGGTGCAGTGCAGCAAGTTACGGCTGCTGTTATAGTGTGCAGCCAAGATTTACCTGGAGCCAATCCCATGCCGGATACCCAAATCGCAGAGGTCACCATCACGTTGCCCGACGGCGCGACGCGCACCTATGCGACCGGCACTACCGTGGCAGAGGTCGCAGGCAGCATCTCCAAATCGCTGCTCAAACGGTCTATCGGCGCGCGAATCGATGGGGAAGTGCGTGATCTCTCGACGCCGCTGACGAAAGACTCGGCGGTCGCCATCCTCAGCCGAGACGACGAAGAAGCGCTGGACCTCATCCGTCACGACGCGGCACACGTGATGGCGGAGGCGGTGCAGGAGCTGTTTCCGGGCACGCAAGTCACCATCGGCCCTTCGATTGAGAACGGCTTTTACTACGATTTTGCGCGGGACGATCCCTTCACGCCAGACGATCTGGAAACGATCGAAGCGAAGATGCGCCAGATCATCGGTCGCAACGAACCCTTCCTGCGCGAAGAATGGGATCGGGACGATGCCATCAAGCACTTCGAGGGCATGGGCGAGGCGTTTAAGGCCGAGTTGATCCGCGATTTGCCCGACAGCGAGACCATCTCCATCTACCGCCAGGGCAAGTGGCACGACCTCTGCCGTGGTCCCCATTTGCCGTCCACCGGTCATGTGGGCACGGCCTTCAAGCTACAGCGGCTGGCCGGAGCGTACTGGCGTGGTGATTCGGACCGCGAGCAGTTGCAGCGCATTTATGGCACCGCCTGGCGTAACGACAAAGAACTGAAAGCTCATCTCACGCAGTTGGAGGAGGCTGCCAAACGCGACCACCGCCGGCTTGGCCGTGAGATGGATCTGTTCCATCTGCAGCAGGAGGCCGTTGGCAGCATCTTCTGGCATCCCAAGGGCTGGACGATCTATCGCCTGTGCGAGGAATACATGCGCCGTCGGTTGGAAGACGGCGGCTATGTGGAGGTGAAGACCCCGCAGCTGATCGACCGCGTGCTGTGGGAGCGCTCTGGCCATTGGGAGAAATTCCGCGAGGCCATGTTCGTCGCTGAGGCGGACGAGTCGCGCACGCTGGCCGTGAAGCCGATGAACTGCCCGGGCCACGTTCAGATATTCAACCAGGGCATCAAGAGCTTCCGCGACCTGCCGCTGCGCATGGCCGAGTTTGGCTCATGCCACCGCAATGAGTCCTCCGGCTCCATGCACGGTATTATGCGGGTGCGGGCGTTTACGCAGGACGACGCGCATATTTTCTCAACCGAGGATCAGATCACCGACGAGACCCGTACCTTCTGCGAGCTGCTGCTGTCGGTCTACAAAGACTTCGGTTTTGACGAAGTGGTGGTCAAATTCTCCGACCGCCCAGACATCCGCGCCGGCTCTGATGAGACCTGGGACAAGGCAGAAGGCGCTTTGCTTGAGGCCATTCAGGCGGTGGGCCTGCCCTTCACCATGAACCCGGGCGAAGGCGCGTTCTACGGGCCAAAGCTGGAATTCGTGCTGAAGGACGCCATTGGCCGAGACTGGCAGTGCGGCACCTTCCAGGTCGATTTCGTGTTGCCGGAACGGCTTGATGCCAATTACGTCGGCGCGGATGGTGAGAAACACCGCCCAGTGATGCTGCACCGCGCGATTCTAGGGTCGTTCGAGCGCTTCCTCGGTATTCTGATCGAGAACTACGCTGGGCGGTTCCCGCTCTGGCTGGCGCCGGTGCAGACGGTGGTGGCGACGATTACCAGCGATGCAGATGACTATGGGTTGGAGGTTGCCGCTGCCTGCAAAAAAGCCGGCCTGCGCGTCGAAACCGATCTGCGCAACGAGAAGATCAACTTCAAAGTGCGCGAGCATTCCGTGACCAAGGTTCCGACCATGCTGGTTGTTGGCAAGCGCGAGGCGGAGGAAGGCACAGTCGCCATCCGCCGCCTGGGTGGCCGCGATCAGGAGGTCTTACCGCTGGCCGATGCAATCGCCGCGCTGGTTGCCGAGGGCACTATGCCGGGCGGAGCGGAGTAGGAATATGAAAAAGCGAACTGGAACGCCGTGGAAGCCTGCAGGCGAATACTCGAAAGAGCTTGGCGGCCTGACCGTCAACCTCTTGGTGCGCGATATGCCGAAGGCCATCGCTTTCGCGCGTGAGGTGCTCCAGGCCAGCATCGTGTACGAAGACCCGGATTTTGCCGCCCTTGAGGCTCAGGGATCAAAATGGTGCCTGCATTCCGACCATACCTACAACGACCATCCACTCTCCGGCTCCCTGGCTGAGACAGAGGTGCGCGGTGTCGGTGCCGAACTGCGGGTGATGGGCCTCGATCCCGATGCCGCGGAGGGGCGAGCTCGGGCGGCGGGTTACACCGTGCTGGCCGGCTCCCTCGACAAAGCCCACGGCATGCGCGAGGCCTATATCCTGGACGCCGACGGCTATCTGTGGGTGCCGAGCGTGACGCCGCGATAGCGCCCGGATGCTGGACAACCTCAAACCCTGCAATGTGCGCAATGTGATGTCGTGGGGCGTGTTTCTTGGCCCCGCCATCCTGTATTTTCGCAGCCTGGTGTTTGATGCACCGGGAGAGGCAGATGACGGGGAGTTGCTGGTTTATTTGATCGCGGGCGGCATTGGTGGCGGTTTGATGTTCTCCATGGCGGCAATTTTGTACAACTTCGCAGTGAAACGCCGGGGTGAAGCTGAGCCTGAGTGATTCGGGTTCCGCTGATGGTGGCCAGCCGAACCCTGTATCACCGTCTCCCTTGCCCTGAACTTGATTCAGGGTCCATGCCGGAGAGCCAACCACAAAGCTCAAACCCTGTCAGAAACTCTCAGGCATGGGTCTCGAAACAAGTTCGGGACGAGGGGGCGGTTGTCAATACCCCGCCCGGCGCGTCTCATCGACGACGTAGCGTTCTTCGAGTTCTTTCACCTT
>CALKDI010000198.1 GCA_938084065.1 uncultured Alphaproteobacteria bacterium
CAGACCAACTCACCATCAAGTCTCCCTGACGATCCTTTTGCTGTCCCATCGCCATGGCAAAATCCTTCCTCTAGGCCACAAGACCAGAGAATCAGACCTCACCCAATTCGTCCAGGACAGACTTTGTCAACGGGCTGTTAAGTGCTGCATGTTTAGCAGATTCAATATTTGAGAGTCTCTTGAGGGCTTGTTGAGCTTTCGGATGAAGGATTGATGCGAGGCTTCGGTCATCAGGAGCTTCAATGTAAGAGGTGATGTGGCCAATTTCTTCGCTTATTCGTTCTATCTCATTTAGAAGGACTGTTTTTCCCGTGCCTCGGAGGCCAAGCAAAATTTGTGATTTTGTAAAGTTTCCAATTTTGGCCCTTTGAAGCGCAATTCGAGCGTCGGCAATGATTTCCTCACGACCGGCAAGCTCAGGGGGGCGTGAGCCGGCCCCAGGAGCGAAGGGATTTCTGACTGGGTCCATTCTCGGCACCTTGGATGCTATAACAGGTTCTAGCAGGTAATATGTTAGTGGTAACTCTTGAACCATCTGATAGCAAGGAACTATCAGACCTCAGAGTTGGTAAAAAATTCCTAGACGGGCTGTATGTGAAGCAGAGTCAAAGTTTACGACCCGGCCCACATTGGGCCGGGTCGTTCCAAGATTTTGACAACCGAACCGCTTACGGCGCCTCGTTCGAGAACATGACACTGCCGCTGGCGCTAAACATACCGCCGACACCGTGGCAGAGGCTGGTTTTGGCACCCTCTACCTGTGCCGGAGATGTGCCGCGCATTTGGCGGATGCTCTCTTGCAAGGCGTACATGCCGTACATGCCAGAGTGCATGTAGCTCAAACCACCACCGTTCGTGTTCAGTGGCAGCTTGCCGCCGGGCTTGGTATTGCCTTCCCAGATGAAGTCACCGCCTTCGCCACGGCCGACAAAGCCCAGGTCTTCCAGGCCATAGATCGGCAAGTGAGCAAATGCATCGTAGATCATCAGGTGGTCGACTTCGGAATGCTTCATGCCGGACGACGCCCAGACATTCTCACCCGCGATGCGGAAGGCCTGAGACGACGTGAAGTCGCTCATCTGGCTGACCATGGTGTGCTCGCCGGCTTCGCCTGCACCCATCACATAGACAGGCTTGGTCTTGAAGTCCTTGGCCCGCTCAGCACTGGTCAGGATCAGCGCGCCGCCGCCATCGGTGACGAGGCAGCACATCAGCAAAGAGAACGGCCAGGAGATCATCCGGGCGTTCATCACGTCATCGACCGTCAGCGGATCGCGGAAGGTCGCCCGCTCGTGGAATGCCGCCCACTCGCGCTGCACCACCGCAACGTTAGCAACACGCTCAATCGGCACGTTGTACGTTTTGAGATAGCGCATCACCGGAATGGTGAACATGCTCGGCGGGTTGGTCACGCCATAGGGCAGCTGGAACTGACCATCGAGCAGCGCCGGGTTGCTGCCGCGTGGGGTCATGCCGACCTGACTGCGACCGCTCTCACCATGGGTGATGAGAATGGTGTTGGCCATGCCGCTTTCAATCGCCGCGACCGCATGGCGGACGTGGATCATGAAGGAGCAGCCACCGACGCTGGTACCATCCACATAGCGCGGCTTGATGCCGAGATAGTGGGCGATCTCAATCGGGTTTTCGCGGGCAGTCGCGATGCCGTCGATGTCGCCCGGACCAATGCCACAATCGGCCATGGCATTGAGGGCAGCATCAGCATGCAACTGAATATTGGAGATATGGGGCAGCTTGCCGAGCTCTGTGGTCTCAGCAGCGCCCACTACGGCGACGGAACCGGGTTTCATGGTTCTGTTATGTCCTTTCGTCTTGGGGCGCTTAAGAAGCCGGCTTGAACAGCGGCAGGTTGATGTCATCGCTCAACCGCTTGAACGTGACCTCCAATGGCATGTCGAGCTGCAGCGCCTCCGGCGTCTGGTCGCACTCCATGATATTGGTCATCAACTGCACGCCTTCATCGAGCTTGACGACGGCGATGGCGTATGGCGCCTCCATGTCGAAGTTCGGGTTCGGCCGGGCGCTGATGATGTACGACCAGAGCACGCCTTTGCCAGAGGCCTCAAAGGTCTCGACATTGCGGGAGCCGGTGTAGGGGCTGAAGGGGCGCGGCGGGAAATAGGCTTTGCCGGTATCCTTGCAGCGCTGCAGGATGATCTTGCCGTCATTGCATCCGTCCCAGAAGTGCTGGGTTTCGGGTGTGGCCTTCGGTACGGGCCGGCCGGGTTTGTCGCTCATGGCTGTGGCGTCTCCTTCTAGCGTGTCGCGAGCCGTCGGTGGGTTCACCTGGACACTACCTTAGGCGAACGGCGTGCGACGCACAAACACGAAGGGAGGCCTTGGCAAACGCAAGGCGAGCCCGTATAAGACCCGCTTCTGTAGCGCGGCCGCGTGATAGCCCTATCCGCGGCCGCCTGATATTTTGGGAGCCTTTTCATGGCCGTTCCACGCAAAAAAACATCGGTGTCGAAGCGCGGCATGCGCCGTTCGCACCACGCCCTCAAGCACGCCAACCTGCGTGAGGACAAAGATACGGGTGAATTCCACCGCCCGCACCACATTGACCTGGAGACCGGCATGTACCGTGGCCGCCAGGTGTTGGAGCCGAAAGAGAAGTACTAAACTTCTCTATTTCTCCGCAGATAAAGGTTTAGGCGCGTGACTGAAGCGGCGCAAGAAACTGACGTTATTATCGTCGGCGCCGGTCCTGTTGGGCTGTTCGCGGTGTTTGAGTTGGGCCTTTTGGGCCTGAAAACGCATTTGGTCGATATCCTCGATCGCGTTGGCGGCCAGTGTGCCGAGCTCTACCCCGAAAAACCAATCTACGACATTCCTGGCATTCCCATCTGCACCGGTCAGGAATTGACCGATAAGCTGATGGAGCAGATCGCCCCGTTCAGCCCGCAATTCCACCTGTCCGAGATGGCAGAGGAATTGACCAAGCTCGACAACGGCAATTGGCGGTTGAAGACCGACATGGGTACTGTGCTGGAAGCGCCAGTGCTGGTGATCGCGGCGGGCGGCGGCAGCTTTGTGCCGAAAAAGCCGCACCTGCCTGGCATAGAGGCCTATGAGGACTCCAGCGTCTTCTATGCCGTGCGCCAGATGGAAAAATTCCGCGACCGGGACGTGCTGATTGCTGGCGGCGGCGATTCGGCGTTGGACTGGTTCATCGCGTTGCAGCCAATCGCCAAGTCGATTGCCCTGGTGCACCACCGCGACGGCTTCCGCGCAGCACCCCACTCGGTTGAGGCGATGCGCGAGATTGTGGCCAGCGGCAAAGGCCAGCTGCACATTGCACAGATGAAAGGCCTGGAGGGCGATGCCCCCAACCTTTCTGGCGTGCTGGTGGAGAGCAAAGAGACTGGCCCCGCCGTAATTGCATGCGATATGTTGGTTCCGTTCTATGGCCTGACCATGAAGCTGGGCCCCGTGGCTGAGTTTGGCATAAACCTGGAGCAGAACCTGATCCCGGTTGAGACGGAGAAGTTCGAGACCAGCGTGCCCAGCATCTTTGCCATCGGGGACATCAACACCTATCCTGGCAAGCTGAAACTGATCCTGTCCGGATTCCACGAGGCGGCGTTGATGAGCCAAGAGGCCTTCCGGCTGGCGCGACCAGGTGAGCGGTTGCGGTTCCAGTACACCACCTCGTCCAGCGAATTGCAGAAAAAACTGGGCGTGCGATAACGTCCGCTAATTCAGGAGCTTAACCCGATGAAAATCCTGGTGACAGACGGCCATGGCGTTGAGCATGAGGTCGAAGCGACCGACGGCTGGACCATTATGGAAATGATCCGTGACGCCGGCTTGCCGATCAAGGCTGAATGCGGCGGCTCCTGCGTGTGCGCCACCTGCCACGTGCTGGTGGATGCCGCCTGGACCGATAAATTGTCGGCGAAGAACGAGGAAGAGGTCGACATGCTCGACCTGGCGCTGGAAGTGTTCGACAACTCCCGCCTGTCCTGCCAGATCGAGTTCGATCCCAGCATGGATGGCTTGAAAGTGACGTTGGCGCCCGACGCCATCATGTAGACGCGTCGCGCGAACCCGCTTCAACGGGAGTTCTGGCCCGTGCAAAAAATGCCCAATATTATGCGGTGGACTTTGGCGCTCTGGCTGAGCGTTATTCCCTTGGTTGGGCCGGCTTCGCATGCTGCCGCTGATACACTGATTGAGAACGTTTCGGTTCTGCCGATGACTGGCTTCGGATTGCAGACCAACTGGGCCGTGCTGGTTGAGGGCGATCGGATCATTGCCGCGGGCCCGCGGTCCGAAATTGCCGTGTCTGCTGATGTAGAGCGGGTCGATGGCGATGGGGGCGTGCTGTTGCCTGGCCTGATCGACATGCACATTCATTTGCACATGGATCGGCCTCCCGCAGAGATTGCGCGGGATTTGACCCTCTACGCTGCTTTTGGCGTGACAACAGTGCGGTCGATGTGGGGTTCTGATGGCCAACTTGAGCTGCGTGTGGCCGTTGTCCACGAGAACCAGTTTGCGCCGTCCCTCGTGCTGGCAGGTCCAGGCTTCGGCAAAACCTTCAAATCCCCCGATGAGTTGAGCGCCATGGTCGCGCAGCAGACCAAGGCCGGCTGGGATCTGATCAAGGTGCACTGGAAACCCACAGCCGGCCAGTTCGACGCCATCATGGCTGCCGCCAAATCCGAGGGTATCGAGGCCAGTGGGCATGTGCCCTACGCGGTATCACTGGATCACGCTTTGACAAGCGGCCTGCGTACCATTGAACATATGGACGGCTATATCCGCGACATGGGTGCGGAAGGCGGACCGGCGTCTGACGCTGCCCTGCAAGACGCGGCAGCCCGCACCAAAGCAGCCGGAGCCGCCGTGGTTCCAACCCTATTCGCCTGGCGGTTGTATCTGCGCGAAGCGGATATGGATGAGGTGATGGCTATGCCAGATCTCGCCTATGTCGCGCCAGCTGTTGCAGAGGGTTGGAAAGGCCGATATTCCGAATCCCTGATGACTTGGGCAAAGAACTGGGCCTTCGCTCTTATCGGCGAACGCGACGTCTCTGCCATCGCGGCCAACCGGCAGCGTCTGCTGCGGGCATTTGCAGACGGGGATGTGGCTGTGCTGTTTGGCACTGACGCAGGCCAGCCCTACGTGATCCCCGGCGTCGCCGCGGTGCGGGAAATGCTGGAGATGCAGGATGCCGGGCTAACCAACCGCCAGATCATCGCCAGCGCTACAGCTGCCGCCGGCCGCCACCTGGACCCGTCAGGAAATCTGGGCGTGATCGCGCCCGGCGCGCGGGCAGACCTCATACTGGTAGCAAAAAACCCGCTCGATGAGTTGCAAACGCTATCTGCCCCGCTGGGCGTTATGCTGCGGGGGCAATGGCATGACAGCACCGAGATTGCCCGGTTACTGTCTGCCATTACCGTCCGTTAGGGCTCTAAACTGAAGCTAACCGCCTATTTTCCAGCCTATTTGAACGCGTCGAACACTTCCTGTGCGCCCTTCAACTGATTGCCGGAGGCGCTTGAGGGGACGATGATTGGCGTCTTCACGCCGGTATCGTACCAAGCTTCCACTTGATCGCGGACCTGGGAAGCAGTGCCAAACATGGTGGTGTCAGCCAGCCAGCGGTCGGTTAGGAAGTGCGGGATCTTTTCCGGCTCGCCGTCAGCCATAGCCTTTTCAACGCCGGCCATTTCTTCCTCATAGCCGACGGATTTCCAATAATTGCGGTAGTTGGGCAATTGGGCATAGCGCCAGAGCGTCTTGCGGTGCACGGCCTTCGCCGCCTCCACATCGTCGCTGATGCAGGTCGGTGTCATGCAGCCGATGTACCAGTTCGGATCGCTCAGGCAGGCAGCCGGCAGGTTCTCCAGCGACTTCGCTGCTGCTGAACGCGCAGCATTGGCGAACACCATGCCATCGCCGACCTCACCCGCGAGCTGGATCATTTTCGGGCGCATGGCGGCCAATACCACGGGTGCCAGCTCGCCATAACCTTCAGTGGCTTTGTAGCGGGTGACGAAGTCGCGGATATCGCCCAGCGGCTTACCCGGCACGACACCCATACGCTCTAGCGATGGGCCGTGGCTGATGCCGATGCCTAGACTGAAGCGGCCGCCGGACATCTCGTGCATGAATGCGGCGCTCATGGCAAAGTCGTCAACCGTCCGCGAGTAGATCGGCGCGATGGAGATGCCGAACGGCATGGACTTGGTCGTGACCGACAACGCCTCACAAAACGCCATGCCACCCAGGGTGGAGGGCGTGTAGAGGCCGGCATAGCCGCGGCGTTCGATTTCCTGCGCCAGTTCCAGCACTTGCGCACGGCGGCGCGGGACGGCGGTTATTGCGAGAGCGGGGAGCTTAGCCATGGGCGTGTTTCCTACTGGGGGTGGTATTTGCAACCCATGCTAAAGCATCCCCCAGAAAAATGGAATCGCTTGAGCTAACTGTGCCTAGGGTCCTGTTCGTTTTGGTTCTTGCGCTGCCTCGTCCGGCTCCTCACGGTGCTCGGTCAGCACGCGGATCAGCTCGCGTTTCGAGACGACGCCACGGAACTCCCCGTCATTATTGACCACAGCAACCGGCGTATCCGATTGCAGGATAGTGGGCAATGCCTCCTCCAACACTGAGTCGGCGGTGACGGTCTGGGAATCGTCGGCCAGATCATAGACAGAGCTGTTGCCATTGGTTGTCGCGGCACGTCGCAAATGCCGTTCCGTGATAACACCGCGAAAATCGTCGCCGTCGAACACATAGCCAAAGTCGTCGCGATGGCCCTGCATCTCGCGCAGGGCGGCGTCTATATTCTCTGTGGTCAGGCGCAGCGACGGTGGGCGCATGACGACGTCTACTGTCAGCACGCGAGCGCGGTTCACGTCTCGCACGAACGCGGCAACGTAATCATCGGCGGGCTCCAGCAGGATTTCTTCGGGCTTGCCGACCTGGCTGAGGCGACCGTCCTTCAAAATGGCAATCTTATCGCCCAGCTTCAGCGCTTCGTCGAGGTCGTGGGTGATGAAGACAATGGTTTTGTGCAGCTTCTCCTGCAACTCAATCAACTGATCTTGCATGCCGGAGCGGATCAGTGGGTCGAGCGCGCTGAACGCCTCATCCATCAGCAGCACTTCCGGATCGCCGCAGAGGGCGCGAGCAAGGCCAACCCGTTGCTGCATGCCTCCAGATAGCTGGCTGGGGTAGGAATTCTCGTAGCCGGCTAGCCCGACGGTCTCGATCCATTCCGCTGCCTTATCCTGGCGGTGGCGCTTTTCCACTCCCTGCATTTCCAGGCCATAGGCGACGTTGTGGATGACGGTGCGGTGGGGAAACAAACCAAACCGTTGAAACACCATCGCCATTTTGGTGCGGCGGAACTGGCGCAGGTCCGCATCGTTCAGGGTCAGCACGTCGACGCCATCCACGACGATGCGGCCCGCCGTTGGCTCGATCAGGCGGTTGATGTGGCGGATCAGGGTGGACTTGCCGGAGCCTGAAAGCCCCATGACGACGAAGGTTTTGCTCTCCTCCATCGACAGCGTGATGTCGTGCAGGCCGACCGTGTGGCCGGTATCCGAGTGGATTTCATCCTTGCCTTCGCCCGCCATGGCGCGGGCCAGGGCGGCCTCTGGGTTGTCGCCAAAGATTTTGTAGACGTTCTCGATTTCGATTTTTGCCATGATTTTAGTGTCCTACCTGCCGGTGTTTCTGGATACGATGGCCGTAGGCTTGGCTAACGCGGTCAAACACAATGGCGATGGCAACGATGGCCAGACCATTGAACAGACCCATGGAGAAATACTGGTTGGTAATCGCCTTCAGCACCGGTTGGCCAAGGCCCTTCACACCGATCATCGAGGCAATCACGACCATGGCGAGCGACATCATGATGGTCTGGTTGACGCCAGCCATGATATTCGGCATCGCCAGCGGGATTTGCACGCCGAACAGGCGCTGCTTGAAGTCAGCGCCAAAGGCGTTGGCGGCCTCCAGCACATCTTTATCGACTAGGCGGATGCCGAGGTTGGTCAGGCGAATAACCGGCGGAATGGCGTAGATGATCACCGCAATGACGCCCGGAACGCGGCCAATGCCGAGCAGCATCACCACCGGGATCAGATAGACGAAGCTGGGCATGGTCTGCATAACGTCGAGGACAGGCGTGATTGTCGCCTGCGCGCGGTCATACCGGGCCATCATCACCCCGATGGGAATGCCGATAACGATGGCCAGCAGGGTGCACACGGTGATGATCGACACCGTGCGCATGGTGTCTTCCCACATGCCGAATATGCCGATGGCCAGGAATGCGGCGATGACGCCGATGGTCATTTTCCAGTTGCGGCTAGCCAGATAGGCGCAGCTTGCGATCACCGCAATAACAAGCCACCAGGGCGCGTTCAACAGCAGCCGCTCAAACCAAATCATGAACCACAGCAAGGGTTCAAAGAAATCTTCCAGCGCTTGGCCATAACTGCGGGAGAACTCGCGGAAGGTCTCGTCGATGCTTCGTTGAAGCAGCCGCAGCGTATCGCGGGAAAGTGCCGGAAATTCAATCAGCCAATTGCTGTCGGCCATGGATCTTGGCCTCCTGTTTTATTCGTCGCTAAACACGCAAACGCGGAGGCAGTTTCCCACCTCCGCGCTTACCTGAGTCAAATGCTTTAGAGAGCTTTTTTGACTTTAGCCGCTACGTCCGCGGATACCCAGTTTTTCCACAATTCGGGGTATTTTTCCAGGAAGTAACGGGCGCCATCTTCACCGGTGTACTGATTGTCGGACATGTAGGCCAATACCTCGTTGGCCACTTTGTTCGACCAGCCACGTTTTTTCAAATACGCCATGCCTTCTGGCGAGGATTTCGCAAAACGCGGAGTTACTACGGTGTACACTTCTGACTTGGGCCAGGAGTTCATTTTGGGATTGTCGCACTCGGCCAATGCGGTGCAGGAATTCCAATGCTCTTTGTCGTGGGGCACGGCAAAGTCCAGCTTAACCATCGGGTATTTTCCGAGGATCCAGGTTGGAGCCCAATAATAGCCAATCCAGGGCTGCTTGCGCTCATAAGCCTTGGAGATCGAACCATCAAGGCCAGCAGCAGAGCCTGGATCGATTAGTTCAAAGCCCATTTCCTCGCCCTTGTAGGCGCGGAACAGGTTGGCGGTGGTCAGCTGACAGTTCCAGCCAGCGGGGCAGCCGTAGAATGCTCCACGGTCCGGATCTTCTGGATTTTTGAACAGGTCTTTGCGCTTGAGCGCGTCCTCAACTGTTTTGATCTCTGGATGCTCAGCAGCCAAGTATTCGGGAATCCACCAGCCTTCGACGCCACCATCTTTTAGAATTTCTGCGGCATAGATCAGCCGACCTTCGGCTACGGCGCGATCAAGCGCGGTGCGGGCCGCGTTGATCCAAAGCTCCGGCGCGATGTCTGGCTCAGACTTTTCCATCATTGAGGTGGAGGTCGGCATGGTATCGCCGGGCACGAGCTCAACCTCACAGCCATAGCCTGTCTCAAGGATGATCTTGTCGATATAGGCCGCGAACTCAGCCGAGGCCCAGTTCATGTCCGCGATCGTGACGCGACCGCAGTCCGCGGCAGCGGCGGGTTGGATATTGGCTAGCGCAAGGACGGCGGCGCCGGCCATCGCAGTTATAGACATTCGCATCAGGATAGATCTCCCTACAGGTGCTGATATTCAAGGTGTATGGTGTTATTCGGCAATCAAAACCGTATTTTTGCAAGAAGAGCGTCTAGTGGTCGAAGCTATATATCATCCGTATTTTCTACGAGATCATCATCGCTGTGACCGGACCCGATCTGTAACCCGATCCTAACCCTCGCTTGGCTCCGCACAATCAGCACGGAGCCAGAACAATACTGGAGCCGTTCAAATTTGTCGACCCCCAGGGGCCAAAAAAAATAAAAAATAGTCAAGCGAAACGATAGAGACAAGCGCGCACCAGAGTGTCGCAGCCTATCTAAAGCGTGCCGCCGCGGTATCGATGGCTCTGGCCAACTTGACGTCTCGGTCAGTCAGGCCGTCCGCATCATGGCTGGTGAGGGTGATATCGACCTGACCATAGACATTGAACCATTCCGGGTGATGATCCATCTTCTCTGCCATCAGCGCCACTTCTGTCATATAAGCGAAGGCGGTGCGGAAATTGGCGAACCGGAGCGACCGCTTGATTGCGTCTCGCCCCTCAACCTCTGCCCAGTCAGGCAAGGATTTAAGGGCATCGACGCGGGCGGTGCCCTCGAGACGATTGGCAAGATGATTGGCCATAATAGAGCCTTCCTGATGCGAACAAATGGTAGATCAAAGCGTGCCCGAAATTCTGCCACCCAGCCTCAACGATTTACAAGCGCTGGCTGACATCGCTTTTGCGACGATCCCGCCGGAACTGGCCCGCCATGTGCAAGGCGTCGCCATCCTGATTGAGGATTTTCCGGACGATGAGGTCGCACGCGACATGGGGTTGGAGACGCCGTTTGACCTGCTGGGCCTGTATTCTGGGGTGTCACTCGATCACAAGAGTGGTGGCGATGCACCCACCGATCTGGACCGCATCTTCCTCTATCGCCGCCCGATCTTGGACTACTGGTGCGAGACGGGTGAAGATTTGGCCCATGTGGTGCGCCATGTGCTGATCCACGAGATCGGCCACCATTTCGGGCTCTCCGACGCCGATATGGAAGCGTTGGAGGCCGAAACTGATGACTGCTGAGAGCTAAGCCGCCTTAGCAGCTTTCGCTGCCTCGATAGCCTCCCAGATTTTCAGTGGGGTGGCCGGCATGTCGATGTGGTTGATGCCGTATTCGTGGCGCAGCGCGTCGACCAAAGCGTTCATCACTGCGGGCATGGCGCCGGCGCAGCCAGCCTCACCGCAGCCTTTGACGCCCAGCAGGTTGGTTTTGGCCGGTACATTGTGATAGTCGACCTCCATCCACGGCATATCGCTGGCGCGCGGCAGTGCGTAGTCCATGTAGGAGCCGGTCTGCGGTTGGCCGTCTTCGTCATAGACCACCCGCTCCAGCAAAGCCTGGCCCAGGCCCTGGGCGACGCCGCCATGGCCCTGGCCTTCAACCATCATTGGGTTGATGACGACGCCGAAGTCGTTGACCATGGTGTACTTGACCACCTGGGCGACACCGGTTTCCGGGTCGACCTCGATCTCGGCGATATGGCAGCCATTCGGGTAGGCGAAGGGCGGGCCGTCGGCGATGTGGGCGACGGAGAGCGATTGGGGCACGTCTGCTGGCAGGACCAGGCCGCCGCGCAATTTCTCGGCCAACTCCATGATGCCGACGCGCCGGTCGGTGCCGACAATCTCGAACGCGCCGCCGTTGGGGCCGATGTGGAATTCGATGTCGGCTGCAGACGCCTCCAACACGTGGGCAGCGATTTTGGTGCCGTTTTCCTTGACGATCTCGCCCGCCTCAAAGATGGCCTGGCCCGACATCATCAGCGACTTGGAGCCGCCGGTGCCGCCGCCGGCAATCAGCTCATCCGAGTCATTCTGCAGCAGGTTGATCTTGTCGAACGGAATGCCGAGCCGTGACGATAGCACCTGCGCAAACGGCGTCGCGTGGCCCTGGCCGTAGTCCAGCGTGCCGGTGATGATGGTGACACTGCCGTCATCCTCAAAGCGGATGCCGCCCATTTCCTTGGATGGCGGGCCGGTGACCTCCAGGTATTGGCCGACGCCCAGGCCGCGGATCAGGCCCTTTTTCTGGCTCTCCTGCCGGCGCGCTTCGAAGCCATGGTAATCTGAGGCGTTGACGGCCTTGTCCAGCAGGCCGGTAAAGTCGCCACCGTCATAGACGGTGCCCGCCGGGGTTGTGTAGGGGAATTGGTCCGGCTGGATGTGGTTGCGCTTGCGGATCTCAATCCGGTCGATGCCCAGCTGATGGGCGGCCTCGTCCAACAGGCGTTCGACGTAGTAATTGCTCTCGGGCCGGCCAGCGCCGCGGTACGCGCCAACCGGGGTCGCATTGGTGAAGACGGCCTTGGTGTTGATGTCTTGCAAGGGCGTGCGGTAGACGCTGACCGTGTTCTTGACCACGTTGCCAGTCGGCTGCATCACCGTGCCGTTGGAGAGGTTGGCGCCGATATTGCCATAGCCTTCCACCCGGATCGCCATGATGTGGCCGTCTTTGTCAAAGGCCATGGTCTGCTGCATCTCATGGCTGCGGCCATGGGAGTCGGAAAGGAAACTCTCCGAGCGTTCGTCGGTCCATTTGACCGGACGGCCCAATTGCTTAGCTGCGTGCAGCACCGCCACATATTCCGGATAAGCCGCGGACTTCATGCCAAAGCTGCCGCCGACATTGCTGACCAATACGCGGATCTGATCGGTTGGGACGCCTAGCAGGTTGGAGATATTGTTCCGCATCGGGAACGCGCCCTGGCAGCCGAGCCGCAGCGTGTAGTGGTCCTCGCTGGCCGTGTATTCGCCAATGGCCGAGCGCGGCTCCATCGCCGCCACGACGATGCGTGGGTTGTCAATATCCATAGCAACGATATGCGCGGCCTCCGCCATCGCCTTGTCGACCGCCGCGGTCTCGCCATGGTGGAAGTCGAGCACGACATTGCCGGGCGTGGCATCCCACAATTGCGGCGCACCGGGCTTGACGGATTCTTTAGCGCTAGTGACCGCGGGCAATTGCTCAATATCCAGGAACACCGCCTCCGCCGCGTCACGCGCTTGGTAGCGGGTTTCAGCGATGACGATGGCCACCGGATCGCCCACATAGCGCACCTTGTCGATGGCCAGCACGGATTGCACTGGCTTTGGCATGTCCGAGCCATCGCGCTGTTTGAAGCTCATGCCGGCGCCCATTTTCTTCAGGCCGGCAGCGGCGAGGTCATGGCCGGTGTAGATCGCGAGCACGCCGGGCATGGCCTTGGCGTCGTCGGTCTCAATCGCCTTGAGAATGCCATGGGCGATGGGGCTGCGCACCATGACGGCAAAGGCCTGGCCATCCAGGTTGATGTCATCGGTGTAACGGCCCAGGCCACGCACCAAGGTTGGGTCTTCTTTGCGGGGCACCGGTTGGCCGATAGCGAATTTCTCGACTTCGGCGTCCATCACGTTGACGGAATCGGTCATGGGTCTGTCCTCTTTGCCAGCGAGCAAGCACTGAGCGTGCGGAATTGATTGCTCTTTGATACCATGGCGCAGACACCCTGCCCATATCCGCGATCGCCGCGATTGCCGCCCGCAAAGGAGCTTTGCCATGGACGACCCGATCCAACGCCACCCGACCCGCACCGAACAATTGGATATCCTGGTGCGCGTGCTGGCCGACAGCGTGCCAGACGGCGGGCACGTGCTCGATCTGGGTTGTGGCACGGGCTATATCGACTGGATGCTGCTGCAGCGGCGGGGCGATCTGCGTCTGACCGGGATGGATTTCAAACCGGAGTCTCTGGCAGAGGCCAAGGCGGCGCTGGCGGATTGGACTGGGCAGGTGACCTTGTTACAGGCGGACCTTATGCAGGCCGATGGCATGAGCGCTGCCGGCACCGGCTTTGATGCAGCCTTTACCGCCCTGGTGTTTCACGACTTGGACGATGCAGCCAAACAAGCCTGCATCCGCGCCACCGCCGACCGATTGAAGCCAGGCGGCGTGTTTCTGGTCTATGACCGCGTGCGCCTGACCGAAGCCGCGTGCTTCCCCTTACAACAGGCGGTCTGGCGGCGGATTGAACAGGAGCATGGGGTTGCCATGCGTGATGCAACGGACTTTGACGCCTACCAGGCGGACTTGGCCTCTAACAATCGACCGGCCACGTTGCAGAACTATTTCGACTGGATGCCCGCTGCTGGATTGAGCGCGCAACTGCTGCACCTGCACGGCAATGTCATGCTGATGGGCGGCGTCAAGCCAGCGTAACGCACGGGGCGGGCTTAATAGTTCGCCTTGTCCTCAATGCCGTGGCCGCGGAATGGCACCAGGAAGGAACGTTCGAAGGTCATAAAGACAGAGCCATCGGCCTTTACGCCTGTGGTCATCACCTTGACGATGCCCTGGTTCGGCCGGCTCTTGCTCTCGCGTTTGTCCAGCACTTTGGATTCGGCGTAGATCGTGTCGCCGACGAACACCGGGCCGGTCAGCTTGATATCCGTCCAGCCCAGATTGGCTACGGCCTTCTGTGATGTGTCCGAGACGCTCATGCCGACGACAACGCTCAGAGTGAAGGCGCTGTTTACCAGTGGCTGCCCGAACTCGGAATGCTTGGCGTATTCTTTGTCGAAATGCAGCGGGTGGGTGTTCATCGTCAGCAATGTGAACCAGCTGTTGTCTGCCTCTGTGATGGTGCGGCCAGGGCGGTGTTCGTAGACATCGCCGACCTGAAAATCCTCGAAATAGCGGCCCAGGCTCTCACGGTAGCGGTTTTCGCCGACAGGCTTGGCGGTATAGGTCATGATGCGGTTGTTCCTTGTGCAGGGTCCATTTTATCTTTGCGCAGGACGTACCACAGCAATCCCAGCAGTTGAATGCCCAGCATAATAAGCAGTGCTGTCTGGTGAGCCGCAGGGCTGTAATGGCCATTAGCGGCCTGTGGATATTGGTTGATGATCAGGCCAACGCCCCATTGTGCGGCAAAGCTGCCAGCAAACATCAGGCAATTGATCGAAGTGTTGACGCGTCCGGCGACGGCGGGGTCAAAGCGTCGGGCCAGGATCGCGAACAACCCGACGATCGCAGCGGAGCCAAACGCAAACATTGGCCAGATCACCCAGGCCAGCGACTCGACCTCCAGCACCGCCAGCGTCTGCGCAGCCAGCGAAATCGCAACACCACCAAACACCACGGGCATGGCGCTGCGACCCCGTCGGATCAGGCGTTGGGAGAGGCTGCCGGTGGCCAGCATTCCGGCCATGGTCGCGGCCATCATGGCGAACAACGCCCATTCTTGCGCATCCTGGCTGAATCCCGCCACATCCCGCAGCCAGATCGGCGACCAAAGACTTAGATAAGCCCCGTTAGTGCCAACGCTGGCAATTGCCAATGGTGCTATCAGCCAAACTAGGGGCGAGCGCCACACTTGGCCCAGTTCGCGGAACTGCGTGCGCCAGCGGACATCCGCAGGGCGCGGTGCGCTCGGCACCAGCAAGGCAATTAACAGCATCAGCAGGGCGCTATAGGCCAGTATTACACCCAGGCCGCCGCGCCAGCCGATCTCTCCCACCAGTAGTCCCATGGGCGCGGTGCCGAGCATGCCGCCAACGCCGGTCATAGCGAACAGGCTGGCAGAGATGAAGGGCAGGCGGTCCGCCGGCGCCCAAACGCGAGCCGCCTTCAGCCCGCCCATCATGCTGCCGGCGGCGCCTAATCCCATCAGGAAGCGGCCAAGGATCAGCCAGACAGGGCCGGGGGCGTAGATGAACAGCAGCGCGCCGACAGCAGCAATCGCGTACAGCGTCAGGATCACCGGACGCGGGCCGTAGCGGTCCAGTAACAGACCCAATGGCACCTGCATCACACCAAAGCCAAAGAAGAACGCGCCGGTGATGAACCCAAGCTCTGCCGGCGACAGGCCAAACTCCAAAACCAAATGCGGCGCAATTAGTGCGTTCAGCATCCGATAAAGGAAGGAGAGGATCGGCGTGAAGTAGAACGGCAGCAGAATCAAAAATAGGTGGGGGGCAGATGCCACGGGCGCAAAACCATCAATTTCCGGGAACGCCCGCGGGCACGGCGGACAGGCAGCGGTGTTAGTATCTGGCAAAATCCGCTTTGTCAGGCGGAAACTGCCGATGCAACCCTACTTGCTCTTCGCCTCGTAAACGCCATCCCAATCGGCACCTGGTGGTTCGGCTGCCAGTTCCTGTAGGCGAGCCGCGTATTCCACATAGAGGCCGTTAAGCCCGCCCGGGATCTCCTGATCCGGCGCGGCGGGTCGTTCCTCAATCAACTGCGCGGCGCTGGCCCAATCCTGGGCGCGGTACGCTGCCAGCATGGTATCGTGGTGGGTCTTGAACGTCTGAAACTGCTCGGTTTCCGCCACTTCAGGTCCCCCCAGAACGGTGTAGATGCGCACGGCATTTAGCTTGCCCTTCACCCGGATCAGATCCAATTCCAGATAGGCAAAACCCGGTGCCAGCGTGACAGAATCCTCGCCAACCACCAGGTCAACACCATAGGTTTTTGACTGCCCCTCCAGCCGCGAGGCGGTGTTCACTGAGTCGCCTAGGCAGGAATAATCGAACCGCTGCTCGGAGCCGACGTTGCCGACAACGCACTCGCCCGTGTTCACACCCATGCCGATACGCACCGGCGGCAACGTGCGCCCTTCCGCCGCCGCCTCCGCCTGCCAGATGGGCTCCAGTTCCGCCAGTCGTGTTCGCATGCGCAGCGTCGCGCCGACGGCAAGGGCGGCGTGATCGGGCTCGTCCAGCGGCGCGTTCCAAAACGCCATGATGGCGTCGCCCATGTATTTATCGATGGTCCCATGGGTTTCTAGCACCAGGTCGGTCATTGGCGTTAGGAATTTGTTGATGAACTGGGTTAGCTGAATCGGCGTCATGCTCTCCGAAATAGGCGTAAAACCACGAATATCGCAGAACATTAGGGTTAACTGCCGTTGTTCTCCGCCCAGTTGCGGCTCCTCGCCCGTTTCGGCCATGCGTTGTACCAGTGCTGGCGACAGATAGCGGCCGAAGGTGGATCGCACTCGCTTACGCTCACGCTCGCTCAGCAGGTGCTGGGTTGTGGTTACGATGAGAAACACCAGCAAGGCAGAGAGAATCGGATACAGCGGATCGACCAGCAAATGCATCTCACTGTAGGCAAACCAAGAGGCGCTCGCGCCGACTCCGGCAAACACAATTCCGATCACGGCGCACCAAATTGGGCCGAGCCATGGCATCGCCATTGTGAATAACAGGCCGAGCACTGCCAAGCCGATGAATTCCGCGGCGTCCGCCCAACCGGGCCGCAGTAAGAATTCGCCAAGGATCATCTGTTCAAGAGCTTGAGCGTGCACCATGATCCCTGGAACATCAGCGGATAGAGGCGTTGCCTTCAAGTCGCGAAGGCCAGCAGCGGTGGCGCCGACTAGAATGATCTGACCTTCGACGCTTTCAAGGATCGTTTCTGGCTCTAGCAAAACTTTCCAGGCCGGAATTTCCCGTTCTGGGCGGGGCCTGGTGTAATGTACCCAAAATCGGGAATCCGCGGTCATTGGCACTTCAATTTGGCCAACCCGCAGCAAATGCAGGCCCAACATTGATCCTGCCCGATAGTCGCCGGCAGCCTTGGCAGAACGTGCAATGATCGTCGAAGCGTTTTGGGCAACTCGCAATGCCTCGATAGAAATTGTTGGCAACATCACATCGTGAACCTGGCCCAACAACGGTATGCGGCGGACGATGCCATCGCGCTCCGGTGCATACCCGAAGTTTGCGATGCCGGAGGCGGCATCTTCCAGAATTTGAAGGTTCCGCGTTGCAAGGCCATAGCGGGGCATCGCATCCAAAACATCGGTGTGGCCAGCAAACCCCGCGCGCCGAACAAATGGGAATGGCTCACTCTCCCCCGGTTGCAGGATTATACCTAGTACGGTGGGAGAACTGGCAATCGATTGGGCCAGCAGCGCATCATGGTCGGGCAACTCGTCGATCAACGGCTGAAGCTGGTCCCGGTGGCCGGTTTCCATCGACCAATCGGCCAGAACCCGTGACGGCGAAGTTCGATCTGGCTCAGCAAAGATAATATCGAACGCTATAGCTGCTACGCCCAACCCCGTCAGGTTGTCGATCATCCGCGCAATATAGTGGCGCGGCCAGGGCCATTGGCCCAACCGCTTGAGTGATTCCTCGTCGATACTGATGACCCGAACTGGTGCCGGCTGATAGGTGCGCGGCTGCAGAATTTGATAGCGGTCAAAAACCAAATGTCGAGCAACAGTCAGGACTGTGGGATCGATCCACCGTACGGTCAACGCAAGCGTCAACGCGGCCAATCCCATGGCGACCACCATCATACGTCGCGGAATATGCAGCCTAAATCCTAGAGTCATCATTCTACCCGATGGGATACTGGGATTAGCACTCGATCATCCTTGAAAATAGACTCAAAATGTCCTATTTTTAACATACCATAAAAAGCACCTTCTTTGGAGTTATTAAAAAAAACAACACCGATGATCATTCATGGCAACTCTCAATTTTTCGTGAACAGCGCTGGTATAAGTAAGCGCAAGAGAAAAATTGCGTCATTATCTATCTGTATTAGTCTAGTATTTATCATGCTCTGCTTGCCGCAAAAAGTACATGCCATCTCAATCATTGGCGCGGCTACAACCATTGTGCGCACGGTCGAAGGAATTTTTGCTACAGCGCTCCGCACTTTGATCGTCAATGATGACGTCCATGAGCAAGAAAAAGTTCGAACGTCCAACCTTAGAGCCTGCCCGAAAAGTAGTTGAACGATATCAGTGGATTGTGATTCACCGTCTTTGTGAAGAGATGGAGGATCAGATGCCCTGGACAGATACCGCTCGCGTTGAGCATAGCCGCAAGACAGGCCGTTATCCAAGCGA
>CALKDI010000199.1 GCA_938084065.1 uncultured Alphaproteobacteria bacterium
AAGCCCCGATCACACCCGCGATGTCTACGCCGACAAATGTGGCACATGCAGTCACGAACTGACGCGGCAAGACCATAGCGGCGTGCACGCCTATGATCATATCGACATCCCGCCGGTCAAGGCTGAGACGACCCGCGTCAATCAGCACAAGGGCAGATGTCGTGCTGCGGTGCGCCGTTCAAGGCAAATGCTCCCCCCGACATGCCGCCCGGCTCACCATTTGGGCCAAATATCATCGAGTGTATTTTTATCAGAAAATCCGAATTGGAATTCGAATTTTTCGTAATATATGTAATATATCAATAAATATAATAATGATAATAATATATATGGTACTAAAATATTAAGTATTTTCTTTTTCATAAATTTTTGATACGAAATTTTTTCATTAAAAATTGCATGAAAGAAAAATCCTGATATAAAAACAAACAGGGCTGTTCCACCAGTGATTGTATTAGAAATTGATATTTCTAAGAAATTATTCCTTGTCCAGGGTCCATAACTATGTCCAGCTATGATTAGTAAAATAGTAATAGACCTGAAGTAATCAAAATACACGAATCTCAAGATTTTATTCCCTTTCGCGAAGGAATTGCCAATTTATTTCAGAAATTATTTTAATGAAATCTGAATTGCACGCCATATCTTCTGAAAAAGAGTTTAGTTTCCTTTTTGTAAGGGAGTATTGCGTGACCATATGGGATCTAGGGGAACGTTCTATTGTCCATTACCTCAAAGCGCAGCGCGTTCATACATACTTCCAGGTTTATCTTCAGGCGGGCCTCGTTTACCCCACCCCAGGCCGCACCAACACCCGCTTCTCACCGCCGGCACTTTCCTCGCGCATATAGTCCCGCGCCAGAGGGTTGACCACGTCTGTCAGTGGGGCGGCTTGCTTGGAGCGGCGCACTTGGGTCTCTGGCGGCACGCCGTAGTCTGTGGTCCGCTGTACCGGCTTGCGGGCGATCATGCGGATGACGTGCTCCATTTGCTCCGGCGGCCATTCTTCGCCGTGGGCAGCACCTGCCGCTCGCGTAATGCTCTCGTTCATCAGGGTGCCGCCGAGGTCGTTGGCGCCCGCGTTTAGGGCAGCGGCAACGCCGGCCTCGCCCATTTTCACCCAACTGGTCTGGATGCTGTCGAAGGCCGGGTACAAAGCCAGCCGTGCCACCGCGTGCATCAGCACGGCCTCGCGGAAGGTTGGGCCGGGGCGGGCATTGCCCTTCAGGTAGATCGGAGCCTCGTGCGCGACGAAGGGCAGGGGCACGAACTCGGTGAAACCGCCAGTCTCCTCCTGCAACTCGCGCAGGCGCAGCAGGTGGCGGGACCAGTGCTCGGGCCGTTCGACATGGCCATACATGACGGTCGCCGTGGTTTTAAAGCCAACCTCGTGCGCAGCGCGCATGCCGTCGAGCCAAAGCTGGGTTGTTAGCTTATCGGGGCACAGGATGGTGCGGACCTCGTCGTCCAGCAACTCTGCCGCGGTGCCGGGCAGGGTGTCCAGCCCGGCCTCTTTCAGGTCGCGGAGATAATCCTTCAGTGGCTGGCCCAGCGTCTCCGCGCCCTGGAATACCTCAAGCGGGGAGAAGGCGTGCACGTGCATGTTCGGCTGCGCGGCTTTGACGGCGCGGCAGATATCCAGATAGGTCTGGCCGGTATAGGCGGGGTGAATGCCGCCCTGCATGCAGACCTCGGTCGCGCCGCGGTCCCACGCCTCAACCACGCGACGCTGGATCTCGTCCAGTGGCACAACATAAGGGTCGCCGCGCAGAGCCTCGGTCAGTTTGCCCTTGGAAAAGGCGCAGAACTGGCATTTGAAATAGCAGACGTTGGTGTAGTTGATGTTGCGGTTGACGACATAGGTGACGTCATCGCCTTTCAACTCGCGACGCAGGCGGTCGGCGGCCTGCGCAACCGCGCCCATATCCGGCCCACGCGCCTGGAACAGGGTGGTAATCTCCGCCTCATCAAGCTTTTCGCCGCGGAAGGGCTTTTCCAGGATCGCGGCGATCTGGGGAGAAGCCGTCTGAGGCGCATCCAGCCAGCGCATCTCGGCTGCGGGCGGATCGCTGGGCGTGCCGGTGGACCAGGTATCGGTGCGGGGGAAGCCGTCGGCATCGGTCGCGTGCAGGATGGCGGTAACCAGGTTTTTGTCGACCCACTTGGCGGCATGCTGGGCGTATTTCGGGTAGACCGTCAGGCGCTCGACCAGATGCTTGTCGCAGGCGGCGGTGTCGGCGGAGAGCTTGTCCAGGTGGGGCCAGGGAGCCTCCGGATTAACGAAATCCGGGGTGAGGGGCGAAACGCCGCCCCAGTCATTGATGCCGGCGTCAACGATAGGCTGTAGGCCATTCGGCGAGAGGTTCGGCGGCGCCTGCACGCTCATCTCCGCACCGAAGATCACACGGGCGATGGCGATGGTCCAGAGCAATTCTTCCAGCGACGGGTCTGGTGCTGCGTGCATCTTGGTGTCGGGTTTGGCGCGGAAATTCTGGACGATGATTTCCTGGATATGGCCAAACTCTTCCTGGATATCGCGAATGGCGAGCAGGGATTCCACCCGCTCTAGCCGCGTTTCGCCGATGCCAATCAGGATGCCCGTGGTGAAGGGCACTTTGGCCTCGCCGGCAGCGCGCAGGGTCGCAATACGGGCGGCGGGCAGTTTGTCGGGAGAGCCGTAGTGCGGCATGCCCTTCTCGGTCAGGCGGTCGGAGAGGCTCTCGACCATGATGCCCATGGAGGCCGCGACGGGGCGCAGCGTCTCGATCTGCTCTAACGTCATGACGCCGGGGTTGAGGTGCGGGATGATGCCGGTTTCTTTGAAAACCGCCTCGGCACAGGCACGCAGATAGTCGAGGGTGGAGGCATAGCCCATCCGTTCCAACTCTTCGCGCGCCAGGCGATAGCGGGCCTCTGGCTGGTCGCCGAGGGTGAATAATGCCTCTTTGCAGCCCAATTTCGCACCCTCACGGGCGACGTCGAGCACCTGCTCGATGGTCATAAACGCCTGGGTGAGATTGCGCGGCGCTTGGGCGAAGGTGCAGTAATGGCAAACGTCGCGGCAGAGGTGGGTCAGCGGTAGGAAGATCTTGCGGCTGTAGGTGACCAACTGGCCGAAGCCTTGGTCGCGCAGGTGCGCCGCCGCCTCGGTCAACAGAGTGAGGTCGTCGCAATCCGCCAGAGGGAGAGCCTGGGGGGCGTCGAGACGCGCGCCCATGCGGGCAGCGGCGATCAAATCGGCGTGCATGATAAAGTCACCAAAACGGCTACAGAGCGCCTCGCGCTCGCACTGTGCTTGGCGGGTTTCCGGGCCTCATCGAGACCCCCCACCCCGGCAGTGAGGCCGGGACCGCATCGCGGTTGACGCAGAGTATGGCCTGCCGGGCAGGCGGGGTCAAATGGCTCAAAGACGGTTTTGGCCAGGCACGTCAGTCTGTCTGCCTGGGAGGGGTGTGTTTAGCCCCCAATTCCCCACCCTACCACTTAAGTCCATTGCCTAGCCCATGGTCGAGCAGGCAAACTGGTGGCTAACCTTTTCAGCCAACAACCGGGAATGCCATACCATGAGCCAGGAACAACTCGACAAGCTGACAGCATTGCTGCGGTCACGCCCAAAGCCGGAGCCTTTCACTGTGGAGGCCGCCCGCGCGCGCATCAACGAGCTTGGCGATAAGATGCCGCCGCCGGCAGATGCGGTCATTGAGACGCTCACCGTCGCTGGCTGCGCTGCGGAGTGGGTGTCGGCTCCTGGCGCGAACCCGAACCGGCAAGTGCTGTATCTCCACGGCGGTGGCTACGTCATCGGCTCGCCGCACAGCCACCGCAACGTCGCCTATGGCATCGCCAAGGCCATGGACGCGCGCTGCCTGGTCATCGACTACCGCATGGGGCCAGAAGACCCGTTCCCAGCGGCAGTGGAAGATTCCGTCGCCGCCTGGCAGTGGATGATGGAGCAAGGCGGCAACCCGGCCCGCATGGCAATCATGGGCGATTCGGCCGGCGGTGGCCTGACCATCGCTGTGCAAGTGGCGCTGCGCGATCGCGGCATTCGCCTGCCTGCATGCTCCGTGCCCATCTCGCCCTGGGTCGACCTTGAAGGCACCGGCGGCACGATCAAATCGAAGGCCGACGAGGATCCGATGGTTCAGGAAGAGGGCCTGCACTGGTTCTCCGAGCTGTATCGCGGTGGCGCGGACGTGCGCAATCCACTGGTCTCGCCGCTGTACGCGGACCTCACCGGCTTGCCGCCGATGCTGATCCAGGTTGGTTCGGCTGAGATCCTGCTGGATGACTCCAACCGCATCGCTGCCAAGGCTCGCAGCCAGGGCGTGGATGTGACCCTGGAGGTTTGGGATAAGATGCCCCATGTCTGGCATCTGTTCGCACCAATGCTCTCCGAAGGCGGTGACGCCATCGCCAAACTCGGCGCCTGGGCCCGTGAGCGGACGTCGTAACCGATGAGCACACCGGTAGGGGAAACCGTCGCCCTCAGCCTGGATGAGGTGCGGTCGATGACCATCGCCGCCCTCAATGCCTCCGGCGCTGACCGCGCCAATGCGGAGGCTGTGGCCGATGTCGTCACGCGGGCGGAGCGTGACGGCTGTGCATCCCACGGCGTCTTCCGCGTGCCCGGATACTGCAAGGCATTGATCGCTGGCGACAGCAAGGGCGACGCCAAGCCGACGGTGGAACGTCGCGCGCCCGGCGTGGTGTTCGTCGATGGTGACCGTGGCCTGGCACCACTGCCCATGGCCTTGGGCCGGCCCATGCTGGTGCAGGCGGCTAGGGAGAACGGTATTGCCAGCATGGCCATCCGCAACTCCGCCCACTTTGCGGCGCTCTGGCCCGATGTGGAGCCTTTGGCGCAGCAAGGTCTGCTGGCGATGAGCTACGTCAACTCGCGGGCGTTCGTAGCGCCGGCAGGTGGGACCAAGGCGGTCTATGGTACCAACCCGATGAGCTTTGCCTGCCCCAGGCGCGATGGCAAAGCGCCGATGGTCTGGGATCAGGCCTCCAGTGCGGCTGCTCGCGGTGAGATTATGATCGCCGCCCGTGATGGTCACAGCGTGCCGGAAGGTTTTGGCCTCGGCCCGGACGGCCAGCCAACCACGGACCCGAACCAGGTGCTGGAGGGCGTGCTGCTGGCCTTTGGTGGCTACAAGGGTGCAGGCATCGCCATGATGGTTGAAATTCTGGCAGCCGGCCTCTCCGGCGGCGAACTCTCCTATGAAGCCGACGAGCAATACACCGGCCATGGCGGCCCCACCCACAACGGCCACCTGGTCATCGCCATGGACCCAAGCGCTTTCGGTGCCGACACCTTCATTGACCGCATCGAAAGCCTGTTCGAGCGGATTTTGGATGACGAGGGCGCCCGCCTCCCTGGCGACCGGCGGTTGGCTAACCGTGCGCGAATTCCGAAAGAGGGCGCGGTGCTGCCGGCGAAGCTGGTGGCAGAGGTGCGGGCGCTAGCTGGAACTGCCTAAACTTAAAACATCACCTCCCCGGAAGGCCAAAGGCCTATCTGGGGTCTCCGACCGAGCGAGCCTCCCAAAGAGACCCCGGATCGTTGCTACGCAACGTCCGGGGAGGCAATATTCTTAAGGAAACCCCCATGACCTCCCTCCACACCCCCCTCTGTGATCTGCTCGGCATCAAGTATCCCATCGTTCTTGCCGGCATGGGTTCTTGGGGCATGGGTACGCCGCCGGCTCTGGTCGCCGCGGTCTCGAATGCCGGCGGCCTCGGCGTGCTCGGCTGTTCCAACCTGACGCCGAAAGAGGTGGAGGAGCGCATCCGCGAAGTCCGCCGCCTGACCGACAAGCCTTTCGGTGTCGATCTGCTGTTGCCAGCCTCACTCAAGCAGGCGCCCGGCTCTCGCGCCGCGGTTCGTCAGGAAATCCGCGAGAATCATCCAGAACATTGGGCCTTCTTGGAAGAACTACACCGCCAGTTCGACATTCCAGAGCGGCCCTTCCAGCATGACCACGTCATCTCCGCCGAGCTGATTGCCCAGCAGATTGAGGTCACCCTTAACGAGCGCGTGCCGGTGTTCGCAGCGGGCCTCGGCGACCCTGCCATCGTCGTGCCGCGGGCGCGTGAGATCGGCATGAAGGTTATGGGCGTCTGCGGCTCGCCTAGGAACGCCGTGCGCCAGGTTAAGGCCGGCGTTGATGCCATCATCGCCCAGGGCACAGAGGGGGGCGGACATACCGGCCAGATCGCCAGCTTTGCCTTACTGCCGCAGGTGGTGGACGCGGCAGGCGATATCCCAGTGCTGGGCGCGGGTGGTATCTCCGACGGGCGCGGCATCGCAGCGTCTCTGGCGCTAGGCGCGCAAGGTGTCTGGGTCGGCACGGCCTTTCTGGTGGCGGACGAGGGCGGCCTGCCCGATGCGCTGAAGGACCAGATCGTCGACGCCTCGACCAGCGACATGCGCATCTCCCCCTACTGGACAGGCAAGACCGTCCGCGCCGTGCAGAACGATGTCGCGAAAGCCTGGGACGCAAGCGGCCTGCCATCCCTGCCAACCCCACATCAACGCGTGCTGATGGAGGATTTCAAAGAGGCCGCCATGGCCGCCGGACGGTTTGAGATCACCATGAACGCCGGCGGTCAAGGTGCTGGCATGATCACCAAACGCCGACCCGCCGCAGAGATCTTTACTGGCCTAGTGGAGGAAACGCGGAAATCGTTGGATCGGCTGGGGAGGATTTAGCCGCGATGGGAAAGTTCAACGGCAAGATTGCTCTCGTCACTGGCTCCAGCTCCGGCATTGGCCGCGCGATGGCGCTCAGGCTGGCAGGCGAAGGTGCAACGGTCGTATGTGCCGACGTAAATGAGGACGGCATCCACGAAACCGTTGCCCTGGCCGAGGCGCTGGGCGCAAAGGCCTCCGCTCACACACTCGACGTTAGCGATGAAGCAGCGGTGAAGGCTGCGCTGGAGAAGATCGTCAGTGATCATGGCCGCCTGGATATTCTGATGAACAATGCCGGCGTCGCCTATAAGCGCTGGGACCTGACGCAAGCGGTGAACCTTTCCGGCGTATACTATGGCCTGCTCCACGCTGCCCCGATCATGGCGGCACAGGGTGGGGGTGCTATCGTCAATACAGCCTCCGTCGCTGGGCTCGCCGGCCTGGTGCCAGCCCTGGCGGAGCACACCGATCCGCGCTCAGTTGAGCGGATGGCGGCCTATGTCTCGTCGAAGCACGGCGTTGTCGGCTTGACCAAGCAGTTCGCAGTCTCATTCGGCTCCGCCAAAGTTCGGGTCAACGCCGTCTGCCCCGGCTTTGTCCAAACACAGATGACCAGCACCATGCGCGAGAGCGACGAGGGCTTGAGCTATATGCAAGACCTCACCCCCATGGGCCGTCTTGCCCAACCGGAGGAGATCGCCGCGGCGGGAGCCTTCCTCGCCAGCGATGACGCCAGCTTCGTGACCGGTGTCGCTATGCCAGTGGATGGCGGTTATTTCGCGCGCTAAACGCACAAAATTTGGAGACTAGAATGGCACGCACACCGGAAGAGGCCGTGGCTCTGCACGTCAAAGCCATCGGCGACACAAAAGAGATCAAAATGGCGGACGCCGGTAGCGAGCACAAAATAGCCTATAGGGTCCTGGCGACTCGCTTTCATGCCGATGGCACACCGATGCAGGGTTTCGAGGCGATCTATTCCGTGCTCAAAATGGATGAGGATTGGCGTGTCGTAAATCGCAACCCGATCAACGTGTTTCCAGCTTAAGGCATGGCCCGCTGATAGCTGCTACTCGGTCAGATAGTCCGCCGATCCCTTAACCAGCGTCAGCACGCTGATAACCGCCAAAGCTGCCAGCGCCGCTTTGCGGTAGTACCTCTGGCCTTGCTCGGTGAAATAGCGTTGACCCAGCCAGGTGCCGCCGGAATACAGTGGCACGAACAGCAGACTCAGGATCACCACCTCGCGCGTGAACAGGCCATGCCACCACAGCGGCACAAGCGTGCAGAAATTGAGCGCCGTGACCGCGGCAATGACATTCGCCCGTTGTTGTGCGGCCTCTCCACCGCGGCCGAGGGTGATGGCGACGGTCGGTGGTCCGCCAACGCCAGCGATGCCCTGAATCCAGCCGGCAACGACGCCTGCGCTCGCGATCACCCAACGGTTCGTGCCAATGGAAATGCCCCCACCTCGCCCAAGCACTGCCACCGTGAACAGAACAAACACGGCTATGGCGATTTTCATCACCTCTGGCGCAATACTGACCAGCATCCAGGTGCCGAGCGGCGCGCCGATGAACGAGGCGAGGCCGAATGGTATGGCAAAGCTCCGCTCTCCGCTGCGGATGGCTGCTGGCAGCAATTGCAACATTGGCGGCAGGCCGGCTAGGGCTGCAATGGCCACTGCCTCGCGCGGGCCAATGATGGCGCTCATCGCCAGGATCAGGAGCACCGCCCCGCCAAAGCCGACAAACCCGCGGATGAAGCCGCCGGCAAACGCCGCAGCGCCTATCAAAGCGAAATCCGAAAGCGAAATGACAGCGGCTAGTGTGTCCAGCCAGGAATGCATTGGGAGGAGGCCTTGTAGGGAAACTGGTCGAGAAGGGGCTTGGCTGGTACCGCCAGCCTACACTACCTTGCTCCAAACTTTATACCGAACCGTACGCCCGCTATTGAATCATGCATCCCTTTAGCCCGCGAACCCTCCTGCAGACCCCTGGCGGCTGAAGGCGTCCCGCGATAAGGTCGCTGTCAAAACCACTCCACAGGAAACGCACAGAAGGATTCCCACCATGGCCCGTTTTACCAACAAGGTCTCCGTCGTCACCGGTGCTGGCTCCGGCATTGGCCGCGAGATGGCGCTGCGTCTCGCCAGCGAAGGCTCCGCCGTACTCTGCGCCGATATCGATGAGCAGGGGGCGCAAGCGACCGCAGCCCGAGTCGAAGAGTTGGGTGCAAAAAGCATCGGCCTCGGCCTTGACGTGACCGATAGTGAGGCCTTGAAGGCGTCTCTGGAGCGCGCGGTGAAAGACCTGGGCGGCCTGCACGTGCTGATGAACAATGCCGGTGTCGGCTCTGGCCATGGCTGGGATCGCACGACGGAGGTGAACCTCTCCGGTGTCTATTACGGCCTGATCCATGCGGCGCCGATGATGGCGGCTGCTGGCGGCGGTGCCATCGTCAACACCGCCTCCGTCGCCGGCCTGCACGGCTTGGTGCGCGCACCGGCTTATGACGTGCTGGACCCTGCCCACATGGAGGGCGTCAGCGCCTATGTGGCAGCCAAGCATGGTGTTGTCGGTTTGACCAAGCAGTTTGCCGTGTCGTTCGGGCCAGCTAACGTGCGCGTGAATGCTGTCTGCCCCGGCTACATCGTCACCCCGATGACGGAGAAAGCCCGCGGAGTGGAGGGCGGCACGGAATTTCTACAAAGCATCCACCCCATGGCCCGCCTCGGCCAGCCAGAGGAGATCGCCAGCGTTGCAGCATTCCTGGCCAGCGACGACGCCAGCTTCGTGACGGGTGTAGCGATGCCCGTGGATGGCGGCTACTCGGCGCGATAGCTGCCAATGCTTTCCCGGAAGTGGCAAAGCCGCTATCCGGGATCCCCTGCTGCGTAGCAAACCAAATGCCCGGGCTCTCCCCCGGCACAAGATCCCGGCTCTCCACCCGCGTACCGCGGGCGCCCGCCGGGAAGGGGGCAAAAGCTGCAAAGAGCCGCTACTTCCCGCGGTTCAAAAATGCCGTCATCAGCCGGTTGGGCTCATCGGACCGGTAGCTTTCCACATAGGCCTGGATGCCTGCCCGCGCGCCGTCAGTGACGCCCATGCGGTCCCAATCCATGATCAGCCGCTTTTGAATGCGCACGGCCTTTGGGCCACCGAGCAGCAGCGATGCCACCCACTTCTCCACCACCGCATCCAACTCCGCAAAGGGTACCAGCCGCTCCAGATAGCCGATGCGGTAGGCTTCGTCAGAGTCGATGTGATCCCCGGTCAGCACCAGTTCGCAGGCCTTGCCCCAACCGATCAGCCGCGGCAGCACGCTGGCCTCCATGCCAGACGGGATGCCAAAACGCACTTCCGGCATGCCAAACTTGGCACCCGCCACGCCCACCCGCATGTCGGCGCAGGCGGCAATTTCCATGCCTGAGCCGAAGCAATAGCCATTGATGCGCGCGATCACTGGCACCGGAAACTGGCGCACTGCATCGCAGACCCGGTGGGTTTTGGTAGAGGAAGCCTCTGCCTGATCCAGATCGAAATCTTTCATCTCCGCCAGATTGGTGCCGCCAACGAAGGATCGGTCGCCCGCACCGGTCAGCACTAGCGCCCGCAGGCTCTCGTCATGTTTCAGGGCCGTCAGCGTGTCGATGAACAGCTGCTTGCCCTCGAGGCCTAGGGCGTTGCGCTTGGTTGGGTTGTTGAACGTCACCCAGGCGATGCGACCAGCATCACCGCGGTCGTCGTAGTGCACTTTGATCAGAGGCTCTGTCATGGCGTTTCCTGCTTACTGGCCTGCATATAGGGATGCTTACTGAAATGTCTCTCCTGCTAGCACGCCCCAGCCGGCGCTGCGCGGAACCCAACCAGTGTAACCGGAAGAATCGATAGCGCACCAGGTCTGGTTGCACATCCGCAGGTGCGCGATGGCCCCAGCCTGAAAGACGGCAATTGCCGCGCTGTCATCGCTTGGGTCTTCCCGCAGTGTCACCATCTCTTGCTTCAGCAAGAATGTTCGTCTGCCGGCCAACAGGACCTTATGCAGCCAGCCTTTGGCACCATCATGCAGCTCGACTTTGCGCCACCGCCCGTACTCATCCACGATTTTAACCGGCATGCTGCGCCACTGCAGCACGGTCAAGATCGGGTATTGCTCACCGGGGCCAGTGCGCAGGTTGGCCTCGTTCTTGGCAATGGAGACAAAGCGGGGTAGGGCAAAGCCTGTATCGCTGCCCGCCTTGTCCGCAGCACTGGCTGTGGAGGTGGCTAACAGCAGGCCGACGCATAGACATAGCACGGCCAGCCTGCTATCCGCTGACCTTCGACCTATCGCATCGGTCGCCCGACCGTTCTCGAAGAGGGTTGCCGCTATGGCTCCAAAAAAACCGCTAGTCATCGTCACGCGCAAACTGCCTGCTTCGGTCGAAACCCGCCTGATGGAGTTGTTCGACACCCGTCTGAACACTACCGACACACCAATGTCCACCCAGCAGTTAATTGACGCGGTTAAAGTCGCCGATGTCCTGGTGCCGACATTGACTGACCGGATTGACCGGGAGGTGTTGGCGCAAGCCGGCCCGAATCTGAAGTTGCTTGCGAATTATGGCGCTGGCGTTGACCATATCGACCTGAAGACCGCCCGCGCTCGCGGTCTACTTGTCACCAACACCCCGGGCGTTTTGACTAGCGATACTGCCGACCTGACCATGGCATTGATTCTCGCCGTGCCGCGCCGCATGTCGGAAGGCGAACGGCGCCTGCGCAAGGGTGAGTGGCACGGCTGGGCACCAACAGAATTGATGGGACACCGCGTTTTCGGCAAGCGTCTGGGCATTATCGGCATGGGCCGAATTGGCAGTGCTGTCGCCCGCCGCGCCCGCGCGTTCGGTGTCTCTATCCACTACCACAATCGCCGCCGGGTCGATTCGGATCTCGAGTCTGAGTTGGAGGCGACGTATTGGGAAAGCCTGGATCAGATGCTGGCCCGCATGGACATCATCTCGATCAACTGCCCGCGCACGCCGGCAACCTTCCACCTGCTGAACGCCCGCCGATTGGCGCTGCTGAAGACCACCGCATACATCGTCAACACCTCCCGTGGCGAGGTGATTGACGAGGCTGCTTTGGCCAAGGCGTTGGAGGCGCAACAGATCGGCGGCGCCGGGTTGGATGTATATGAGAATGAGCCTACGGTTAATCCCGCTCTGCTAGCGTTGGAAAACTGTGTGCTCTTGCCCCATATGTCGTCCTCCACCCACGAGGCACGGACCGAGATGGGCGAGAAGGTCATCATCAACATCAAGACGCACGTTGACGGCCACAAGCCGCCAGACCGCGTCCTGGAAAGCATGTTCTAAGGCAGCCATTTTGGCGCCAATATCGTTACGGAGTTTCGTCCCCCATGGGTTTTAATTGCGGTATTGTCGGCTTGCCGAATGTCGGTAAGTCCACGTTGTTCAATGCATTGACGGCCACACAGGCAGCAGAGGCAGCGAACTATCCCTTCTGCACGATTGAGCCGAACACAGGCCGCGTTGCTGTGCCCGATTCACGGCTCGACCAGATCGCGGCGATTGGCAAATCCGCCAAGATCGTGCCGACGCAATTGGAATTCGTCGATATCGCTGGCCTGGTGCGCGGGGCCTCCAAGGGCGAGGGCTTGGGCAACCAGTTCCTCGGCAATATTCGTGAATGCGATGCGATTGCGCACGTGCTGCGCTGTTTCGAGGATGACGACATCACTCATGTCGAAGGCTCTGTTGACCCGCTGCGTGATGCGGAGACCATAGAGACCGAGCTGATGCTGGCCGACTTGGATAGTCTGGAACGCCGCTTTGATCAGGCCACCAAGAAGGCCAAGGGCAACGACCGCGAGGCCAAAGAGCAGCTCGTGGTGATGGAACCGCTGATTGCGGCGCTGCGCGACGGCAAACCGGCCCGCACGGTTGAGTTCTCGAAAGAGCAGCAAGTCACGGTCAAACGCCTGCAATTGCTGACCGACAAGCCGATTATGTACATTTGCAATGTCGGTGAAGAGGATGCCGCTACCGGCAACGCCTTCTCTGCTGAGGTGGAGGAATGGGCCAAGTCCCAGGGCGCAACCGCTGTCACCATCGCTGCTGCCATTGAGGCCGAAGTCGCCAGCCTGGAGACCGAGGAAGAGCAGTCTGAGTTTCTGGAGAGCCTGGGCCTCAGCGAACCCGGCCTGGTGCGGGTGATCCGGTCCGGTTATGCGCTTCTGGGCCTGCTAACCTTCTTCACCTGCGGGCCGAAAGAGGCTCGGGCCTGGACGGTGCACGACGGCGCGACAGCACCGGAAGCGGCCGGTGAGATCCACACCGATTTTCAACGCGGGTTTATTGCTGCGGAAACCATCGCCTTTGACGACTATATCGCCTGCGAAGGTGAGCAGCGCGCCAAGGAATCCGGCAAAATGCGCCAGGAAGGCCGCGATTACCGCGTCAAGGATGGCGACGTGTTGTTGTTCCGCTTCAACGTCTAGGTTTAGACTGGAAGCCGATCAACCATCATTGAGAGGCTGCGATGCCCGTAACGTTCAAACCCCTGCACGACGTATTTGCTGGCGAATGCAGTCCGGTCTCCCTGCGCGATACCTTTGACGACCAAACCTTGGCGCAAATCCGTGGCGGTATGGATCGGTTCGGCGTACTCGTCTTCCGCAACCAGTCCTTCACCGACGCGGAGGAAATGGCATTCGCACAGCGCCTCGACGGCGAATTGCACGCAAAGACAGGGGCCGCGGCTCTCGGCAAGAGCCGGTTGGGGTCAGAGGCGATTGCGGACATCTCAAACGTCAGTGACGAGGGCGAGTTGCTGGCGCAAGAAGACCGCAAACGCCTCTACAGCCTGGGCAATCGGCTCTGGCACACGGACGCTTCATTCCAGGACCCGGCTGGCCGCTATTCCATGCTGCACGCCCGCGCTCTGCCGCCGGTCGATGCCGACACCCAGTTCGCCGACATGCGTGCTGCCTATGACGCGCTTGACGATGAGATGAAGGCCAAGCTGGAGGGCCTGACCTGCCACCACTCCATCGCCCATTCGCGCCAAACCCTGGGCTTCACCTTCTCCGATGAAGAGCTGGAAAAGCTGCAAGGCGCTTATCATCCGCTGGTGCGCACGTTGCAGCGAGCCGGCCGCAAGTCGCTCTACCTCGCCTCGCATGCTGCCAAGGTGATGGAGATGAACCTGCCGGAGGGCAAACTTCTGCTGTGGGAGTTGTCGCAGCACGCCACGCAACCCCAGTTTGTCTACAGCCACAAATGGGAAGATGGCGACCTGGTGATTTGGGATAACCGCGCGACGATGCACCGGGCCACGCCCTTCGACGATACCAAGTACAAGCGCGAACTGCGTCGGGTGACGACGCTGGACCTCGTGGAGATGCCGGCGGTCTAGCTACGTCCGGCTCATCCCAATTCACCGACCCAAAGGACCGATCCGATGAAAGCCGTTGTTGCAAACCCCTCTGCCAAAGG
>CALKDI010000200.1 GCA_938084065.1 uncultured Alphaproteobacteria bacterium
CACGACGCCCTGATCTGCATCGCCGGCGGCAAGAAGCTGGACGAGGACGAACGCCGCCGCCTGACGCCAGAGCACTATCTCAAATCCTCCCAAGAGATGTGCGAACTGTTTGCTGACCTGCCAGAGGCATTGGCCAATACCTTGGTCGTGGCGCAGCGTTGCGCCCACATGCCCTTGCCGCACAAGCCGATCCTGCCGGCCTTCAGCGCGGGAGAAGGCCGCGACGAGCCGGTAGAGCTAGCAGCCCAGGCTCAGGAGGGCTTAGAGGATCGGCTGCTCAACCACGTCTATCCGCCGGATATCGATACCGCGGAGCAGGAACGTCTCGCCGCCCCCTACCGCGAACGACTGGAGTTTGAGCTGGGCGTCATCACGCAGATGGGCTTTCCCGGCTACTTCTTGATCGTGTCGGAGTTCATCAAATGGGCCAAGGACCAGGGCATTCCAGTCGGGCCGGGCCGCGGTTCCGGTGCGGGCTCAGTTGTCGCCTGGGCGTTGCAGATTACCGACCTTGATCCGTTGAAATGGGGCCTGCTGTTCGAGCGCTTTTTGAACCCTGAGCGCGTGTCGATGCCGGATTTCGACGTCGATTTCTGCCAGGATCGCCGCGATGAGGTCATCGACCACGTCCGCCAAAAATATGGCGAGGACCGCGTCGCCCAGATCATCACCTTCGGTAAGCTCCAAGCCCGGGCCGCTCTGCGCGACGTAGGCCGCGTGCTGGGCATGCCCTATGGCCAAGTTGATCGCATCTGCAAGCTGGTGCCGAACAATCCGGCCAACCCGGTCACCCTGCAACAAGCCATCGACGGCGAGGTGCAGTTGCGGGAGGAGCGATCGAAGGACGAGGACGTCGCCCGCCTGCTGAATATCGCCCTGCAGCTAGAGGGCCTCTACCGCCACGCCTCGACTCATGCTGCCGGCGTCGTCATTGGCGACCGGCCTCTGCACGAGCTGGTGCCGCTCTACCGCGATCCGCGCTCGGAAATGCCGGTCACGCAGTTCAACATGAAATGGGTTGAGACGGCGGGCCTCGTGAAGTTCGACTTTCTGGGCCTGAAGACTCTCACCGTGCTGCAAAAAGCCGTCGAATTTATCGCCAAACGCGGCGAGCAGATCGATCTGCTCAAGCTGCCGCTGGATGACAAAGGCACGTTCCGCCTGCTGGGTTCCGGTGAGACCGCCGGCGTGTTCCAGTTGGAAGGCAGCGGCATGCGCGACATGCTGCGCAAGCTGAAGCCGACCGAGTTTGAGGACATCATCGCCGTCGTCTCGCTCTATCGGCCTGGCCCGATGGAGAACATCCCCTCCTACATCGCTCGCAAGCACGGGCAAGAAAAACCAGACTACCTGCACCCGCTGCTGGAGCCGGTGCTGAAGGAGACCTACGGCATCATTATCTACCAGGAGCAGGTGATGCAAATCGCCCAGATCCTATCGGGCTACAGCCTGGGCGGTGCGGACTTGCTGCGCCGCGCCATGGGCAAGAAGATCAAGTCGGAGATGGATGCACAGCGCGAGATTTTCGTCTTTGGCGCTGTCGAGCGTGGCGTTGACAAGCAGCAGGCCAACGACATCTTCGACCTGGTCGACAAGTTCGCCGGCTACGGCTTCAACAAATCCCACGCTGCCGCCTATGCCCTGATCGCCTACCAGACAGCGTATCTGAAGGCGAATTATCCGGTGGAGTTCATGGCGGCGCTGATGACGCTGGACATGGGCAACACTGATAAATTGGCCCAGTTCAAGCGCGATCTAGACCGGCTCGGCATCGAATTGCTGCCACCCAGCGTCAACCATTCCGAGGTGCATTTCTCCGTCGAACTGGTTCCCGGCGAAACTCAGGAGCCAGCCCGCGCCATCCGCTATGCCCTGGGCGCGATCAAGAACTTAGGGCGCTCCACCTGTGAGGCCATCGTGCGCGAGCGTGCCGCCGGCGGCCCCTTCGCCGACATCTTCGCCTTCACCCGCCGGTTGGAGCCGCGGGCGCTCAACAAGCGCGCGATGGAGCAATTGTGCCAGGCGGGCGGCTTCGACATCTTCTTCAAGGACCGCGCCCGCATGTTCGCTGGCCTGGATATCACGCTGCGCCACGGCCAATTGCTGCAAGAGGAGGCCGCATCGGCACAGGTTAACCTGTTCGGCGATGTGGAGGACGAAAACACGCTGCCGCCGTTGCCGGATGTTGAACCCTGGAACCTGCTGGACATGCTGGAGCGCGAGCGCGACGCCATCGGCTTCTACCTCTCGGCCCACCCGCTGGATGAGTATGGCGAGCTGCTGAAACGCCTGCGCGTCACCCGCATTTCCAACCTGGCCGACCGCGCCCGCAGCGACGGCCATGCCAAGATCGCCGGCGTCGTGCTGGGCCGGCAGGAGCGCTCCAATGCCCGCGGCAACCGCTATGCCTTCGTCCAACTATCGGACTCGACCGGGATGGTTGAGGTCACGCTGTTCAGCGAAGTGCTGGCCACAGCGCGGGAGACACTGGATAGCGGCAGCCCGGTGATGATGGGTGTTGAGGTGCGTTTGGATGGCGACAGTCTGAAAATCACCGCCCACAGCGTCGATAATTTGGAGAAAGTGGCGGCGACCCGGACGGAGGCCATCAAGGTCTTCGTCAACGATACCACACCCCTGCCCTCCATCCAGAAAATGCTGGGCGGCGAGGCCGGTGGCAAAGGCCAGATCAGCATCGTCCTGGGGCTTGACCCGCTGCGCGAGGTCGAGATCGACCTGCCGGGCCGCTATACGGTCACGCCTCAAGTCGCAGCAATGCTCAAAGCGGTGCGCGGCGTCGTGGACGTGGAGCAGGTGGCACGGGTTTAAGCGCCGACCCAGTTAGAGCCAACGCCGTCGCCGTAAATTCCAGAGCAGCAGACATACCACGATGGAAATAACACCCCAGAACCCGGCATAGCCATACCGCCAGCCCAATTCCGGCATGTTCTCGAAGTTCATGCCGTAGACAGCCGCCAGGAAGTTCAAAGGCAGGAACACCATGCTGACCACGGTGAGGCGGTTGACCACCTTGTTCGTGCGGTGGCTGACGATGCCCATGTAAAGCGCCATAGTTTCCGATAGCACAGTGCGCTCTGTTGCAGCGTCGCCCGCCAACCGCTCCAACGAGACAGTCTGGCGATCAAGAAAAGGTTGAGTCGACCGGCTAACATAGTGTGATCGGCGTGTGGATAGCTCGTGTATGACCTCCCGCGCCGTCACAGCCGCATTGCGATAATCCAACAGCCAGCGGGTCAATTCTGAAACATCCCGCAAAATCTCATCACCTACATCACCCAGCAGCCTCTTTTGGATATCCTCCACCGCATGGGAGAGGCGCAGGAGCTCATCCCGATAGCCGGCAATCAGATGGTCTGCGATTTCGAACAACAGAAATCCGCCGGATTCGGCCAGCGCGAAGAAATCTTCCTCATAGGTCTCCTGCACACGCTTAATCACGTGCGAGGGATTTGAGTGCACGGTCATGAGATAACCGTGACCTAGGATCATATGCAGGGCGAACAGGCAGAGTTCATCGTCTTCCACCTTGGTTTCTATCACCGTGCAATGGATGCAGTTGCGGCCCAGTTGGAACAGACCTTCGGCCTGATTGTGCATGACCCGGTCTCGGGTTGTCGGATCAACGCCCAACTCCACCAACATCGCACGGGCGGCTTCCAGATCATCAAAATCCAGCCAGCAATAGGCCCCATCCTCTAGCCGATCGACAACATCCACCAAAGCGACCGGCCCTGTCGTTTTGTCCGAAAAATCGAAGGCAATTGCAGTCGACATTCTCACCTCCTAGCGCCGAGTCCATTTTTCATCCTATAGATTGACCGCTACCTGCGCGACCATGTTTCATGCCGTTCTCCACACCGGCCGAACAGCACCAGACTTGACGCTGCCGAGCAGCCGTCGGAAAACCATCTCAACGCTCTACAGCCCTTGTTTCAAATTGGATGATGATCGATGACCACCCCTACCAACACCCGTACCGGCGGCCAGGTTCTGGCAGATGCGCTGCGCGTTCATGGTTGCGACACGGCTTTTTGCGTAGCGGGCGAGAGCTATCTGGCATTGCTGGATGCCTTGTACGATCACAAAGACTTCAACCTCTACACCACGCGGCATGAGGGCGGTGCGGCGAACATGGCGGAGTCTTATGCCAAGGTTACAGGCAAGCCGGGGCTGGTGATGGTGACCCGTGGTCCAGGTGCCTGCCATGGCTCTATCGGCCTGCACACGGCGTATCAAGATTCGACGCCGATGATCATGCTGATCGGCCAGGTAGCGCGCGATCAATGGGATCGGGAGGCTTTTCAAGAAATCGACTATCGCGACATGTTCGGCCAGGTTACCAAATGGGTCGCCCAGATCGAAGATGCAGAGCGCATTCCAGAATACATCGCCCGCGCATTCCACGTTGCCATGAGCGGCCGCCCCGGCCCCGTCGCTCTGGCGCTGCCTGAGGATATGCTACGCGACCGCGTGGCGGTAGCCGACACCGCCCCCTACGCCGTGCACCGCGCCTACCCAAGCCCCGATGCCATGCAAAAACTGCGGGGCATGATGGGCGAGGCCAAAAAGCCGCTGCTGCTAGTCGGTGGCGGCGGATGGGAGCAAAGCGCGGTTGATGACATCCGCACCTTTGCCGAAGCCAACAACCTGCCCATGATGGCCTCGTTCCGTTGCCTGGACCTGATTGACCATGGCAGCGACCTGTTCGCCGGCGACCTCTCCACCAGCACCAATCCGAAACTCGCCCAGGCCGTGCGGGACTGCGACCTGCTGATCTGCGCTGGCGCGCGCCTTGGCGAGATCACCACACAGGGCTACGACCTAATTACGCCGCCTAACCCGCCAATGAAGCTAGTCCATATCCATGGCAGCGCTGAGGAATTGGGCAGCGTCTATCAGCCTGCCCTTGGCATTCAAGCCGGACCCGAAGGCTTTGCCGCCGCCGCCGCTGCCATGGAGCCGGTCAACCACAACGCTTGGGACAGTTGGACCGCTCAGCGCCGGGTCGACTTCGTGGAGTGGGCAACCCCACAGGCCAATGGCGCAGACCTGGACCTGGGCGCGTGCATGCTGATGGTGCAGGAGCGGATGGAAGCCGATAGCATCGTGACGGTTGATGCCGGCAATTTCTCTGGCTGGCCGATGCGGTTCTTGCGCTTCCACCAACGCCACACCTTCGCCGCCCCGACCTCTGGCGCGATGGGCTACTCGGTTCCAGCTGCTGTTGGTGCCTCAATGGCCCATCCAGACCGGCGGGTATTTGCCTTTGTTGGTGACGGTGGCTTCTTGATGACCGGCCAGGAATTGGCGACGGCTCTGCAATATGGTGCGACACCCATCATTCTGGTGTTCAACAACGGCATGTATGGCACCATCCGGATGCACCAGGCCCGACACCATCCGGGCCGCTACGTCGCGACAGACCTGCACAACCCGGATTTCGTGGCACTGATGGCGGCTTATGGCGGGCATTCAGAGCTGGTTGAGACCACCGCAGACTTCGGCCCGGCGCTCGATCGGGCTCTGGCCAGTGGCAAAGCGGCCCTGATTGAAATTCGCCAAGATCCAGACGTGATCTCGACCACGACCACGCTTTCAAAAATGGAGACGGCGGCGCTGGCAAAATAGGCTACAAATAGGCCGAAAATAAGCGAGGAAACCGGCGATTTGGGGGTGCTGAGGCAACGAAACCCTTGCACTCTCCAAAATCTCAGCTACGTTTGACTTGCTTGTCTGAGTGCGGCGGTTACGCGCAGATAATCAGATCGGCATCAAGGTTACGAATTTTTAACAATCCCCGTGTAGCGCCTTACAGCATAGGCGCGCGGGCCGGAAAAATGGAGATACCTCATAGCGCGTGGATCTAACATGGCGCCGCCAGTCAAAGACGGGCCCCGAGTGAACAACGACATCACGGCGCGATTGGTCCGCCTGGTCGATGCAGAAGGCAACATGTCTGGCGTATATAAGCTGGATGACGCGTTGCGCGAGGCCAGCGGTGTGGGGCTCGATCTGGTCGAGGTCTCTCCGAATGCGGAGCCGCCTGTCTGCAAAATCCTGGATTACGGCCGCTTTAAGTACGAGGCTCAGAAGAAAAAGAATGAGGCTCGGAAGAAGCAGAAGATTATCGAGGTTAAAGAGATCAAGCTGCGCCCGGCGATTGAGCAACACGACTATGACGTAAAAATGCGCGCCGTCCGTAAGTTCCTCGAAGAGGGCGATAAGGTCAAAGTTACCCTGCGGTTCCGTGGCCGCGAGATGGCGCACCAAGATTTGGGCGCGAAAGTGCTGGCGCGCGTACGCGATGACCTAGGCGAAGAGGTTAAGATTGAGCAATCGCCGCGCATGGAAGGCCGTCAAATGGTCATGGTGATGGCTCCGCGTTAGCGCATCTTCATGCGAAATACGCTTTGATATTGGGTGGCCTTCGGGCCACCCTTTTTTATACTCAATAATGGAAATTTCTATCCTTTATTTATAAGAAATTTTTCCGAATTTGTTAAAAATTTTTATCTGGGTTAACCGTATTGAATAAATAAAAATCGTACTAAATATTGAATTTCTACTAACCCAATTTCTTTAGGAATGACCATGTCTAAAGGCGATAAAAAGCAGGGCAACCGGGAAGCCAAGAAGCCGAAGCAGGAAAAGCCGAAGGTTTTGGCCACAGCGAATTCGAACGCTGGAAAGGCACCGCTGAACATTGGTGCTAAAAAGGGGAAATAAGCGATCGCGGCAGGTTTGTGCGCGACGGCACGACCTGCCCCTTGCCATTTGGCTCAAGCCCTGGCTTCTTTGGTTAAATGCTGAACGCCGTGCCTGAGGGCTGGCTATAAGAAGACCAGGGACCAGGAGCCTGCCCAATATGTCTAATACCTATGATTTTATCGTTGTCGGCGCTGGATCAGCCGGCGCGGCTGTCACTGCCCGCCTCTCAGAGAACGGCCAATTTTCTGTGCTTTGCCTAGAGGCTGGCACGGAAGGCTCCGACTATTTCTGGTCCAAAGTGCCCGTTGGTATCGCCAAGCTGGTCGATAACCCCGCCGTCAATTGGTGCTATCGGTCCGAACCGGACGAGGGTTCCGGCGGGCGGGAAATTGAGGTGCCGCGGGGCAAGATGCTGGGCGGCTCGTCCTCCATCAACGGCATGGTGTTTATCCGCGGCCAGGCACAGGATTACGACCACTGGGCCCAACTCGGCAATCGCGGTTGGAGCTATGAGGACGTGCTGCCGATCTTCAAGAAGATGGAGAGCTATGACGGCGGCGAGGATGAATTCCGCGGTCGCAACGGACCGCTTCGCGTTACCGACACACCGCGCAACAAAATCCCACTGGTCGAGCGCATTATCCAGGCGGCGGAGAATATCGGTCTGCCCTACAATCCGGACCAGAACGGCCGGACTCAAGAGGGCATCAGCATGTCCCAGACCACCATCGCCAAGGGGCGGCGGCAGTCGACAGCCTTCTGCTATCTGGACCCAGCGCGCAGGCGCAAAAATCTGACCATTGAACAAGGTGCGATGGGCGAAAGCCTGATCATTGAGGGCAAACGCTGCGTCGGCGTACGCTATTCCGTACATGGCGAGAAGCGGGAAGCGCGGGCGACCCGAGAGGTGATCGTCTCCGGCGGCTCCATCAACTCCCCAAAGCTGCTGGAGCTATCCGGCATCGGCCAAACTGACCTGCTGCGCACCCTCGGCATTGCCCCTGTGCACGAGCTACCGGGCGTGGGTGAGAACCTGCGCGATCACTATTCCCCACGGGTGAAATTCGCGATCAAAGAGCCAAACGCCACCTACAACGACGGCGCCCGCGGCTGGCGGCTGGCGGTAGAGGCTGCGAAATATGCCCTATTCAAAGACGGCTTCCTGGCGCGCACCAGCGTGCCGGTACGCCTGTATTTCAAGACCAGGGAGGGGCTAGAGACGCCGGACGCTACGATCTCCATCCTGCCTTTCATCTATGAGATGATTGGGCGGGAGCGTCGGGTCTCGCCGAATTTCAAGGGCATCACGATGAATTTGAACGTGCTGCGCTCGGAAAGCATTGGCTCAATCCACATCAAATCGGCCAGCCCGGCGGAGCAGCCGTCCATCCGCTTCAACTTCCTATCCTCCCAACACGACCGCGACGGCGTCATCGCCGCCATCCGCAAAGGTCGAGAGCTCATGGCAGCGGCACCAGTTGCCGAATGGGTCGGCGGCGAGATAGCCCCCGGCGCAGACAAGCAGACGGACGCAGAACTGCTGGAATGGGTGCGCAACACAGCAGAAACCACCTACCACCCCGTCGGCACCTGCAAAATGGGCGCCGCAACCGACCCACGGGCGGTGGTCGACGACCAGTTGCGGGTGCACGGTATCGAGGGCCTGCGCATCGCCGACGCCTCCATCATGCCAACGCTCACCAGCGGCAACACCAACGCCCCCTCGATCATGATCGGCGAGAAGTGTGCTGAGATGGTGCTGGCGGCTGCGAGTGAGGGAAAACGAGCGGCAGCTTAGGGCTCAAGATGGAAGTCAGGGCATGAACTGGGGATTCTTCATAGTGGCCCTGCTGGCGCTCGTTGTGGCGGCAAAATCCGGCGTGACCGAGACCACCAGCCCACCCCAACGCGCCCTGCCCCATCACACGACCTGCCCCGTGCCGTTGCCGGATGATTTCTGGGATGCTCCCGGCGCCGAGGTGTTCGAAGCGTCGGAGAAATGGGCCTGGAACGAGCGTATCTGCCTGGGCCAACCGGCGGACGTGCGATACGCGCCGGGCGGTAAAGGAGCAGTTGAGACCTGCCGTCCTACGGAAATCGAAGACGATGGTGAAACCGTCCCGTTCCACCGCAATTTGCGACCAGCATTCCTCGAACTAATCCTGAGCCATGAGCCCTGGGCATCTGCTCCTTGGCACCCTTTGGTTGCTATCGTGTGTGCCTTGGTCGATGAAACGATAAAGCTCGACGATCACGATATCCCGTCCACCTTCTTGTTCCACCAAGGGAAGATCAATGGCGGGGTTCACCTGGTTGGCTCGCGCTTCCAGCGTACACTCGGCTTCAACGGTTCCACCATCACCGGAATGCTCCAGGCGGACAGTGTTGAGATTGGTGGCTACTTGCTCCTCCGCGGCGGCGGGACCTTCGCGGATATCGTCTTGCGGAGCGCAAAGATCGGTGGCAACGCTGGGTTTGACAGCTCGACCGTCACTGGAACGCTCACCGCGGACGATATGGAGGTTGGCGATAACCTGTTCTTGCGCGGCGGCGGTTCATTCAGGGCTATTCACCTAATCGGCGCTCACATTGGTGGGGACGTTCAATTGGCAGGAAGTACGTTCTCCGGTGTTATAAACGCCACTGGCGCAAAAATAGCTGGGGAATTGCATCTATCTTCGACTAAACGCGGATTACCGACCTGGGTAGAGGGTTCCGGCTTGCTACTACGAAACGCCAGCGCAGACGCGCTCCAGGCGCGACAGGATGATTGGCGCATTGAGTATACTTGGCCTGTCGAGGATGCATTGCTATTCGCGGACGCTTGGTCCGACAAAGATCACAAATCAGACTATCTGCCGACAGACCTCACGGGCTTTTCCTACAACCGGTTTGGCGGAGTGTGGGCAGGTAGCGGTCAGGGAATGGCGGATGCCTCTGCCGATTGGTTAATCCATTGGCTAACGGGTCAGGATAACCATGGCAGCCATTACGATCCGCAACCATACGAGCAGCTAGCAAAAGTCCTAAAAAATGCTGGCGCGACCGAAAAGGCCAAGGCTATTCGTTTTGGCAAGTTCCTGCACAAAATTGCCCACGACCCCGAGATGAGTTGGGTCGACCAGGTCTGGATGACCGCACAGCGCTGGGTCGTCGGATTTGGCATTTATCCCTTCCTTGCGCTCTACTGGTTTTTTGGCCTGGTTGGGCTCGGCGCGATTTTGGCGTTCTTCAGCCTTAACCCGGCGATCCGCCGCTTCCCCTATCCGCTTTGGTACAGCCTGGAAAACGCATTGCCATTGGTGGAAATGAACCGCGCCTTTGAAGAAGCCGACCACGGCACCCGCAGGCTCAATTCATTCTTCCACCTCCAGAAAATACTGGGTTTTTTCCTGGCCACCGTGCTGGTCGGTGCGCTGACCCTGTTGAGCAGATAGGCTCAGACAGGCGGGCTCCCCCTACCTACCCATCCAAGAACGGCAGAACCGCCGCGCAAAACGCCTTCGGTTGTTGGCGGAACATGCTGTGGCCGGCGTTTGGGATCATCACGCGCTTTGCGCCCGGCACTGTCGCGGCCAAAGCCTTCAGTACAATCGGCAGCAGGCCCGGTGTATCCGCGCCGCCGATGAACAGGGTCGGCACACTCAACGCTTCCGCCTCTACCTTGCCGTAAGGTTGGCGGCCTTCATTGACTTGCGCCAGCAAGGTGTAGGCGTTGTCCTCCCGCATCATCCGGTCGCCTGGGGCCAGCTTGTCCCATGCGCCCGGCCCGTTAATGCCATCGACAAACACCCGCAAGCCGCCCTCCAGATCGCCAGCCGCAATCTTCGCCGAGGCCTGCGCTACGTGCTCTCGTGACCCGGCGCCTGCCGACAGGCTCTTCGCCTCCTCCGGCGCCAGCGAGTCGTCGAGCGTCCCCCCCGGCTCCGCCAGTACCAATCGGCGCACCAAATCAGGCCGTTTCAATGCCAGGCGGAAGCTCAAATGCCCACCCCGGCTATGGCCCAGCAGGTCGACCGGCGCCACATCCAGCCCCTCGACAAAGGCAATGGTATCGTCTACGTGCTGGGCCATCTTGAACTGGCCACCCTGGCCATCCCAATGCTCCGGGAAGTAATGGCGCAGGCTGGGCATGATCAACCGCCGCCCGGCCGAAAGCGGCCCCATCACCGGCACCCAGGCGCGGAAATCGTTCAGCGAGCCGTGCACACAGACCAGCGGCGGCTGGCTGCTGTCTGTCAGGCCGATGTCGAGATAGGCCATGTCGTAGTCGTTGACCCGAAGCGTTTTCATGAGAGCTGGTCCTGAGCAAAAACGAATGCGGAAGCCTCAGTTTAACCCGCTTCTATGGGGATTGTCTGCCACCTATGGCGCTACTGCTCGCTTGCTTGCATCCCATGCTCCGCCCTACAGTGTGCAATGAAAGTTTGATCCGCCCATCGAATAAGGAATCGCCCCATGGATGTTGGCTTGCAAATGGTCTTCGCCACCTATGGCTGCCCGAAAGACGTCACCGACCAGCAGTGCTGGGATGAAGAGCTCGCCATCGCCGCCATTGCCGCCGACGGCGGGTTCGATTGCCTCTGGGCGGTTGAGCATCACGATGACGACTACTCGTTCTGCCCCGATAACCTCCAGCTGATGAGCCATTTGGCGGCCAAACATCCGAACGTGGATGTGGGCACCGCCGCCGTGATCCTGCCTTGGAACGACCCGCTGCGGGTGGCGGAAAAGGTCTCGGTCGTCGACCACCTGACCAATGGCCGCCTGCGCTTTGGCGTTGGCCGAGGTCTGGCGCGGCGCGAGTTCAACATCTTCCGCACCTCTATGGACGAGAGCCGCACCCGCTTTGACGAATCCGCCAAAATGATCGTCGAGGCACTGGAAACCGGGTTTATGGAGGGCGACGGCCCGCATTATCCGCAGCCCCGCGCCGAAATCCGCCCGCGCCCGCGCTTCCCGATCCGCGACCGGCTGTATGCGGTGGCCTCCAGCGATGACTCGGTAGTGTCTGCCGCCAAGATTCAGGCCCGCATGGTCATGTTCTCCGACCGCCCATGGAAAACCCGCCTGCCGGCTATCCAGAAGCACCGCGACCTGTTCCTGGAGATGCATGGCCGCAAAGCCCCGCCGCCGCTGATGGCGGACTTCTGCGTCTGCACGCCGACCATGGATGGTACAGAGGAGAAGGCCAAGGATTGGATGGGCAAGTTCGTCATGTCGAACTTTGACCATTACGAACTGCTGGGCGACCATTTCGCCTCGGTCAAAGGCTATGACGCCTATGCCGCCAAGATCGCGACGGCCAAGGAAATAGGCATGGACGGCATCATCGCTGGCTTTATGGAGGCCAGTGTCTGGGGCACGCCGGACCGCATTCTGCGGGTGTTGGACGAGCGGCGACAGCTGGTTGGTGACTATGAACTGGCCACCAGCTTCCGCTTTGGCGGGATCCCCTTCGCCGATGCCAAGGCCGGCCTAGAACTCTATATCAAAGAGGTACTGCCGGTGATCAAGCAGTGGAAGATGGACGACGAACTGTCCGCCACTCGCGTCGCGGCGGAGTAATCCGTGCGTGGCTTTGCGCTAGCCGCCGGGGTTATCCTGGCGGCGTCCTCCTCCGGCTGGGCAGCGTCCGGGCACCAGCATGGTCATGGTGGCGGCCATGGGGCTGGGCATGGCGCGAGCCAGGATCAGGCAGCCCAACCCTATGCCGGGATGGAGCAGCGCCCGATCAAGGCATTGTCACCAGAGGAGATTGCAGGCCTGCGCGATGGACAGGGGCTGGGCATGGCGCTGCCGGCGGAGCTGAATGGCTATCCCGGGCCGCGCCATGTCTTGGATATGGCCGACGATCTGGCCCTCTCCCCGCACCAGCGCCACCAAACCGGGGAGGCCTTTGCCGAAATGAAGGCGCGGGCTGCCGATTTGGGTGTTGCAGTGATCGAAGCAGAGCGCGGCTTGGACCGACTGTTCGCGGCTGGAACCGCCGATCAGGCTGCGATTGACGAAGCGACAGCCAAAGTCGCCAGCCTACGCGGGCGGCTGAGGGCAACGCACCTGGGCTATCATTTGCTGATGCGGCAGATCCTGACGGCCCAGCAGGTATCGACCTACAACCGGCTGCGCGGCTATCGCGTGGAATAGCCGGCAGCGGTCGCAGTTTTGCGGTTTCCGCTATTTCTGGATGACACCGCAGGCGATCCGGCCACCCGCCGCACCGGCAGGGTCTGACGCATAGTCATCCGGCCCTGCGTGCACGACAATTGCCGCACCATCGGCATCGAACAGAGAGTCGTTCAGCGCCAGTTGCGTGTTCAGGATTTCAACCGTCAGGGTGCCATCCGCGCCGACATGGATGTTCGGCATATCGCCAACATGCGGCATGTGCTCATCCTTCAAGCCGTGGCCGCTGGTGCTGGGGTTGTAATGGCCGCCGGCGGACTTGAATGGCGGCTCGCAAAGACCGACAGCGTGAACGTGAAAGGCGTGAGCGCCCGGCACGAAGCCTTTGAAATTCGCCGTCACCAGAACACCGGATGGCACGGTTTCCAACGCAACATTGCCGACGACATTGCCTTGCGCATCCTTCATGACCGCAGATGCCGCGAATGCCGGGCCTGATAAACCAATGCCGGCGAGCAGCACTGACGACAAGCAGGCATTAATAAGAGCCAGGCGCATGGGAGTCTCCTCTATTTTGCATGTTTACGACTGCAATATAGAGGAGACTTCTAGAATCGGGCAATCAACATTTTGTTTTTAAAATCTATGAGATTTTATTCAGGCAAGGTTACTTCCGCCCCTAATTAGAATACTGTATTAGTTCGGAAAATAGTACGTTCAGGTTGTTGCGGCCGTTGAGGCGCGCCCTATAAACGCCCAGACCCACCACCGGCGCTCAGCCGCATGCCGCAATGTTAAGGCAAAAAACCCGATTGAGACGCCACCCACCCGATCGAACCAGATGTCCTTTGCCCGCTATGGTCACGGCGTACTATCCCCCCTGCTTCTCCGCCATTTCAACGCGCAACTTTACGATCTCTCGCCGTAGCTCACGAATTTCCTCGCCGATGGCGATCCGTTCAGCATGCGCCTCCGCTTCTGCCTCTGCCGCCTCTACTTTGTGGGCTGATTGCATCGCATCGACGACAATCGCCACGAACAGGTTAAGCACAGCAAACGTCGTCACCAGGATGAAAGGCAGGAAGAACATCCATGCTGCCGGATGCGCCTCCATCACGGGGCGGACAATGCCCATCGACCAACTTTCCAGCGTCATCACCTGGAAAAGAGAGTACATGCTCTCACCAATGGTGCCGAACCAGGCCGGGAATGCCTCTCCGAACAGTTTTGTTGCCATGACAGCGCTGATATAGAAGATCAACAGCAGCAACAATGCGACGGTTCCCATTCCAGGGATGACCTGCAACAACGCCGTCACCACAGTGCGCATTTGCGGCACGATTGAGATCAGCCGTAAAACCCGCAAAATACGCAGAGCGCGCAAAACCGAAAGATTGCCAGCGGCTGGTATCAGCGAAATTCCGACGATGATGAAGTCGAACCAATTCCATCCATTGCGGAAAAACCCGGGGCCGAATGCAATCAGTCGAAGCGCGACCTCGACAACAAAGATGCCGATGATAATCCGGTCCAACACCGTCAGGATCGGTCCATACTCGGCCATAACCGTCGCTGACGTCTCCAACCCCAATGTCACAGCATTCACGACGATGATCGCGGTTATGGTCCGCTGGAACACCGTCGAGCAAACAAAGTCCGCTAGCTTCCGCCGCAGCCAGTGGCTCGGATAATCAGATGTCATGGGGCTCAGTCGTCGTAGGCGATCAAGGCGTTGAACGGTACGTTCAACCTGCTGCGACCACTTAGGAAAGTCAGCTCGATAATACAAGCTGCGCCGGCCACCTCTG
>CALKDI010000201.1 GCA_938084065.1 uncultured Alphaproteobacteria bacterium
GGCGGAGTAACCTCCCACCTTGTCCTGAACTTGATTCAGGACCCATGCCTGAGAATATCCGCCTGAGTCCGGACTTCGTGTTTACGTCTCTGGCATGGCCCCTGAACCAAGTTCAGGGAAAGGGTCAGGAGAGAGTGGAGCGACCGCGCTTGATACAAAGCATCGCCCCAAGCTCAAACCCGCATCAAGTCAAATCTGATTGCGCTGGATCAGCTGCCGAGCGATCAAAATACGTTGCAACTCGTTGGTGCCTTCACCAATGCACAGCAGCGGCGCGTCGCGATAGAGCCGCTCGACATCGAACTCTTTCGAATACCCATAAGCACCGTGGATGCGCATGCTTTCAGTGGCGTTGTAGAGCGCTGTCTCGGTCGCAAACAGCTTGGCCATGCCAGCTTCCATGTCGCAGCGTTCGCCACGGTCATAGGCTTTGGCCGCTGCCTCCATCAGGTGACGTGAGGCCTCCAATCGCGTTGCCATATCGGCAAGTTTAATCTGGATGGATTGGTGCTCAGCAATCGGCTTTCCAAAGGTCTGCCGTTCCTGACTGTATTTCACCGCCAGTTCCAGCGCAGACCGCGCCACGCCGACACCGCGTGCGGCAATGTTGATTCGGCCCAGCTCCAAACCGCCCAGCGCGTGCGGCAGGCCCCTGCCCTCTTCGCCAGAGATCAGCTGGTCGGCGGGAATGCGGTAATCTTCAAAGATCAGCTCCGCAGAATCGATGCCCTTGTAGCCGAGTTTCTCTAGTTTGCGCCCCACTGTGAAGCCATCACGCTTGTCGGCAATGAATAGGCTGGTGCCCTTGTGCCGCGGCTGCACCTCCGGGTCCGTCTTCACCAGCAGCGCAAAGCACGTGCCGTAGATGCCGTTGGAAATCCAGGTCTTGGTGCCATTGATGACGTAGTCGTCGCCATCACGCTTAGCCACCGTGCGAATCGCCTGCAGATCGGTGCCGCAATTCGGCTCTGTCAGCGCAAGCCCACCACGAATCTCACCGCTGGCAAACTTTGGCAGCCATTTGCGCTTCTGCTCTTCTGTACCAAAGCGAACGACCGCGGCCGACATGATCAGGTGTGAGTTGAAAATGCCTGACAGCGACATCCAGACGGCGGAAACGCGCTCCACAATCTTGGAATAGGTCGAGGCGGAAAGACCCAGGCCGCCATATTCCTCAGGAATAATCGCGCCAAACAGTCCCAGTTCCTTCATGCCTTCAACAATATCATGGGGATATTCGTCAGCATGCTCCAGCCGCATCACGTGCTGACGCACATCACGTTCCAGGAATTTATCAACGGCATCCAGGATCTGGGCCTCGGTTTCAGCGGATATGGCAGGCGCTGGCGTGTTCATCAAAAGACCTTTTTCAGGCAGGGCCGGAGTCGAAGTTGGGCGCAACATCGGGCGTAGGGTCGCGCCCTGTCAAGCGGCGCTTGAGGTGGTTGCATTTCTGATCAAGGGCCTGTAGAAGGCGCGTCTCTACCGCTGGTCCCATCGTCTAGTGGTTAGGACGTCAGCCTTTCACGCTGAAGACACGGGTTCGAGCCCCGTTGGGATCACCATTCGCTTGGCGCCGCATTTTGCGCGGCCACACCAGCGCTAGTAGAGGCCACCCATCTTTTTACGGACTTTGCGTGTTTTATCGGCACGGTCAGCCGTTGTCGGCGTTCCACCATTGTCAGCACCCGTATTATCCGCCCCAGGCTCAGTCCCTGGACGGAAAGCTTCGACAATCACGTCAGTCTCCCCGCCTTGCGGCGCCTTGCCGGTTTTCCGGCTGACTCGCACCAACCGCACTCCTTCAGGCGCGCGGAATGGATATGCCGGATAAAATTCCAACGCCTGCTTCATGAAGTCCCCAAAAATCGGTGCTGCTATCCGACCGCCGGCCTCATTCGGCCCCAGGCTTTTCGGCTGGTCGAACCCAACAAAGACACCGACCGCTAGATCCGAACTGAAGCCGATGAACCATGTGTCCTTGGCATCATTGCTGGTGCCAGTCTTACCCGCCAACGGCACGCCATCGATACGCGCCCGTGTCGCGGTGCCACGGTCAATCACGCCCTGCAGCATTGTCAGCATCTGATAGATGGAAATGGGATCATCGACCTGCTCCGGCTCCCATGGCGGCAGCGGCACTGCATCTAGAGAAGCCTCCGCGCCAACACACCCTTCGCACGCCCGAAGGTCATGGCGGTATTCGGTCTTGCCAAAGCGGTCTTGAATACGGTCGATAAAGCTTGGTTGCAGCCGCTTGCCGCCATTCACCATCATCGCATAGGCGGTGGTGAGCTTGAGCAACGTGGTCTCACCACTGCCCAGCGCCATCGCCAAGACCGGCGCCATATCCTCCACCACATCAAAGCGCTTAGCGGTGTCGGCAATTTTTGCCATTCCCACCTCATTCGCCAATCGCACCGTCATCAGGTTTCTCGACAGCTCAATGCCCAAGCGCAATGGCGACGGGCCATAGAACTTGCCGTCGCTAAAGTTGCCGGGCTTCCACCCGCTGCCCAACACCGTCGGGTCGCGCATCACAAACGGCGCGTCCTGAATGATGGTGGAGGGGGTGTAGCCATTGTTCAGAGCCGTCAGATAGACGAACGGCTTGAACACGGAACCCGGTTGCCGCTTGGCCTGCACCGCCCGGTTGTACTCGCTTCGCTCAGCATTATAGCCCCCCACCATCGCCAGCATCCGGCCTGTGAACGGATCGACCGCTATGAGCGCACCATCGGCCGCTGGCGCTTGTATCAGTCCATAGGCGCCGGCGGCCAGCGCCTTGCCATTGTCATCGAATGGCCGCACCAGAACAACATCACCTGCGCTCACCACATCGCTAGGCCGTTTCGGGTTTTGTTTGCGTCGGTAGCTTTCGGCAAACGCGCCAGCCCATTCCATTTGTTTGAACGAGATAGAGCCAAACGAGCCATCGGCAAACGCAATCTCCACCGCCTTCCGACCGACCTCACGCACTACCGCCAACAGCGATTCTTGACCGGCATCAGGGTGCGGAACAGCTTCTAGAGCCGCCTTCCAATCACCGGCCAAATCAATCTGGCTGAGCGGGCCGCGATACCCATGCCGTCGATCATAGGTCTCCAGCCCACGCCGCAGCGCTGGTTGCGCAATTGTTTGCAGCCGCGGGTCCATCGTCGTTCGCACCGACAGGCCGCCCTCGTACAAGCGCTTATCGCCAAATCGGCTAGCCAACTCCCGCCTAACCTGCTCAGCAAACCACGGGGCCGGCTGTTGCCCGGCCTTCTCTAACCCTGGCGCCAACAGCGGCTTGGTGCGCTCTGCCGTCAGCGCGTCTGGCGTGATCAACTCCTCCTCCGCCATACGCTGCAGCACGATGTTCCGCCTGTCCTCAGCCGCCTCCCGCGCTCTAACGGGATGGTATGTGCTGGGCGCTTTCGGCAGCCCTGCGAGGTACGCGATCTCACCAGGGGTCAACTGGTCCAAAGCCTTGTCGAAATACCGCATTCCGGCAGCTGCAACGCCATAAGCGCCAGATCCCAGATAAATTTCGTTCAGGTATAGCTCCAGGATACGGTCCTTTGGCAAGGCCCGCTCAATCCGAAAAGCCAGGATCGCTTCCTTGATCTTGCGCTCGTACGACACCTCACCGGACAGCGAGAAATTCTTGGCGACCTGTTGGGTAATCGTCGAGCCACCCACCAAACGCCGACCAGAGCCCATATTCCGCAAATTGGTGACCGCAGCCCGCACAAGCCCACGGAAATCAAGGCCGCGGTGTTGGTAAAAATTGTTATCCTCGGCTGCCAAAAACGCGTTCTTGACCAACAGAGGAATTTCTTCAATCGGCACGAACACGCGGTTCTCGATGGCGTACTCCGCCATCAACTCGCCATTTCCTGCGTGCAGGCGCGTCGTGATCGGCGGCACATAGGCCTCTAACGCCCGGTTATCCGGCAGATCACCACTATAGCGGTACGCAACCGCGACCACCGCGGCAACTCCGATAGCCGTCAACACGACAAAGGCCAGTAGGCCACGCAATAACCAACGCTTCATCTGTTCGCTTTCGCATGAGTGTCGCGGGCAACGCTTACCTAGCGCCTGCCGCCAGGTCCGTCGACCCCGCTAGAGCAGATTGGCCACCAAACCCTATCGGCTGGCATCGCCACCAGACTGTAAGGCCGACTGCAGGTCTGTCGCAAAGAAGTTCGCGATTGCGGCAACAATACCGTCGGCAATCGCACTGCGATGCTTATCCGACAGCAGCAGGCGCTCTTCATCCGGGTGCGAGAGGAAACCCAGTTCCACCAGCACTGCCGGAATATCTGGTGATTTCAGCACCGCAAATCCAGCATGCCGGTGTGGACGCTCCAGCAAAGGCACGCGCAGTACCATTGTTTGCACCAACTGATTGGCGAACCGCACCGACCGGTTTTTGGTCTCACGCTGCGCTAGGTCAATCAGAATAGACACAACGTCCGGCTGCTCATCCGCCAGACTAAAACCGGCCAATGTATCCGCCTGGTTCTCTTGTTTCGCCAACGCCGCCGCCTCCCGATCCGAGGCCTTATCCGATAGCGAATAGACAGACAGGCCACGGGCATCAGGATTCAGTGCCGAATCTGCATGCAGCGATACGAAAAGACGAGCCCCCAAACGCCGTGCTATTCGTGTTCGCTCCCGCAGCGGCAAAAACCGATCATCGCGTCGGGTCAGCGCGACGCGAAACCGCCCGGTCGCTAGCAAGGCTTTTTCCAATCGCTTGGCCATCGCCAATGTTACCGTCTTTTCGTGCGTGCCCCGACGTCCAACAGCCCCCGGATCGACACCACCATGACCTGGATCCAACACGATCAAAGGCTGCTCGACCGGCGAAGCCCGGGTCGGACGTGGCAGCGGGATCGGAACCTCCCGAAAATCGCCGAACCGCTGCGCTTGATAACTGGCAGCATCCTGCCACCGGATAGTCAGGGCGAATTTGGTGCCATGGGGCTGCAAGGCCGCCTGCACGATCTTCATCGGGTTTTTCAGATCGAAGACAATCCGCTCTGTCTCACCACGAAAATTTCCGCGCCGCACTGCCCGAACGGCTGCGCTCTGCCGCGCCACACGCTCCAGTTGCGATTGTGGCGGCCGCCAATCAATGGCCGGCATGTCCAACACCAACCGCAACGGTGACGCCAGAGTGAACAAGCGAAAATCCATGGGCTCATCGACGATAAAGCGGACCACCCGCCCCTCAGTCTCTGTCGCCAATTGCACATCGGACACAACCGGACGTGCTGCCACCGCATCAGCGGCCAGCGCCACAATGCCAGCCAACAGCCAGACCATCGCGGTTCGGGGTATCGAACGCCGGACACCTTGCACCAATTTGGGCACCAATTTGGGCACCAATTTGGGCAAAAGCCTACGCACCAACCTGGACATCAGCATCGTTTATCATTGGGGCTTCGGATCATGCGTATCGAATACCGATGCCCCGGCTCACACGCAATGCCATCGCATGGCCCACACCAAACATCACACCCCGGATTTACCCGCGGCAACGGGCGCAGCGATGGAGAATTGCAGGCGTAGCTGAAAGAGTCTATGTACTTGTCTCCAACGGATGGTGCGTGGTGCACCGCCCTACCCCTCGGCCATATTCTGCCGAGTGATAACCGTGATGCCTTGCCTAAGATTGCATGGACAGATCGGTGCCAGGTTGGAAATTTTGCACCGCACAAGCCCCCGTTTGCGATTCTTGAGGAGGCCTGAGCCCTGTTGCGCAATACACCCGTGCGAGTTGACTGCCATAGCGCGAATTCCGCGGTGCCACAGGTATGCTTCAGCCGTCTCCCCCCACACAACATCGAACGGCCTTGCCGGATCAGTTTCCCGCGCGCGCGCCAACTGCACGCCCGTCGAATCATCGCTGTAAGCGACGCACAGACAGACCTTTTGGCTCAACGTCCATTTAAGACGCCCCGCGCGCCTGAACATCGAACACCCGGCACCCTATCGGCCGTTCGCCGATCGGAGACCAGAGTTTATGACCAGACGTATGTTAATAGATTCCAGCCACGCGGAGCAGACGCGCGTGGTCATCATGGAAGACGAGAAGCTGCTGGAGTTCGATACCGAAACTGGTAGTCAAAGCACCCTCAAAGGCAATATTTACCTCGCCAAGATCACCCGGGTTGAGCCGTCGCTACAGGCGGCGTTCGTAGACTATGGTGGCAACCGGCATGGGTTTTTGCCCTTTAGTGAAATTCATCCAGACTATTACCGCATCCCGGTTGCTGACCGCGAGGCGTTGCTGGCTGAACAGGCGCGTTCCCACCGCAGTTCGGAATTTGACGACGACGCGGATACGGCATCTGACGATGACGACTCGTTTGATGACGACGACGTCCTCGAATCCAATGACGCGGATGCAGACGACGCATCGCCTGAAGCCAATGGCCACTCAAGTGCAGCCCTGTCTGCTGATACCGACGGCAACGTTGCCGTCGCAGATCTTGACGTAGGATCTGACGATGCAGACGACGAGGATGGCTCCTCGGATGATCGCTCCCCTGACGATACCTCGTCCGATGATGGCGAAACCCAGCCGCGCCAGCGTCGCAACGGCCGTGGCCGCAGCAATGGTCGCAGCCGCGAGGATCGCCCTGAGCAAGATCGCCGCCGCAGCTCTCGCACGCGCCGCGCCTACACGATTCAGGATGTCATCAAGCGCGGCCAGATCATGCTGGTACAGGTGGTCAAAGAAGAACGGGGCTCCAAAGGTGCCGCGGTTACCACCTATCTCTCACTGGCTGGTCGCTATTGCGTGCTCATGCCCAATACCGCGCGTGGCGGTGGCATTAGCCGCAAGATCACCGTCGCGAGTGACCGCAAGCGCCTGAAATCCATCGTTGAGTCTCTGGAAATCCCGGGTGGTATGGCAGTCATTGTCCGTACCGCTGGTATCGGGCGCACCAAGCCGGATATCAAACGCGACTTCGACTATCTGGCAAAAACGTGGGAGCAAATCCGCGAGGTTACGCTGCAATCGCGTGCGCCTGCGCTGATTTACGAGGAAAGCCAGCTGATCAAGCGCGTGCTGCGCGACAGCTATAGCCGCGAGATTGAAGAGGTTCTGGTCGAAGGCGAGGAGGCCTATCGCGAGGCCAAGGACTTCATGAAGACCTTGATGCCCAGCCACGCTAAGCGGGTGCAGCCTTACCGCCAAAGCTCACCGCCGCTGTTCCACCGCTTTAAGGTAGATGCCCAGCTGGAGCACCTGAACTCCCCCATCGTGCAGCTGCGCTCCGGCGGTTCCCTGGTCATCAACCTGACCGAAGCGCTGGTCGCCATCGATATAAACTCGGGCCGGGCTACACGCGAACGGCATATCGAAGAAACCGCGCTCAAGACCAATTTGGAAGCTGCCGACGAAATCGCGCGCCAATTGCGACTGCGCGACCTTGCCGGCCTGGTGGTTATCGATTTCATTGACATGGAAGACCGCCGCAACAACGCGGCAGTCGAGCGCCGCTTCAAGGACGCATTGCGCCATGATCGCGCTCGCGTCCAAACCGGCAGGATCAGCCAACTTGGCCTGCTGGAGATGTCGCGCCAGCGCCTGCGGCCATCGCTGCTTGAAACAATGATGCAGCCTTGCCCGCATTGCGCGGCCACAGGGCGTATTCACTCCACCGGCACCAGCGCGCTCTACACCCTCCGGGCATTGGAAGATCACGGCCTGCGCGGCAATGCCGGCATCGCCTTGATCACGACTTCTCCCGACGTCGCATTCCATATCCTGAACGACAAACGGGCGGATCTCGCCCGATTCGAAAAAGACTACAACCTGTTCTGCCGGTTCCAGCCGGATGCAACACTCATTGCGCCAGACTTGCGGATTGAAATGCTGGAGCGTGCAGAAGCGCCTGTCCTCGACATCAAACCACTGGCGCCGCCGCACCCGCTTGAAGACGACGACCTGATCGACGACTTCGACGATGGCGATGAGGCCACCGATGATGGGTCCAAAGGCTCTCGCGCTGACGCAGCAGAACGCGACGACAATGACAACGACGCCGACAATCGCCGCCGTGGTCGTCGTGGCGGCCGCCGTCGCCGGCAGGATGGAGATGAAGCACCAGCCGTTGAAGCTAGCGGCCCAATCGCACCACCGTCCGGTGATGCGCTGGAGATTGCTGTTGGCGACGAGGATAGCGACAACCGCAACCGCCGCCGGCGTCGGCGTCGGACTCGCCCGGAAGGGAAATCTCTGCCTGGCGTCGCCGTCTTCGCCAAGAGCGCGCTTCCCCTGGCCCTCCATATTGCCGCTGAGCCAGCCAAGCCGGCCCGTGAGGAACGCCCAAGTCGCGAAGAACGCGCAAAACGTGAAGAACCCGTGGCAAATGAGGGGCTTCAGGTCGTCGAAGACCGTCCGGTCACAGACGAGCGTCCAGCCAGCGAAGAGAAGCCGGCACCACGCCGCCGCTCTCGCCGGGGTTCCGGCCGGTCGCAAAGACGATCCAGCCCTGCCGACGAGCCAGCTGTCGTTGATGCAATGGCAGTAGTTGATGCATCTGCAGCCGACACAACGCCAACTGATGATCAGGCTCTGGCGACACCGGTAGCAGCGGTCGCCAATGCCTCAGCGCCAACTGCATCCGAAACCGATGTGGGTGAAGCGTCTGCGGAATCCACCCCTGAGGCAGCTTCAGCCCAGCTTGAACTGCCAACGCTGGAACCAACAGCAACGCCATCGGTCGGCTCACCAGAGGCCGAACCCGTTGCAGCCGTCGAGGCCCAGCCAGAACCTGAGGCTGAAACAGCTCCAGAACCGGCACCCATCGCAGAGCCGGCGCCGGAGGTTAATCCCGTGACGGCTGAAGTCCCCGCCCCTGTGGTACCCGACCCGACCCCCGAGCCTGAACCAGAAGCAGTCTCCGAGCCGGAAACAACCCCAGAACCAGAACCAGCCCTCGCAGCCGCTTCGGACGAGCCGAAACGTCCGCCCCGGCGCGGTTGGTGGCAACGATTGCTGGAATAGCAACGATCAGTCCGGCGGCGTCTATCAATGTGGCAACACATAACGGATCCGCCGGACGAAATACCAAAGGCTCAGCAGGCTCAACCGTTCAACGCGCGGTGAGGTGACGATGACCGAACTGACCCCGACGCTGGTATTGCGCGCCTACGCTATGGGCGTGTTCCCTATGGCCGAATCCCATGATGCAGAGACACTGTTCTGGGTTGATCCAGAGATGCGGGGCGTACTGCCGCTCGACACCTTTCACATCCCCCGCCGCCTGAAACGCACCGTACGGCAAGGGCTCTACACGGTTCGCTGCAACTCAGACTTTGAAGGCGTCATCGCAGGCTGCGCCGCCGCTCGCGCGCCCGACCAGGACACCTGGATCAATGACGAGGTCCGTCGACTGTTCCGCGCACTGCACGCTATGGGCGTCGTCCACACGGTTGAATGCTGGCAGGATGACCAACTGGTCGGTGGCCTTTATGGTCTGCATCTGGGTGGCGCGTTCTTCGGCGAAAGCATGTTCAGCCGGGCGCGCGATGCCAGCAAGGTCGCACTGGTACACCTGGTCGCCCGCATGACCTACGCCGGCCTTACCCTACTCGACACCCAGTTCATCACGGAGCATTTGAGCCAATTCGGCGCCGTGGAAATCCCCCGCGACGACTATCGCCGCCGCCTGGAGCGGGCCATTACTGTTCCCGCCGCCTTCCCAGCAGAACTTCCCACCGCCGCACTCAATGCGTTCCTGGACCGCCCCAGTCCCTCAACGCTTTAGTTCGCGCAGGGTCCGGATCGCCCGCAGCCTATTCCGCCGCCACGCCCTTGCGCTGCTCGAAGGTCTCAAACCAACGGCGACCGCCGCCCTTCTGGTTCTCGTATATCGAGCCCTGGTTCTTTGCCGCCGGCAAAGGCAGGCGCACTGGCACCGGCTCCACCCTAGGTTGGCGAGTGCTCACGCCGCGGGCCATGCGGCTCTCATAGGCCGCATAATCACCCTTGAGACCGACCATCGGGAAAGCATCTGCCGCCGCATACTCGGTCAGCAGCAAACGCCGTTGCCGGTTGGAGGTGTTCAACGCCGAACCATGCACCGCCCGCACGTGATGGATGGTCATGGAGCCCGCCGGCCCGGTCAGCATCTCAGCCGGCGAAAGATCCAGCCCTTCTGCGTCCGGATCAAATGCGCCGCAGAAAAACCCGTCAGCATGATGATCGTAGACCGGCCCTTTGTGAGAGCCCGGCAACACCATCATCGGACCGTTGCTCTCGTCGCAATCGTCCAGCAACAAGCCAGTCGCCAGCACGTCGTCATTTGTGTGCGGATAGAACGCCCAATCCTGGTGCCATTCCACCGGCGCGCCATAACCCGCGGCCTTCATGTTCATCTTCGCGCCATAGATGCGGATATTGTCCCCCAGCAGTGGCACCAGCACGTCGGTAATGTCGGTGTCGCAGAACAGGTCCCAGAAGAATTTCGAATGATTGTGCGGCTCCTTGATCCGGCGCACGCGCGGGTTCTGGGTGGAATGACTGTCTTCCAGGTCATAGATCTCGTTATTGGCCGTCACCTCACCCGCCCGGGCAATGATCTCCTCGGTTTCCTGGCGCAGGCGCTTCAGCTTCTCCGGGCTGAGGACGCCTTCGACAACGACATAGCCTTTTTCGTGATACTGCTCGATCTGGGTTTTGGTGAGTTGGACAGGCATGGCAGGCTCTCGCTTTGCAGTGTTGCTCTGGGCAGTGATCTATAGGCGGATTGTGCGCCTTTACGGCCCGCCAAACAAGCGTCAGAACAACCACTACGTTGCTCGCGGAGACACAGGCGCCCATGGCCGCCCTCGCCCCCTTCATCTTTATCTGCCTGTGGTCTGGCGCGTTCATCGCGTCGCGCGCAGGATTGCCCGATATTTCGCCACTGTTGCTTTTGACCATACGGTTTGTGATTGCTGGCTTACTTTTGGCGATCGCCCTGACCCTGTGGCAGCCGCAACGATGGAAAGATTTGCGGGGCCGTTGCGGGCCAGTCCTGCTGGCCGGCGTTCTGATGAATGGTGGCTATTTGAGCGCATCTCACATCGCGATGGGCGAAATAACTGGAGCCACCATGGCGCTAGTTGGCTCGCTGCAACCAATCATGGTGGCCGTTGCTTCGGGACCGCTGCTGGGCGACCGGTTCCGGCCATTACAATGGCTCGGGTTCGCGCTGGGCACAGCTGGAGTGGCTTTGGTCGCCGGCATAAACGCGCTGGAACTGGATACAGGTCCGGGCATTGTGTGGGCCATGGTCTCGGTATCCTGCATGGTTGCCGGTACGCTGGTTTTCAGCCGCTACGCCAGAGGTGTGCCCGCCGCGCATGCCAATGCGGCGCAACTTCTGGCCGGCGCAGTGTTCTGCGGGGTGATGCTGCTGTTATTCGAGGATGCCCACGTGACCTGGACTACCGCCAGCGTCGGCGCTTTGGCCTATGCGATCTTCGGCGTGTCGCTTGGCGGTATGGGCCTCTACCTCTACATGCTGAACAGCGGCACGGCAGGCAAGGTGGCGGCGAACTTCTACCTGACCCCCGGCCTGACCGCGATTTTCGGCTTCATTCTATTGGGCGAGACCCTGCCACCAACGGCCCTGATCGGCCTCGCTATGGCCATGCTAGGCATCTGGCTGGTTCAAGGCCGCACCCGACGCACCTGAGTCTCTCGCCAGATCACAAACAGTCCGCTGCCAATGATTACCGCACCACCGGCGATGGTGTAGATGTCCGGCAGATCGCCAAACATGAAATAACCCAGCAAGACGCTGGCCACGATCCGCGTGTAGTTAATCGGCGCCAGCAATGAAGCATCGGCCAGGCGAAAGGCATTGAACATGCAGATGTGAGCCGCCAAACCGACCACACCGGCCAAAAAGGCATAGCCAAACTGATACCCTGTTACCGGCGTCCAGAAGAACGGCGCCGCCAGCACCGCTCCTGCCGCAGCGACCACCTGGGTATAGAGCAGCGTCGTCATCGTGCTGTCTTGCCCGGCCAACTTGCGGGTAATCAGCTGAAATATGGCAAAGAACAGGGCAGAGCCAATCGGCAGCAAAGCCGCCCATTGAAACACGTCGGAGCCTGGCCGTACCACGATCATAGCGCCAACCAGCCCGACCAGCACCGCCGCCCACCGCCGCCAGCCCACTGTCTCGCCCAGCATTGGCCCGGCCAGCGCCACCATGAACAACGGCCCGGTGAAGTTGATCACTGTCGCTTCCGCCAACGGCAGGTATTGCAGCGAGGCAAAGATAAACGTCAGCGAGCCCAGAATGCTGAATCCGCGGGCCACCTGCAACCAAGGCCGCTTGGTCTGCGCCAGCTTGCGCAGGTTTTGCCGCGTGATGGCAAAATAGATCATCAATGCCGCCAGCACGCTGACCAGATACAGCCAAACCACCTGAGGGCTGGGCATACTTTGGCCCAGCACCTTCGCCATAGCATCGGCCAGCGCAATGAAAGAGAGCCCCAGCGTAAACACCAAGACTCCTGCAACGACAGGGGGGAGGGTCATTGCTCTCGCCCCTTACAACCCGCTGTCATTGCGAGCAGAGCGTAGCAATCTGTCCGCTGTCTTGGCAACGACCCAACAGGTTGCCTCATCGCCTGACGGAATCTCGCAATGACGGAAAAACGGGGAGGATTCACGCCTCGGCCTGTGGCGCGCTCAAAGTCGCATGGGTGGAATTCTGTGGCATTGAGTATCCTCGGATGCAGGGTCGCACTAGCGGGCACTTGTAAAAACATTGGCGTCACTTTGCGCCGATCCGCACGGCCCCGCAACGGCTCTGCCAGTGGTCATCCCGCGACAGATACTGTACTCTGCCGCCAACGCACAAAAGCATCCGGAACAGTAAGGACCTCTCCATGGAGGCGCGAAACGCCAAATTTCAGATCGGACAGGTGGTACGGCATCGCAAATACCCCTTCCGCGGCGTGATTTTCGATGTCGACCCCACCTTTGCCAACAGCGAAGAATGGTGGTCGTCGATCCCGGAGGATGTGCGGCCAACCAAGGACCAGCCGTTCTATCACCTGTTCGCCGAGAACGCAGAAACCACCTACATCGCCTACGTCTCCGAGCAAAACCTGCTGGTGGATGAAAGCGGCAAGCCTGTGCGCCATCCGGATGTGCCGAACGTATTTTCCGGCATGAAGGGCGGCAATTACATCATGAGAACGGAGCACGCTCATTGAGCGTGGAGCGAACAAAAATAGAGAGTGGTGACCGCCTCCGCTACGACCGTGCAGCGCTGGAGCAATTCGGCGCCGCTCTGTTTCGCGCCAATGGCCTGAGCGAAGAAGCTGCCTCTGTCACCGCCCGCCTGCTGGTCGAGGCCGACGCTATGGGCCACGACACGCACGGGCTTGCGCAGGAAGCGGGCTATCTAAAGGCCCTAGACGACGGCCACATGATCGCAGACAGCGCGCCGGAAATTGTGCGCGACAAGGGTGCTGCGCTCACCTGGGACGGGCGCTACCAGCCTGGCCTCTGGCTGACATGGCGCGCGGTCCAAGCCGCGCTGGAGCGTGCTGAGCAGTTCGGCACAGCTTCCATCGCCATCCGCCGTTCACACCATATCGGATGCCTCGCGGCCTTCCTGCCGCTGATCACCGAGCGCGGCTTTATGGGCCTGCTCTACAGCAGCGACCCCGCCATCAAGGCCGTCGCCCCGTTCGGCGCGGTCGAACAAATTTATACGCCCGACCCCATCGCCTGCGGCATCCCCACCCGCGGCGAGCCCATCCTGATCGACGTCAGCGCGTCGGGCACCACGATCGGCCTCTCCATGCGCGCCATCGCAGCCGGCGAGAAGCTGGGCGGAGACTGGCTGATTGATACCGACGGCAATGCCACCGACGACCCCGCCATCCTGATGGCCTACCCGCCGGGCGCTCTGCTGCCGTTGGGCGGCGCGGATCGTGGTCATAAAGGCTTCGGCCTGGGCCTCATGGTGGAGGCGCTAACCAGCGGCCTCAGCGGCTTTGGCCGCCTGCAAGGGCCGACGCACCAAGGCGCCAGCGTGTTCCTACAGGTGTTCGACCCGGACGCATCCGGCGGCGGCGAGGCCTTCCTGGACGAGACCCAACACTTGGCCAACCTCTGCCGCAACGCCCGCACCGCACCCGGCGCGCCACCGGTGCGCCTGCCGGGCCAACGAGGCCTCGCCTTGAAACGCGAGGCAGAGACAGACGGCGTGCCGCTGCACCCGACCATTCTGCCATCACTGCAGCCATGGACAGAACGCTATGGCATAGCCCTACCGCAGCCACGTCGCTAAGATCACTACCAACAAAACAATCCAAATCGAGGAAGCGCACCAAATGCGAGCGTTTGAAGGAATTCGCGTCTTTGACGCCACCCAAGGTGTTGCCGGTCCCCATTGTGCCAGGTTGTTGGCCCAGCACGGCGCTGATGTGGTCAAGATAGAGCCAATCGCCGGCGATTGGGGCCGGTCCATCGGCAAGAAGCATGGCGAACACTGCGCCTATGGCCTGGCCGTCAACCGCGGTAAGCGCTCCATCGCTCTGGACCTGAAACACCCAGACGGCATCGCCATCGCGCAAAAACTGGCGTTCGAGGCCGATATCGTGCTGGAGAGTTTTCGCCCCGGCGTCATGGGTCGGTTCGGGCTAGATTACGCCAGCGTCAAGGCAAAAAACCCGAACGTGATCTACCTCTCGGTCACCGGCTATGGCCAGGAAGGCCCTTACAATGGCCGCCCTGTCACGGATTCAGTGGTCCAGGCCTATAGCGGTTGGATGTCGATCAACAAAGACAAAGACGGGATGCCACAGCGCATCTCCATCATCGCCATCGATGTGATGACCGGCCTCTACGCCTTCCAGGCCGTCGCCCCCGCGCTCTATCTGCGCAGCCGCACTGGCGAGGGCCAGTATCTGGATGTGCCATTGGCAGGCGCTGCCTCCGCGTTCCAGGCCGGCAAAATGATTGAGTATCAACTGGAAGGCTCAGAGCCCGCCGTGCTCGGCGCGCCAGTCGGCACGTTCCAGACCAAAGACGGCTTCATTAACATGAACGCCCGCCGCGATGCTCACTTCGCTGCGCTCTGCGATATGCTGAGCTTGCCAGAATGGAAGACCGACCCCCGCTTCGCCAGCCAGCAATTGCGGATCGAGAACGAAGCGCCGTTGATGGTGGTCATCCGCCCCCTCATGCTGGCCAAAACCAGCGCCGAATGGCTGGCTCTGCTGGAGAAAGCCGACATTCTCGCCGCCAAGGTCAACGACTATGGCGACCTGTTCGAGGATGCGCAGGTCAAGGCCGTGGAACAGGTGGTCTGGCTGGACCAGAAAGGCTTTGCCGATCCCCTGCCCGTGCCTCAAATCCCAGGCCAACCCAAAATCGAACCCGGCAGTTTCCTGGCGCACGTCCCGGTACCCGGCGAGCAAACGGACGAGATATTAGCGGAAATAGGCTTCGATGCCGACCGGATCGCGGCGTTGCGGGCGGACAAGGCTATAGTCTGAGGCTCAGCACGCCTTTGCGGGACTATGGAAGCCGCTGTGCATTCCCATCCCGATGGCCGCTAGGAGCCAACCACAGCCACTGGGAGTAGCCCAGGAAATACCCACCTTGGAGTGAATCAGGGGCGGAGGGGCTTGCTTTAGCCGAGTCCACCTCGCCAGCGAAAATGGGGCGGGGTCGATCGAACTTATTCCTTTCGGAGAATAGACCCCGCGCTCAGAATCTGAGCGCATCATAGCGATGGACCCACGGCAAAACGCCTTCGAGTTCGGCAGCGACCGACAAGAGTATATCCTCGCGGCCATGCTGTGCGATGAGCTGTGAGCCCATCGGTACGTTTCCATCGGCCCAGTGCAGTGGCAGCGAAATTGCCGGTTGGCCGGTCAGGTTCGCCCAACTGGTCAATGAGAGGGACGGCATGATCCGTTTCATCACCGACCCGACCTCTTCGTCACTGAACGCCTGCAGCTCACCGTGCGGATTGGGCGGCTCCGCCACTGTCGCCATCAAGAGCAGATCGAAGCCGCCGGCGTACCATTCGGCGACCTGACGCGTAACGAGCTGGCCCGCTTCGATCAGATCAAGCAGATCAGCCGCCGACATCTGCCGGGCGGCAGCCACGTACATCCGGGTAATGGGCTCCAACTGCTCGTCTGCGCACGGCACACCCGTGAGTTTCTCCCACCGGCGTACAGCCCAGTCTGTACTTGCCATCACAATCTTGCCCAGCACGGCTGCAGCGGTGCGACGGTCAAGAATGGGCGGATGGGCCTCCGTTACGACATGGCCAAGATTCGACAGCGCGTCCGCAGCCACCGAAACCGAGGCGGCTGCCTCTGGCGAAAGCGCACCAAATCCCCCCGGAACACCGCTCCACACACCAATCCGCAATGGTCTCGGTATGGCGCCGTCGGACGGGTGCACTGCGAACGGATCGCCTGTTTCCGGACCGGAGACGGCGTCGAGCAGCCCGGCGGTGTCGCGTACGGTTCGCGTTACGGCGAGTTCGGCGACCATGCTCGCGAATGCATCGCCATAGAGAGGCCCAAGCGGCACCCTGCCCCGGCTCGGCTTGAGGCCCACGAGGCCACATCGGGCGGCTGGGGAGCGAATAGAGCCGCCGGCATCATTGGCATGGCCCACTGCGACCATCCGAGACGCGACCGCAGCCGCCGAGCCACCGCTTGAGCCGCTGGGCGTGTGGCCGGGTAACCATGGATTATGTGTCGGTCCGTACAGCAGCGGTTCCGTCGTCGGCATGCCGCCCAGTTCCGACGTGTTCGTTTTGCCCACGATGACAAAGCCGGCTTCTTTGAACCGGCGGGCGAGCGTCTGGTCAGCGGGCGCGTGGGAGTAGAGGTCGGCCAGGTAGCGCATGCCCTCGTAGAGCGGTTCGGATCCAAGCTCACACGCAAAATCCTTCAGCACCATCGGCACGCCAGCAAACGGTGCGGACGGATCGACCGCAGCCGCTTCGGCCCGGGCCCGCTCATCGCGACGCTGGATCACCGCGTTCAGCCTAGGATTTCGAGCATCAATACGCGCCAACGCCAAATCGACCAGCTCTATCGGAGACACTACGCCGTCGCGGACTAGCGCGGCTTGCGCAGTGGCGTCGAGATCAAGCGGATTGTCATTGTCGGTCATAGCCATCGCTCCATCGCCCTGTCCATAGGACTATCAATCGAATTTCCCGCCACAAGGATGGGCAGCTAAACGTGTCAGTCAAGATTTGATTGACCGCTGATGCGCGGCACTCGATGCTTTATCCGGTGTTGCGTCTGCGCGAATGTTCAGGCCCGCCGACTCTCCCCGCACCACCCACGAGTCCGGCACGGGATAATTCCCTGCAACCCGTAGCAGCGGGTGCCGCGGCCTACTTGTTCTGTGCTGCCCGCTTGCCTGCGAACCAGTCTCACACGGCCCTAATACGCTTTGAAAGCCGGGTCGTCAGATTTCTGCGATTGTGTTGACGCTTGTCCCGCCTTCGACGTGTCCGTTGTCTTACAGCCGGCAACGCCTGTCGCGATGGCAAACACCGCTGCCAACACCCATAAGCGTCTAAAACTCATCAGCATCATCCTTATCTACAGTTCAGTCCAAAGATACGATGCAAGCGCGGCCATAATCCGGCAACCAAAACACAGTCGTTTTCCGCTTGGATTCGATCATAAAGTTGTGACACACTCTGTTGCAAATTAAGCGCATGTCATCACCAAGTCGCGCTTGAGCAACAACGGAGAATACGCCGATGTGCCCCGACAGCCTTTTACCCGCGATGGATACAGATACCGCCCGTCTTTATGCCACCTTGGAAGATCGGGTAATGGCCCGCGACCAGAAGGGCGCGTCCGACACCTATTACGACCTCGTCCGCGCCGGTCGTCCGCTGTCTGAGTTGTTAAGTGAGGCTGTCCGCATCCACGGCCCATACACCCATGTGCCCTATCATGAGCGTATCGACGACGGCTTCGTTAATTTCGTCAACAACGACCATTGCCTGCTATCGGCCCGCGCCACGATCCATCTCTCGCAATGGCTGCCGCCAGAGGCCCAGGCTTTACCGATGGCGCAGACCATCTGGTACATGCCAACCGGCCTGGACATCTGGAACCAGAAAATCCTGAAGGCCCCCGGTCACTACGCTCGTGGCGGCGGCGAACTCCCCGCCGGCCCTCCACCGGCACCGGTGCGTCACTGGCCGGATCAGGAGCCGAAAGCCCTCTCGGGCCCGCTGGAAGATCGCCTGAATGAATGGGCAACTCAGGTGCATCGCGGCAATGTGCTGGAGGCGTACTCCATCTTCCTCGGCGTCATGCAAAACCCCGCAGACCGCCAACAGGCCCTGGCCCAATTGGTGTTCGCCGGCCTCTCCGACGTTCAGGATCGGGTGCTCTACAACCGCTCCTACACCACCGGACATAAGGCGTTCCGCGCCCGCGCTACGGTGGAGTTAGGCAATCTGATCGGCTGGGACCAGGCCCACGACGTGCTGTATGCCGGCGCGCTCGACATCGGCGTCGGTCCGCGCTGGTATTCGACCTATGAGATGGCCTGCAACCTGATCACCGTATTCATCGATGGCGACCGCATTTCCGCAATCCCCTATTCCGGCACCAGCGAGCGCGAACGTGAGGTTCTGACTCAGTCCGCACCCCTCACCCAGGCCGAGGGTGAAGCGCTGATCCACGTCCTCCTGCGTGAGCCAGAGCCGGCCTATATCGAACACCTCGCCAACCTCTTGAAGGCCGGCAAGGGTCCGCGGCAAATCCTGGATGTGATCCAACTGGCCGCCGCTCAGGTGTTGCTGGAGACCCGCGACCCAAACGGCTTCTCCATCCCGCAGCACTGCTATGAGTACATGAACACGCTGGGGTGGTTTTACGACAACTTCCAGCATCCTCAGCGCCTGAAGCTATTGTTCGTCGCCGCCAGCTATCTGAACCGCAACGCCACCCACCAACGGGCATTGGGCGATGTCGAGCCGGCACCGGCAAAAGCACCCTCAGCCGCCGCTGGCCTCAGCCCCAACGCAATCCTCGACCATGCAGAGGAAGCCCTGGTGACAATCGAACCAGAGGCAGCCCTCGCCTGGACCAGAGCCTATCTGGACACAAAAGAAGACCGCGCGCCGCTGGTGCAACGCATCGCCCTCGCCGCCTGCCGCATCGGCAACGATCCGCACAACCAAGAGCTCGCGCAATGCCTATTGGAGGATTACGGCAAAAACAAATCCTGGGACCGCGACCGCCTGATTATGGCCGCGGCACAACACACCGTGCAGCACCGCAAGTACGGCGACCACCTGGAATGCAGCCACCGCTTCGGTCAGGCTATGGCCGTAGAGCGGCTACAATAGCCGCTCCCAAAAAAACACCTGCGGCTTCAGTAACCACTTACGTCATCCCGCCAGCAATGCGCAGGTTAGCACCGCTGGTATAGCTGGCCTCGTCCGACAGCAGATAGGCGACGCCGTGCGCGATCTCGTCGGCTTCACCAGCGCGGCCCATGGGCAGGCCAGGCACCCGCTTGGCCAGCTCGTCCGGCCCCGGCATATCAGTCGCAATCAGGCCAGGTGCGACCGTGTTGACGCGGATGCTATCGGCCACCAGCTCCTGGCTGAGACCGATAGTCATGGAGTTCACCGCCCCCTTGGTCATCGCATACAGCACTGAATTGTTGGGTGAGCCACGATGGGCTGACCCGCTGGAGATGTTGCAAATCACGCCGCCCTGCCCGCCATGTTTGGTGCTCATCCGCTTGATGGCCTCAATGGTCGGGTACATATAGCCCTTAATGTTGACCGCAATCATACCGTCGATGGTGTCTTGGGTCAGATCCTCAAACCGGCCACGCTGGCTGATCACACCGGCATTGTTCACCAAATGGGTGAGCCGACCCAGCCCCTGATCCACCGCCTCAAACATCGCCCGCACCGCCGCCAGATCGCCGATATCCGCCTGCACGGCAACGGCCCGTCGTCCGGCAGCCTCCACATCCATCACGACCTGTGCTGCCGCCTTGGCATTGCCGGCATAGTTGACGGCGACATCATATCCTTTTTCCGCCAACACGCGCGCGCAGGCTGCGCCGATACCGCGGCTGCCGCCAGTGATGAGAACGATTTTTGACATAGCAAAAGGCACTTTCATTGCGAACCGAGCGGAAACGCTCTAATCCTAACACCCAACAATCCAACGCCGCCGGAGGCAAGCCCCATGTCGCACTATTTTATCGAAGACCCACGTGAACACGGCCTGAAATTCAACCCGTTCAAGGCCCTGATCGCCCCCCGCCCCATCGCTTGGGTCTCGACCGTCAGCGCGCAGGGTGTCTGTAACCTGGCACCATACAGCTTTTTCAACGCCGTCAGCGACGCGCCGCCGATGATCGTGTTCGCACCCAACAACCCGCGCCCTGGCGGCAATGCCAAGGACACGCTCGCCAATCTGGAGCAGACCGGCGAATTCGTCGTCAACCTCTGCAATTACGACCTGCGCGAAGCCATGAACGAAAGCTCCGCCCATGTCGATCCAGAAGTGGACGAGTTTGAGCTGGCCGGCCTCACCAAGGCCGACTGCCATCACATCAAGGTGCCACGCGTCGCCGAAGCCCCGGCGTCGCTGGAATGCAAATTCCTGTTCCGCACCCGCCTGCCCTCCTGGCATGCCAAGGTTGAGAACAACGTCGTGTTCGGCGAAGTCGTCGGCATCCACATCGCCGAGAACATCCTGAACGATGGCCTAGTCGACATGGCAGCCTACCAACCGCTCGCCCGCCTCGGCTACATGGATTACTCCGTCGTACGCGAAGTCTTCGCCATGGACCGCCCAGACGGCGACCTCGCCTCCTACGAAAGCTCAAAAAAGGGCCGCCGCGCCGCTGAGTAGCGCTGACACCGCGGTTACAGCAGAGGCGGCGGTCACGGACCGTCGCCTCTTTTTTTGCGGCTCAGTGCAGAAACTAACCGTTGTAACGATTGCCGCGGCGGCGAAACCGCGGCACCATAGGTGCATAAATTCTCAAATACCCTATCAGAGGAAACGCCCAATGGCTGGCTACGAATATCTAAAGGTCGAGCGCGAAGGTCCGCTCACCATCGTCACGATCAACCGTCCGGAGGTCTACAACGCCCTTCACCCGCCGGCGCATTGGGAGTTCGACAAAGTCTTCACGGAATTCCGTGATGATCCGGAGCAATGGATTGCCATCGTCACAGGCGCGGGCGACAAGGCGTTCTCTGCTGGCAATGACCTGAAATACCAGGCGGCAGGCGTCGGCTCGCGGAGCCGGCCGGATTCGGGCTTTGCTGGCATTACCAACCGCTATGACCAGACCAAACCTGTCATCGCGGCGGTGAATGGCTGGGCCATGGGCGGCGGTTTTGAGACGGCTCTGGCCTGCGATCTGATCATCGCGGCGGAGAACGCTACCTTCGCTCTGCCAGAGCCACGGGTCGGCCTCGCTGCTGGTGCTGGCGGCATCCACCGTCTGCCACGGCACATCCCGTTCAAGCAGGCCATGGGCATGATCCTGACCGGCCGCCGTGTCAGCGCTGCTGAGGGCAAAGAACTGGGCTTCGTCAATGAGGTCGTACCGACCGGCGAGGCTTTGGCCGGCGCCAAACGCTGGGCTGCCACCATTCTGGAATGCTCACCCATGTCGATCCGCGCCTCCAAGCAGGGCGTCTATATGGGCCTGGACGAGACGTCGGTCGGCAACGCCATTCGCAATCAGCATATCTACCCGGCCTACAAGGCGATGGGCGAGTCGGAGGACTATATCGAAGGCCCGAAAGCCTTCTCCGAGAAACGCCCGCCGAACTGGAAGGGTCGCTAAAGGCGGCAGCGTTAGAGCACCCCTGGCGCAATCTGTTTGCGCCAGGGGTGCTCTACCCAATGATGGCATGCGGCAGAAAGCGAGAGGTGTCGCGGGTGACCTGCGTAGCATCTTCGCGAATGCCGAGCCCGACTGGCTTCCCGAGCACCAACCAAGAACCAATCACAGTATAGTTGCCGGCAATCCGTGGCAGCGGATGCAGGGCCTGGATAATGTGCCCCTCCGCGCCATAAGGGCCATCGACCGTGTAGCGCTTGCCGGACGGCTCCACCCATTCCACATTGGCACCCTCACGGCTGAACAGCGGCTTGCACACATAGCCACCGGATAGGGCAGCGGCAGGATCGCTCTTAAAGAATGAGGGCAGCAGGTTCGGATGATCCGGAAACATTTGCCAGAGCAGCGGCAGCAGGCCTTTGTTTGACAGGATGGCTTTCCACGGCGGCTCCAACCAGCGAACGCCGGCTTTGGGCACGTGTTGGCCGTAGGTATCCTCGAACACCTGTTCCCACGGATACAGCTTGAACATAGCCTGGATGATATAGTCGTTGGCGTCTGAGAACCGACCCTCCCCGTCCACGCCGATCTGCTCCAGCGCGACATAGTCTGTGGCGAGGCCGGCTTGGCGAGCGCAGTCCTCCAGATAAGCCACCGTGCCGCGATCCTCGCCATGGCCCTCGGCGGAGGAGAAATGCAGGTATGAGCCGGGGTCGAAGGCCTCAAACGCGGCTATCAATGATTCCTGGATGGAATTGTACTGGTCCGCATCCGGCGGCACCCGCCCGAACACGCGCGCCTGCTCCAGCCAGACCCATTGAAAGAACGCGCTTTCGTACAGAGAGGTCGGCGTATCCGCGTTGTATTCGTAAAGTTTGGCCGGGCCATGGCCGTCATAGGCAAAATCCATGCGGCCATAGAGCGGCGGCTCACCACGGAACCAACTCTGGGCGATGAAGTCCCAGAATGGCTCTGGAATGGCCAGTTGGCGCAACAATTCCTCATCACGGCAGACGCGATCAACCACCTCCATACACATGGCTTCGATGGCGGCGGTGGGGGCTTCGATGTCGTCCTCCACCTGGCGCAGGGTGAAGCGGTAGTGCGCTCGCTCATCCCAGTACGGCTCACCCTCGATCGTGTGGAAATGGAAGCCGAGCGCGGTGGCCTGGGCTTGCCAATCGGGGCGTTCTGGAGAGGGAATACGCAGCATCAGCGCGCCAATTCGCGGACAGCAGCAACCAGCGCTGGATCGTCCCACTCTGCCGGGCCGATATAGCTGGCGGCGATCTCGCCCGCGGCATTGATCAGATAGGTGCGGGGCAGGCCTCTGCCGGCCAGCGACCGGGTGAAATCACCCTTGGGGTCTAGGTATGGCGGCAGCCGGTAGAGCCGGTGCTGTGCCAGGAACGGCGCGACTTTGAGCAGACCTTCCCGGTCGGAAGACACCGCGACCACCTGAATGCCATCATCGGCGACGGCGGCTTGCAGGCGATCAAGCGACGGCATCTCACGCACACACGGGCCGCACCATGTGGCCCACAGGTTCACGACAACGCCTTTCCCCTTAAAGTCCGCCAGACTGACCGGCTGTCCCTGGCCATCGGTGAAGGCAACCGCGCTGCCCGGCTGCGGCGGCGTGTGCCGCTCCAACATGGCGGTCCAATCAGGCACCGGGCGAGCAGACTCAGCAGACGACCCTCCGCCCCCTGCGGCGACGACTCGAAGCGGGTCGTCTTCCCCTTCGCCTGTCATCATGCCATACAGAGCAGCCGCGACCGCGATCACCGCCACCAGCAATATCAGAGCAATCCAGCGCATGTCTCAGTCTTCCTCCGATCAGAACGCCAATCCGCTTTGGGGTGGCCGGTTTGCCGCCGGTCCTGCCGCGATTATGGCGGAGATCAACGTCTCTATTGGCTTCGATAAACGCCTGGCGCCGCAAGATATTGCCGGCTCCCGCGCGCATGCAGCCATGCTTGCAGATCAAGGGATTATCACAGCAGAAGACAATGCGGCCATTCAACAAGGCTTGAACACGGTCGAGGCAGAAATAGCCAGCGGCGTCTTCCCCTTCCGCCCGGAATTGGAAGACATCCACATGAATGTGGAGGCCCGACTGCGGGAATTGATCGGCGAACCTGCGGGCCGGCTGCACACCGGACGCAGCCGCAATGATCAGGTCGCCACCGACTTCCGTATGTGGGTGCGGCAGGCCTGCGACGAAGCTGACCGGGCACTGGCCGACCTGCAACAGGCGCTGGTGGACCAGGCCGAGGCCGCGGCTGACATGGTGATGCCGGGCTTCACCCATTTGCAAAACGCCCAGCCGATCACCTTTGGCCACCATTTGATGGCCTATGTGGAGATGTTCGGCCGTGACCGCAGCCGGTTTGCCGATGCGGCCCAGCGGATGAATGAATTGCCGTTGGGCGCGGCGGCCCTGGCTGGCACCCCCTTCCCCATCGACCGGCGCGCCACCGCCCAGGCATTGGGCTTTGCCCGACCAACAGCGAATTCGGTCGACAGCGTCTCCGCCCGCGATTTCGCACTGGAGTTCCTGTCTGCCACCGCGATCAGTGCCACCCACCTCTCGCGCCTGGCCGAAGAAATCGTGCTCTGGTGCTCCGAGGGCTTTGGCTTCGTCAAACTGTCGGATGCTTTCACCACCGGCTCCAGCATCATGCCACAAAAGCGCAACCCGGATGCGGCAGAGCTGACCCGAGCTAAGTCTGGCCGGATGATAGGCTCGCTCACCAGCCTGCTGATCACGATGAAGGGCTTGCCGCTCGCCTATTCCAAGGACATGCAGGAAGACAAAGAGCCCACATTTGAGGCCGCAGATGCGTTGATGCTCTGCCTCGCCGCCAGCGCCGGCATGGTCCGCGATTTCGCCCCACAGCCAGATGCCATGCGCGCCGCCGCCGCCCGCGGCCATATTACGGCCACCGACCTGGCCGATTGGCTGGTGCGCGAGTTGGGCCTGCCCTTCCGTGACGCCCACCACATCACCGGCACCTTGGTGGCCGAGGCTGACCGGCAAAAAACGTCACTGGCCGGGCTCAGCATCGAATCCATGCGCGCGGTGCATGACGGCATCCATGCCGGTGTCTATGATGTGCTAACGCTGGACGCCTCGGTCGCAAGCCGGACCAGCGAAGGCGGCACCGCGCCAGTGCGCGTGCTAGAAGCGATTGCAGAAGCTCGGATGCGGTATGGATTGCAAGGGGTTGGCCTACAGGGGAATGAATCGAACAATGCAGGATAAAAAACGCCTTATGGGACGCCTAGTCATCATGCTGCTGGTGCTGACCGTCATCGCCTTTGCCGTCACCGCGTGTGGCAAGAAGGGCGATCTGGAGCACAGAGACGGCACAAATTCCACTTACCCGCGGGCCTATCCAACCAAATGACGCCATTTCACTACCGGGATCACCGTTTGTGCGCCGAATCCGTGCGCCTATCCGACATTGCTGAGGCTGTCGGCACGCCGGTCTATGTCTATAGCAGCCAGGCGCTACAGGACTCCTACCGCAGCTATGCGGACGCGTTCGCTGGTCTGCCGGTCACGATCTGCTATGCGGTAAAGGCGAACGATTCGCTGGCCGTGCTGCGCCTATTAGCGGCTGAAGGCGCAGGCGCCGACGTCGTCTCCGGCGGAGAGTTGCGCTATGCCCTGGCCGCCGGCATCCCGGCGGGCCGCGTCGTCTTCTCCGGCGTCGGCAAAACCCGTGAAGAACTGGCATTCGCGCTAGCCGAAGGCGTCATGCAAATCAACGTCGAGGTCGCCAGCGAGCTGGACGTGCTCAGCCAGATCGCCACCGCCATCGGCAAGACCGCCAAGGTCGCCATCCGCATCAACCCGGATGTGGACGCCGGCACCATCGCCCAGATCTCCACCGGCAAGGCTGAGAACAAATTCGGGATCGCCTATGAAGATGCGCCCGCGCTATTCCGGCATGCCCACAGCCTGCCCGGCGTTGAGCCGGTGGGGATCGCCGTGCACATCGGCTCGCAAATCACCAAGCTGGAGCCGTATCGAGACGCCTTCCTGCGCGTGCGCACGCTGTACGAGGAGCTGAAAGCCGACGGCTTGCCGCTGGAGCGCATCGACCTCGGTGGCGGCTTAGGCATTGTCTATAATCAAGAGGAACCGCCCAGCGTCGCCGCCTATGCGGGCGTTGTGCGGGAGGTCTTCCATGGCCTGGACGCGCAGTTCGTGTTCGAGCCAGGACGTCGCATTGCTGGCTTGGCAGGTGTGCTGGTGACCAAGGTCATCACGGAAAAGCAGACCGCGACCAAGCGCTTTGTCATTGTCGATGCGGCCATGAACGATCTGATCCGTCCGGCGCTCTATGACGCCTATCACCCGATCCAGCCGGAAACTGCGCCAGATGCGGATACGGAATGGATCGAGGCCGATCTGGTCGGCCCAATTTGTGAGAGCACCGACCAGTTCGCCGCCAACCGGCCACTGCCGCCGCTGTTGGCTGATGACATGTTGGTGATCGGCGCCGCTGGGGCCTATGGGGCAGTGATGGCCTGCGAGTATAATGGCCGTCCGCGCGTGCCCGAAGTGCTGGTGCGCGGTTCGGATTGGGCCGTGGTGCGCCGCCGCCCGACCTATGAGGAAATGCTAGCGGCACAAAACCTGCCGCCATGGCTGGAGGAGGCCTAGACCCCTGACGTCCATTACCCGTTCCCTGCCGATCCAATACCGGATCGCCCTTGCCTGGGTGAGCCTCTGGGTGGAACGGGTTTGGAATGGGCTTTGGCCGATGCAGGCGGTGGTGCTGGCGCTTCTGGCCCTGGCATTGTCGGGCATTCTGCCGGCCTTGGGGCCGTGGCTGCACAGTCTTGGCCTGTTCGCCGGCCTTACTTGGCTCGGGTGGACGCTCTGGCAGCGGCGCGGCGCATGGCGTCTGCCATCGCGAGGTGAGGCTGCCCGGCGGCTAGAACAAGATAGCGGCGTTGCCCACCGACCGCTGCAAGCCATAGCGGATCGGCCTTTGGGTGACGACCCCACGGGTCAAGCCCTCTGGCAGGCTCACCAGCGCCAACTAGCAGCACATCTAGCCCAGCTGCGTCCCGCCCCGCCCACAAACGCCCTGCCCCGGCTCGACCGGTTCGCATGGCGGGCTGGAGCGCTCTTGGCTGTGGTTATAGCCCTGTTTCTAGCCGGCCACGACTGGCGCCATCACCTGCGCGAGAGCATCCAGCCGCGGTTCGCCGCTATTGCCGGCCAGGACGCCCCCGCCGTCGACCTGTGGATTGAGCCGCCGGCCTACACCAACAAACCGCCAATATTCGCCCCGGCCTCGGGCGAGCCGATGCGGGTTCCGATCGGCAGCATGCTGGTCGCGCGGGTCAGTCGATCTGGCTCCGCCACGTTAGAGATAGACGATCAGACACATGCCTTTGAGGAAGACGGCCCGGACAGCCACAAACTGACGATGGAATTGACCGAGGGCAGACAGATGGCCGTCCGCGGTGGCGGCTCCACCCTGGCAGAATGGCCGCTCGACATCGTCTACGACCAACCGCCCACTGCCGAATTTGTTGAGCCACCGTCGGCTACGCCACGGCAGTCGCTGCGCATCGACTATGCCTTCGCCGACGACTATGGCGTCACCGCTGCCCGGGCCGAAATTCGGTTGGCGGGCCAGGAGACAGCGGCAGATGCCGGCGAGCCGCTGCTATTGGTGTTTCCGTTGGGCGATGTGGCCGCGACGGTGCAATCCAGCAGTTTCCACGACCTGACACCGCACCCCTGGGCCGGACGTAAGGTCCTGGTGCGCCTTCAAGCCGTGGATGCTCTGGGACAGACTGGCGAGAGCGATAGCGTTATCGTTACCCTGCCAGAACGAGTCTTTACCCATCCAGTCGCGCGCGAGATCATCGCGGCCCGCAAGGACTTGGACCAAGGCCAACCACCGCGTGAGGTAGCCTCCGCGCTGGGCAAGATTGCCCAATTCCCAGGGCGGTTCGATGACAACACCACCGTGTTTCTGGGCCTACGCGCCAGTTCCTATCGGCTGTGGCGCAACACCGACGAAGCAGCGCTCACATCCGTGCGGGACCTGTTGTGGGATATAGCGTTGCGGCTGGACCAAGGCGACCTGCCCGGAGCCGAGCGCGACCTGCGCGCCGCTCAAGAGGCCTTGCAGGAAGCGCTCGCACGCAATGCCGATGAGGCAGAAATCCGCCGCTTGGTCGAGGAGTTGCGGCAGGCCATGCGCCGCTTTGCGAGCGAATTGGCGAACCAGGGTGGGCAACCACCTTCTCCGCCGGCTCCGGCTCAGGCGAATGATACTGCTGAGGTGGCTGACCTAGAGCGTATGCTGGACCAGATCCAGTCCTTGGCCGAAAGCGGCTCAACGCAAGCGGCGCGCGACCTGCTGGCCCAGCTACAGCAGATGTTGGAAAGCGCCCAGGCCTCCCAACAAATGAGCGAGGCACAGCAACAACAGGCCGCCGCCATGACGCAAATGCTCAATCAGCTGATGGAGATGCAACGGCGGCAGCAAGCCTTGATCGACCAGACGTTCGAGCGCAATCAACAGGCCCAACCGCCACAAAACGGCCCGCCCGATGCCAATGCCGGCCAGCCCCAAATCATGATGGATCTGCGCCGCTTTGGCCTGCCCAATCTGATGATGCCGCAATTGCGCCAACCGGGACAGCGGCCATCTCAATCGCGGGAACAGCGCAACGATCCTATGCCTGGCCCCATGCCCGGTCTGGCACAAGACCAAGACGATTTGCGCCGCGATCTGGGCGAATTGATGCGCCAGTTAGGCGAGATGATGGGCAATATTCCAGACGCCATGCAGCAGGCGGAGCAGGCCATGCGCAGCGCGCGCGACAACCTCCAGCAAGGCGCTGGCAATCCGGCACTGGCCGCAGAAAACGTGGCGCTGGAACACTTACGCCAGGCCGGCCAGGGGCTGTCACAGCAATTATCACAACAAATGGGCACCCAGTCCGGCCCCGGCACCACCTTTATGCAGGGCAGAGGCTCTGCCGGCCCCGGTCAGAACCGCGACCCCTTAGGCCGAGAGGGTCAAGACGGCCAGTCAGCCTCCGAAGTCGGCCCGCGCCTCCCAACAGAGACGGAAACCCAACGCGCCCGCCGCATCCGCGACACCCTCTACAAACGCAGCGCAGATCCCGACCGCCCAGTGCCAGAACAAGACTATCTGCGGCGATTGCTGCGGCAATTCTGAGCTAGGCCTAGCGGCGGAAGCTATTCTCTCCGCGCCTTTCTCTGGACTTGGTTCCGGGCCTACGCTTGAGAGCCAGCCAACCATTCCCTGCTCTGTAAGAAATTCCCGAGCATGGATCACGGATCAAGTCCGGGAAACCGCGCCTCAATGGAAGTCCCGTGACTTGACTGGGAAGCGCTGGCTATCAGGCTCTAGCGGTGCAACTGGGCCAGCCGAGGCAGAAGGTCCATCCAAGTCGCTGAGCCAGTGGGAGCGATCTTCCAAATGCTCGGCAACTACATGAATCACTAGGCCCTCGCGCTGCAACCGGCCTTTGACCCATAGCAGGCGCGCGCGCATGACGGTGGCGCGGTAGGCCTCGAACACTTTCGGCCAGACGATGATGTTGGCGACGCCAGTTTCGTCCTCAAGCGTGGCAAAGATCACGCCTTTAGCACTGCCGGGCCGCTGCCGCACCAGCACCAGGCCGGCGACGGTAACCCGCCCGTTCGCCGGCAGATGCGGCAGGCGGGCGCTCGGCACGGCGTCGGGCAAGCGCGGGCGCAGCAATGCCATCGGGTGGCGGCGTAGGGTCAGACGCTGGCGGCGGTAATCCTCCGCCACTTGCTCGCCCATAGTGGCAGCCGGCAGGGCTACGGCGGGTTCAGTCTGTAGGGCCGCCTCCGCCCGGTTCTCGCCGGTGGCGGCGAACAATGGCAAGTCCTCGACGGTCGGCGGCAACGCACGCACCGCCCACAGCGCCTCCCGCCGGTTCTGGCCGAGCGAGCCGAAGGCATCCGCCTCCGCCAACCGCTCCAGCACGGCAGCGGAGAGGCTGGCGCGCGTGCGAACCTCCGCCACACTGCCATAGCCGCGAGCCGGGCGGGCCGCCATCAAGGCCCGAGCATCTGCCTGTTTCAGCCCCTTGATCTGTCGCAACCCGAGACGCAGCGAGCGCTCTGGCTTGGCCGAAGTCACACCCCAGCCAATGGAGCCCCGCGCCGGCCCTGGCCCTGCGCCCGGCTGCAGGGTGCAATCCCAATCACTGGCGTTCACGTCCGCCGGCAGTATGTGCACGCCATGTTCCACCGCGTTGCGCACGATCTGCGCCGGGGCGTAGAATCCCAGCGGCTGGCTGTTCAGCAAGGCCGCGGCAAACACCTCCGGATAATGGCATTTCAGCCAGGATGAGACATAGACCAGCAGGGCAAAGCTGGCGGCGTGGCTCTCCGGAAAGCCATAGGTGCCGAAGCCCTCAATCTGCTTGAAACAGCGTTCGGCGACGTCCCGGTCGTAGCCGCGGGCGACCATGCCGCTGACCATTTTCTCGTGGAATTTGTGGATATCGCCGCCTTTCTTGAAGGTCGCCATGGCGCGGCGCAGGCGGTCAGCCTCGTCCGGGGTGAAGCCGGCGGCGACGATGGCGATCTTCATCGCCTGCTCTTGGAACAACGGCACGCCCAGCGTCTTGCCCAGCACCTTTTCGAGCGCTTTCGAGGGGTAGGACACTTGCTCCTTGCCCTCGCGCCGGCGCAGATAGGGGTGGACCATGTCGCCCTGGATCGGCCCCGGTCGGACGATGGCGACCTCGATCACCAGATCGTAGAAATTGCGCGGCTTCAGGCGGGCCAGCATCGACATCTGCGCCCGGCTCTCCACCTGAAACGTGCCGAGCGAGTCGGCGCGCGACAGCATCTCGTACGTCGCCCAGTCGCCCTCCGGAATGCTGGCGAGGCCCAGGTCGCGGCCATAATCCTGGCGCAGCAGATCGAATGCCTTGCGCACACAGGTCAGCATGCCGAGCGCCAGCACATCCACCTTGAGAATGCCGAGCGCATCGATATCGTCCTTGTCCCACTCGATCACCGTGCGGTCGGCCATGGCGGCGTTCTCGATCGGCACCAGATCTTCCAGGCTGTCGCGCGCAATCACAAAGCCGCCAGTGTGCTGCGAGAGGTGGCGGGGGAAGCCGATCAACTCGCGTGCCAAGGTCAGTGTCATCGCAATACGCCGGTCGGTGGGGTCGAGCCCAGCCTCGACCACGCGCTCCTCAACCACTGTAGCCTCGTGCCAGCCCCAGAGATTGCCGCTGATGGCGCCGACCGTATCCGGCGACAGGCCCATGACCTTGCCCACGTCGCGCAGCGCGCCGCGAGCGCGGTAGGTAACGACGGTAGCGGTCAGCCCGGCGCGGTGGCGGCTATAGCGGTTGTAGAGGTATTGAATGACCTCCTCACGCCGTTCGTGCTCGAAATCGACGTCGATATCCGGCGGCTCGTCGCGAGCAGCGGAGACGAAGCGCTCAAACAGCAGGTCGATGCGGGTCGGGTCGACCGCTGTGACGCCCAGGCAATAGCACACGGCAGAATTCGCCGCCGAACCGCGGCCTTGGCAGAGGATATCCTGGCTGCGGGCAAAGCGGACGATGTCGTAGACGGTCAGGAAATAGGGCGCATAACCGAGTTCGTCGATCAGGCTGAGCTCTTTGGCAATGGCCAGCTGCACCTGGTCCGGCACACCCTGGGGGTAGCGGTTGGTCGCGCCTTCACGGGTCAGGCGGGTGAGGGTTTGTTGCGCGGTTTCTCCCGCCACCATGATCTCTGCTGGATATTCGTAGCGCAACTCGTCGAGAGAGAATTGGCAGCGCTCCGCCAGTTCCAGCGTGTTGGCCAGCGCTTGGGGGTGCTCGCGGAATAGGCGGGCCATCTCTTGCGGCGTCTTCAAGTGGCGCTCGGCATTGGCGGCGAGGCGAAAGCCGGCCTGGTCAATGCTGGTGCGGTGGCGGATGCAGGCCAGCACGTCGGCCAGCGGCTTGCGGCCTGGCACATGCATCAACGGCGCGTTGGTGGCGAGCAGCGGGATGCGATGGCGGGCGGCAAGCGCCGCGTCTCGGGCAATGCCGTCTGCCCCGTCGAAGCGCGGGTGGGTGGCGAGGTAGAGGTTGCGGCGGAAGTCGCTCTGCAAACGGTGGGCCAGCGCGTCGGGATCTAGGTCCGGCGGTATGCTGTCTGGCAACAGGGCGAAGATCAACCCTTCCGCGTACTCACGCACGTCATCAAGGCTGAGCCAGCAAGCCCCTTTCGGCGCTCGCCTTCGCCCCAAGCTAATCAGGCGCGAAAGGCGGGAGTAGGCTGGGCGGTCCGTCGGGTAAGCCAGCAGGCTGATGCCATCTGGCATGCGTAGTCGCTGGTCAGCGTCCAGTGGCTTGACCTCATAGCCGGCCACATCCCGCACCAGATCGAGCCGCGCGCCAACGACATAGCGGACACCAGCCTGCTTCGCCGCCACATGGCCACGCACCACGCCGGCCAGGCTGTTGCGGTCGCAAATCGCCAGCACCGAAACGCCCAGCGCCGCCGCAGCAATCGCCAACTCGTCGGCGTGGGAAGCGCCTTCCAGAAAACTGAAATTGCTGGTGGCAAAGAGTTCAGCGTAGGCAGCCATCGGCTTCAACTCGCACCATGGCCGGCTCGCCACGTTTCCACTCGCCGCCGTTCCATCCGCTTCACCCAATACGGCAATAGCAACCGAAATGGCGACGACGTAACCCCAGGCGCTAACCGGGTTGTTTCGTCGCCATCGGTCCTAATTCCGATAGCTGGTGTCGGCTTTGTCCAGCTTGCGCATCAGGGCTGCAAACTCCATGCGGCCATAATCCATGCCGCCGCCATTCTGGGTGCCATCAGCAATGAAGCTCTCAACGCCGTCGCGGGAGTGCGAGGCGACGTTGTCGCCAACAACACGCATCTTGCCCGCTGCCGCTGCATCTAACTGCACTTGGGCCGAGCGCTCCAGCCGGTAGAGGCGCATGAAGGCCTCAGGCACGGTCTTGCCAGTGGTCAACAGGCCGTGGTTGCGCAGGATCAGGGCTTTGTTGTCGCCGAGCGATTTTTGCAGCCGCTCACGCTCATCCAGGTAGAAGCTGGGGCCTTCGTACTCGTGATAAGACAGGCGCTCATGGAACATGGTCGCGTTCATCGAAATGTTCAGCAGTCCGTCTTCCAGTGCGGAGATGGCCATGCCGGCGCGGGTGTGCGTGTGCATGACAACATGATTATCGCTGTCCTCGACCATGTGCACGGCAGAGTGGATGATGAAGCCCGCCTTGTTCACCGGATACGGCGTGTCCTCGACAATATTGCCGTCCACATCGATCTTCACGAGGTTGGAGGCCGTGATCTCGTCATAGTTCAGGCCGTAGGGGTTGATCAGAAAGTGATGATCAGGCCCCGGTACGCGCGCTGTCAGATGGCCGTAGATCAGCTCAGTCCAGCCGAAATGATCGACCAGGCGATAGGCGGCGGCGAGCTCAATGCGAACTTCGCGCTCGGTCGTGGCGGGGGAGAGGTCGGCGATGCGGGCGTCCATGGGGCTGTATCCTCTGCGGTGGAGGGTTGATTGTTGGCCAGAGTTTAGCATGAGGGGCGGCTGCGGAACCAGTCTCCTTGCCAAGCCTGGAAATGGGCGGCCCGCGGTAATCCCTCAACCGGTGCCTTTGCGGCGGTCTTTCTTGTCCAGATAGCGGTAATACTCTCCGACGATGGGTAAAAACCAGGGGTTGCCCTGGTAAAACGGCACGCCGACACCGGGGAAGGGCAGGTCGGCATACTCGCTGTCGGACCGTCCTTCCTGCAGGATGCGCAGGGCAATCTGGCGGCCTAGATAGGTCATCATTGCAACGCCACTGCCGTTGCAACCGGTGCAGTAGTGAATGCCGTCTTCACAGCCCATGTGCGGCAGCGCATCGGTCGTCATGGCGACAGTGCCGGACCAGGAATGTGTGATGCGGGCGTCTTTCAGCTGAGGCCAGCGGTCCGTCATCATTTTGTGCAGTAGAGCGCCGCTCACCTCCGGCGAGACGTCTTGGAACCTGGCCCGCCCGCCATACATTACGCGCCGATCCCCCGGCAGCAGGCGGTAATAGCTGGTTATACGCGGTGTTTCAGAGATTGTGCGGCCGTTGGGGATCAACTCCCGCGCCAAATCCTCCGGCAACTCTTCGGTCGCGATGATCTGGCTGGCTATAGGCACCAATTTTTTGCGCAATTTGGGGGATAGATCGCCGGTATAGCCTTTGGTGGCGACGATGACGTGCTCAGCTCGGCAGGGTCCGCGCTCTGTGTTGACGACGAAGGCGCCCGGCGATCCGGTGATACCTGTTACTTTTGTGTGCGCGCATAATGTGACGCCCGCAGCGGCACAGGCATCCAACAGGCCTTTGTGGAACAAAGCTGGGTGCAGTTTGCCCGAGCGTTCGATGACCAAACCACCATGGTAGAAATCACTGCCAATTTCCTCCCGCTGTTGGTCTTTGGATACGACGCGGGCGCCGACTTGCAGAAGCCGGTTCAGCATATCGGCCTTCTTTTGCAGCCCTGGGAAATGGTCGGCAGTGAAGGCGCCGACAAACCGACCGCGGGGCTCAAAGTGGCAATCGATGTTCTCACGTTCGATTAAGTGCTGCACCAGTTCGTAGGCGGCGAGGCTTTCGCCAAGCAGTTTTTCAAGCACGGGCTGTAGCGATGCACCGCGTTTTTCCTGGCCGGGGCCGCCGGATATTCCCTTGCCCAGGTTGATGCCCGTGCTGACACCGCCGCCGTTTCGGCTGCTGGCACCCTCACCAAACGCGAGCGCATCGACGACGGTGACGGCCCGGCCGCCTCTCGCCAATTCCAGCGCGGCGGACAGACCTGAATAGCCGCTGCCGACAATGAATATCTCGGTCGTATCCGGCAGATCCTTGGCATGGGTCGTGCCGGGCCTGGCGGCCTCCCACCAGTACGGTTCAGGCTTGTAGTCCGGATGGAACAACGACCGGTCGATCTGCATCACGCACGCCTTTCCATGGACACTTCCTGCAACCGGCTTCGCAAGCCGTTGGGCCGAAGCGGCCGCCTGCTATGCCTGATAGTGCGGAGCAGGCGGCCGCTGTTTGCGAGTGGGTTAGCCCACCGTCGATTTCGGTGTCGGCACGATGCGTTGGACGACATTTTCTTCGCGGATCAGATAGTTCGGCACCCGCGGGCCCATATCATTTTTCCAGTAATCAGTCTCATACACGGCTTTGTAGAGTGCTTCGCGTTGCTCTTCGCTTTCGAAGCGGCGTAGCCAAACATAGCAGCTTTCATCCGTCTCACCGCGGAATGAGCCGCAGATCACCATGCCTTTGGAGACCTGGAACGGGATGATCTCCTGTTCCATGATCTGGACCCATTCATCCATCTTGCCGGGCTTCACTTTGTATTGGCGCAGTTCGTAGAAGGCCATGATTGCGTAGTCCTTTGGTTGGGAGTTGAGACAGGCAGATTGATGCAAGCCAGCGGTTCGGTCAACGCCGTCAACGAAGCGTATCAACCGCCCGGCTGGAGCGAACAGCCTGGAAAACCTGGGTCTTTGATAGGCGAAGTTCTTATCTCATGCCGATCCCGGATAGCGGCATCGCCTCTTCCGGGACCGCTAACCCCTCAATGTCCCGCTTTGGCCTTCATCTTGGCCAGCTGTTCCGGCGTCGCCTCGGTCTGGTGTTTGGCTTTGTACTCGGCATACGGCATGCCGTAGACCAGCTCGCGGGCGGCCTCGTAGTCGATCTCAACACCGCGCTCATCGGCGGCGGCTTTGTACCATTTGGAGAGGCAGTTGCGGCAGAAGTCGGCCAGATTCATCAGGTCGATATTCTGAACCTCGGGGTTGTCCCTCAGATGCTGCACCAGGGTGCGGAAGGCGGCGGCTTCGAGTTCGGTTTGGGTCTGTTGGTCCATTACGGGCCTCCTGAAAGCTGGGGTAGGGCTGGCCTATAATTGGGGGGTAAGACGCGTGTTGACCAGCCCCGGTTTCCGTGGGACGAGTTGGCCATGATGCAAGACCCACGTCAATTCCTCCAGGACTGCTTGGCCGCCGCGATTGCGCGAGCAGCGCCTGACCATGTGCTCGCCGCTCACCTGCCGGCGCTGCCTGCCGCCGGGCGTGTGATTGTCGTTGGCGCTGGCAAGGCCGCAGCGGCCATGGCGGTTGCGGTTGAGGCCGCCTGGCCCGGCGCGAGGATCGAAGGGCTGGTGATCACCCGCTACGGCCACGGCCTGCCTGCGCGCTCTATTGAGGTGGTCGAGGCCGGCCATCCCATGCCGGATACGGCGGGTGCGGAGGCTGCGGCGCGGATTGCGGCGCTGGTGCACAGCGCTGGCGCGGATGATCTGGTGCTGTTCCTGGCATCCGGCGGCGGCTCGGCGCTGCTGGCGCTACCGGCGGATGGAATCAGCCTGGACGACAAGCGCGCGATGAACGCGGCGCTGCTGCGGTCCGGCGCGAATATTGGCGAGATGAACGCGGTGCGTAAGCATCTCTCTGCCCTGAAGGGCGGACGGCTGGCAGCGCTGGCGGCTCCGGCAAAGGTGCTGACGCTAGCTATCTCCGACGTACCCGGCGACCGGCCCGACGTGATCGCCAGCGGACCGACTGTGCCGGACGAGAGCACTTTGGCCGACGCGCTTGCGGTGCTGGCGCGCTATGACATCACGCCGCCAGCAAGTGTCGCGGCAAGGCTGGCCGATTCGGCGGCGGAAACGCCCAAGCCTGGCGATGCCATCTTCGCGAACACCGATTTCCGCATGTTGGCAACGCCGCAGCAATCGTTAGAGGCCGCGGCAGAGGCCGCACACGCGGCAGGCATCACGCCGCTAATCCTCTCCGACCGGATTGAGGGCGAAGCGCGGGAGGTCGGCAAGGCTATGGCCGGGATCGCGCTGCAAGTGGCAACTCACGGTCAGCCGGTGGGGGCTCCAGCGGTGTTACTCTCCGGCGGTGAGACGACGGTTACTGTGCGCGGCAAGGGCCGTGGCGGGCGCAATGCGGAGTTCCTGCTGGGCCTTACCCTGGCGTTGAACGGCCACCGAAATATTCATGCCCTCGCGGCGGATACCGACGGCATTGATGGCAGCGAGGACAACGCCGGCGCCTGGTGCGGACCGGACAGTCTGGCGCAGATGCGAGCTGCCGGATGCGACCCTGCGGCGCTGTTGGCGGCGAATGACGCCTATAATGCCTTTGGGGCATGCGAAAGCCTTATTGTCACCGGGCCGACACGAACCAATGTTAATGACTTCCGTGCCATCTTGATTTTGCCTGAGCCCGGCTAACAGGCTAGGAGCCTACCCATGCATCGCGGCCGCCACGCTAAGATCGTCGCCACCCTCGGCCCCGCCAGCACCTCGCATGAGATGATTCTGGCGCTGTTTGACAAAGGCGTCGATGTCTTTCGCCTGAACTTCAGCCATGGCGAGCATGCCGATCACGCGGCCCGGCTGGCCACGATCCGCGCCATCGAGATCGAGCGCGGCCGGCCCATTGGCGTCATGGCGGATATGCAAGGCCCAAAGCTGCGGGTTGGCACGTTCATCAATGACGAAGCAATGCTGACCGCCGGCGAAATCTTCCGCCTGGACATGGATTCGGCGCCGGGCGATGCCAACCGGGTGCAACTGCAGCATAAAGATATCTTTGCGGCGCTGGAGGAAGGCACAGAACTTTTGGTCGACGACGGCAAAATCCGCCTGCGGGTGCGCGATTTCGGGTCAGACTTCGCCAATTGTGAGGTGATCGCCGGCGGTCGAATTTCCAACCGCAAAGGCGTCAATGTCCCTGGCGTGGTGCTGCCCCTATCGCCGCTGACCGACAAAGACCGGCGCGATATGCAATTTGCGCTGGACCAAGGGGTCGACTGGATCGCCCTCAGCTTTGTGCAACGCCCAGAAGATCTAGCCGAGGCACGGCGGTTGATCGGCGGGCGGGCGGCTGTCCTAACCAAGTTCGAGAAGCCAGCGGCCATCGACCGACTGCGCGAGTTGGTGGAGCTGTCCGACGCCTGCATGGTGGCGCGCGGCGACTTGGGCGTGGAAATGCCGCCGGAGGAAGTGCCGGTGCAGCAGAAACGCCTCGTCCGCACCTGCCGCGAACTGGGCAAGCCAGTCATCGTCGCGACGCAGATGTTGGAAAGCATGATCAACTCCCCTGCCCCGACACGGGCAGAGGCGCAGGATGTGGCCTCGGCCGTTTATGACGGGGCCGACGCCGTTATGCTGTCGGCGGAAACCGCGGCGGGTGATTACCCGCTGGAGGCGGTCGAGATCATGGACCGCATTATCAAACGGGTGGAGGCTGATCCGGTGTTCCGCCAGGTACTGGAAGCCCAACACGAACGGCCGGAGCCAACGGCGGCGGACGCCATTACCGCGGCGGCACGCACGGTCTCGGAGACGATTAAGGCGGCGGCAATCGTCACCTACACCACGAGCGGCTCCACCACCTACCGCGCCAGCCGCGAACGGCCAATTGCGCCGGTGCTGGGCCTGACCTCAAACATGCGCACCGCGCGGCGGCTGGTGCTGGCCTGGGGCGTGCACACGGTGCACACCGCGGACATCGAAAACTTCCAGCAGATGGTCGACAAGGCGGCGAACATCGCACGGCAGGAAGGTCTGGCACAAGTCGGCGACCCGCTGGTGATTACAGCCGGCGTTCCCTTTGGCACTCCGGGAGCAACAAACGTACTACGCCTAGCCTGGGTACCGAGGGCACCGGTAGTTTAAGGGTGAGCGATGGGGTGGACGCCCCCCGACGGCATCAATGTGCCAAGGTAGCGGGTGTTG
>CALKDI010000202.1 GCA_938084065.1 uncultured Alphaproteobacteria bacterium
ACAGGCCTGGCTCGCCGAAGGATGGCTGCCGCGCCTGCCCGACAGCCTCGAAGCCCTGGATCTGCTGCTGATATCCGTCGCCAAGCCCCGGCTCATTCGCCGAGACGGTATCCATTTCCAGGGGCTTCGCTGCATGGAACCAACGCTCGCAGCGTATGTCGGTGAGGCTGTCACCATCCGCTACGACCCGCGCGACATCACAGAAATTCGGGTTTTCATCGTGATCGCTTTCTCTGCCGTGCGATCTGTCCGGATCATGCGGATCGGACGATCTCGCTGAAGGATATTCAGCATGCGCGGATCGCCCGCCGAAAGGAGCTCCGCGGACAAATCGCAAGCCGCAATCGGAAGGTGACTGAATTCCTTCCTGATCAGGGGGCGCCCACGTCGAGCCAGCCAAAGCCGACCGCTCCCGCTTCCTCCAAACTCGCCCTCTATAAAGAAGCTCCCCGGTCTTGACCAAGCGCCGCCAAGGCCCCTTCATTGCGACGCGAGAGCATCGGCGCTTCGTCGAGTTTGCAGACGCTGTTCGCCGTCAAGCCACGATCGGTGTCTGCCACGGGCCAGCCGGTGTGGGGAAAACATTATCGGCCCGGCGCTACGCGCATTGGGACCCGGCTGAACCCTTGTTGACCGAATGGGGACCGCGCGATCCAGCTGACGCAAAGGTCTATATCGCCCTAGCTCAGACGCGTACTCTCTTCTAAATGCCCGCCGTTGCCCGGTCACTGACCGCGCTGCGTCAGGACCTGTCACCTCTGATCAGCCGCGTGAACGCCTGTATCGATCAGGGGCTCGACATTCGCGGGCGAGATCAACGCCAGGCATCCCTTGGTCGCATCGAACTTGTCATCCTCGACGAGGCTGAGCGTGTCTCTACAGCAGCGCTTGAATATCTCCGCGACCAGTTTGATAGCACGAACGCGGGGCTGATCCTGGTTGGCATGCCTGATATTGAGAAACGTATGGGGCGCTACCCCCAACTCTACAGCCGCATCGGCTTCTCTCACCGCTATGCGCCACTCTCCAAGGACGAGCTTGCATTCGTTCTTAAGCGGCACTGGAAGCGCCACGGTCAAGAACTCGATGCCGACGATTTCACCGATACTCAAGCCATGGCCGCAGTCGCCCGCCTCACCGGCGGCAACTTCCGCCTCCTTCAACGCCTCTTCATCCAGATCGACCGCGTCCTGCGCATTAACGAGCTCTCCGTCATCACAGAGGACATCGTCGAAGCTTCGGCTTCCGCACTGGTCATCGGTCACGCCAATTAGCGATCAAGAAACCACGCCATTTATCGATCAAAGTCACAACGGAAAACTACCGTTCTCAGAGTGTCAAAACCCGGGTTCAAAACCTTCGCCGTTTTGAGATGTTTTTGACCCGACCGCCGACAACGCGAAAACGATGGAATTATCCGGTGCCGAGGATCTAGCCCCCGGTCAGTGCCGCCACGCCTGGCAGCTCACGGCCCTCCAACCATTCCAAGAAGGCACCGCCGGCGGTAGAGACATAACTGAAGCTATCGACCGCACCCGCCTTGGCCAGAGCAGCCACGGTGTCGCCACCGCCAGCAACCGTAACCATCGTGCCAGCTTTGGTTGCCGCTGCGGCTGCACGTGCCACAGCATTGGTGCCGGCGTCGAACGGCTCGATCTCGAACGCGCCCATGGGTCCGTTCCAAACCAGGGTTCTGACATCGGCGAGGCGCATTTGCAGATCGGCGATGGCTGTCGGGCCGATATCCAGGATCATCGCATCATCCGGGCAAGCATCCGCAGATACAGCTTCGCTAGCCGCACCAGCCTTAAATTCCCGCGCCACGGTCACGTCAGAGGGCAATACGATGGTGCAGCCAGACGCCTCCGCCTTGGCCATGATTTCACGGGCAGTATCGGCCAAATCCTTCTCGCACAGGCTAATGCCGACAGGCTTGCCTTGGGCGTAGAGGAACGTGTTGGCCATGCCACCGCCGATGATCAGAAAATCAACCTTGGCTATCAGGTTTTGCAATACGTCGAGTTTGGTCGAAACTTTGGCACCACCAACCAATGCCGCCACTGGGCGCGTCGGGTTGCCGAGTGCCGCGCTCAACGCCTCCAACTCCGCCTGCATCAGCCGGCCCGCCATGCTGGGCATCACACCCGCCAGCCCCGCGGTCGAGGCATGGGCGCGGTGAGCGGCGGAAAAGGCATCGTTCACATAGAGGTCGCCCAACTCCGCCAGGGCCTTAATAAACGTCGGATCGTTCTTTTCCTCGCCCGGATGAAAGCGCAGATTTTCCAGCAAGGCCACGTCGCCATTGCCGAGTGCGTCAACCACCTTGGCGGCCGTGGGGCCAACACAATCGGTGGCAAAGGAAACCGGTTGTCCCAACACCTCAGCAAACGCCTCGGCGATGGGTGCGAGTGATAGTTCAGGATTGTGCTCGCCCTTCGGGCGGCCAAAATGGGCGAGAACAGCAACCCGCGCACCCAATTGCGAGAGTTCCCGCACAGTCGGAACGGAACGCTCAATCCGCGTCAGGTCTGTCACCTTGCCGTCTGCCATCGGCACGTTCAGGTCAAGGCGCACCAACACCCGTTTGCCGGCAACGGCAAAGTCTTCGAGGATATTGAATTCAGCCATCTGTCGCTTCCCTGCACATGATCCATATCATTTGATCATGGGTTTGGCCGAAACGATATGGTTAAGGCAAGCGCGCCTAGCGCCGCAAGCGCATATCAGGCATGAGCACGCTGGTGGACCGGCATGGGTGCGAGCCCCTCCAACCACTCTCCGAGTGCAGATCGAACGGCAGCTTGATCGGCAAAAATACCGCCCCGGTGTAACACACGCTCCCGCAACGCTGGTGCAGCGGCTGATGCGCCGCAGAGCACAAGTCGGCGCCCAGCAAACAGCGGGCTTTGCAACACGTCATCCAATTGAGACGCAAGATCCGGAGGCGATGCTTTGGCATTTACCAGTGGGATATCCTGCAATCCCAATGCTCGGCTCAGCCATTCTGGGTCACGCTCAGAGAAGACGGCAACAGCACCGCCTAATGCCCTGAACAACCGCATGAGGCTGAAGCGGGTGGCAGCAGATACAGCGCCATGCCCATCCGCAAGTGAGCCTTCAAAGCTCATCAGTAGGGCCGTCTTGGAACGCAATTCAGGGACATCAGACGGTGCAGGTGTCGCGAAGGTTGTCAAACTTTGTACTAACATCTTACTCGATTTGGGTTGTGCAAACGGAAGTTCAAGTCGTTGGTGATCACAAATGCCTGATGCAAAGACGTAATCCCTCGATTGACCGAGCACATTAACCGCCGTCCTATGACAATCGTGTTAACACGCAGCGCCTCCCCTGGTCCATTGTGAAAAACCAGGTGAGGCTTTGGCATAAAACCTGTAGGATCAGGCCTTACGCAACGCTTCGGGAAGTGCCGATTATGGATGAGTCTACCAATGTGTTCGGCGAGCCGCTGGAGCCCTGCAGCAAAGACCCGGCAACTGGGTTCTTCCGCGACGGTTGTTGCAACACTTGCGCGGATGATGTGGGAATGCACACGGTTTGTGTACAGGTAACGACAGAATTCCTTGCGTATTCGAAGGACACGGGCAACGATCTGTCAACGCCGCGACCGGAATTCGGCTTTGCCGGACTGAACCCAGGCGACCGCTGGTGCGTCTGCGCGGGCCGTTGGCGGGAGGCTTATGAGGCCGGAAAAGCCGCTCCCGTCTACCTCCGCGCCACGCATATTGAGACCTTGGCCGTGCTGCCGATGACGGCATTGCAAGAGCACGCGTTGGACGTGGCTTAAGCCACAACATGAGACGACGGCCTTGGCGAAAAGGCAAACATTCGGCACAATTGTAACCGCATAGCCTCTGACTAGGAGAGCAGTTTGCGGAATTTTGGTGTAGGCGCGGCCTTCGGCGTGTTCTTGGGTCTGCTGATAGGACTTTCAGTTTCGGAGGTGGTGGCCGGCGTTGTCACCGCCTTGGTCGCGCTAGTTGGAACAGTCTTGGGTTTGCGCTCCGAATCCGCAACAGGCCCGGTGCCCGGGGGCAATAACGGTCGAGTGGCTGGTTTTGCGTTGGCAGCAAGCTTGACGTTGCTGCTGGCCGTGATGGCCCGCACCCATGGTATACTAGAGCCGTCTCCGTCATTTGTACGTGATCAGTGGGTCCAGGCGGGCTTTGCTCCAGACGCAGCGCGCGATTTGGCGGCATTCCAGCGCTTAGGTCTGGTTCCAAACGGGCAGAAGACAGGCGAAGCCAAAACCTCAAAGGCGGGCACAGGTGGGCTCTACGCAGCAGGCGTGACTGATGATGCTTGCGATGCCCTGCAAAGCCGGACATATGGCACTCTCGCAGCACTGACCAGTGCGCTGCGTGCCGAAGGCGGCGTATGGCAAAATCTGGCCGAAACTGCGCCCGCTGGCAGCAGTGAAGCGGGCACGCTGGCAGCCTTAAACGCCGGCGTTACTACGCTATGCCAAGGGCGCTGATCGGGTGCGGACAGTACTGACCATCCTTTTTTGTTTGATCCTGCCGGCAACACTGGCGGCGCAAGGTCTGAGCCCAAGCCTTCGCGAAGAATTGGCGCGCAGTGTTGTCCAGGTGCAGGGCAGCGGCTGCCCAGCTTCACAGGGCACAGAACGACGGGTTGCCACCGGCTTTGCCTATGGCCCTGCCGGCCATGTCGTGACGGCCAATCACGTCGTAACCGGATGTCAGCGGATCACGGTGTATTGGGAAAAGCATAACGGCCATACCCAGCAGGCTAGCGTCGTGCGGGTGTTGCCGAAAGCTGATCTGGCGTTGCTGCAAGTCGGCCAATCCCTGGGAACAGCCCTCACAGCACAACCTCAACGACCAAAGGTCGACGCAGAGGTGGAAACTCTGGGCTATTACCTGTCGGTGCCGACTATGAGCAACAAGCGGCTGCGGGTGACTTACGGATCCTCACGGCTGGCGGATATGGTGCCGAAAGAGACTCGGCAGGCATTGCAGCAAAGCGGCGCGATCGACGTTAATCTGGATATTTTGAGGTTGGATGGCCACCTGCTGCCGAGCCATTCGGGTGCGCCAATCTTTGATCTGCAAGGCCATGTCGTTGGTGTCGGCTCTGGCGGACTTAAGAGCGGTGCGGCATCTGTCAGTTGGGCGGTGCCGGCGTCTTACCTATCAGCGCTGCTGATATCTCAGGAGCAGCAGGGCGATAGTCGGACCATCGCGAACCTATTTGCAAACTCAGCCGCTGAGACCGCGGGCAACACTGGTCGGCAACCATCGAACGCAGGCGGTGCCCCGCGGTCAATGCAGGCTATATGTGGTGGTGTTCAATTCATCTACACAGGGGTCCGCAGCTTTGCAGAACTGCTCGTTGGTCACGAGGATTTGGGCAGTGTTCAGAAGTTAATCGCGACGTTCAATCTGACCGACCAGCAGATTTCCGCCTTCCGCTATCACACCTTCCAGCCATTAGACGGCGGCGCCGCAGTCGCCATTCCCGACTGGACTTCTGTTCGCGACACCGGCCAAGTCTGCCGAGCTCTGAACCAGACCGGTCGCATCTCGATTGAGTTTGCCAGTCAGACCGTGCAGTCCGTTCAAGAAGGCCAGTGGGTGTCTGAGCAGTTCGAAACCAGTTTCGCTCTCCGTTCCGGCCGTCAATGGGGCGTCTCTCCGGACTATTCCTATATTGGCCCCTATCAACGCAGGGATGGATTGATCGTCAATCGCAGGACTTACGCCGGATTGAATCCACAATTTATACCCTCCTTGGCATTCGAAACACTGCTGCTGCACCAACCGCCCCGAACCAATACGGTAACTTTTACTGGGGTTATTGGAGCTTACTGGGATTTAAACGTGCAATGGGTGACCTATTGCGAAGCCCAGCCCTACGATCCCAATTGCGCACCGTTCATCGCCGAAGCACAGCAGGCCGCGCAGATGATCTTCGGCGTTCTGCTATCGACCGCCCCGCGGATTTAACAGCTTCACAGGTGCGAATTTTGCCAAGTATCGGACGGCTCCAGCGGCGCAGGAATAAGCCCTGCAGCCTTGACCCCAGCAATGCCCGCATACTCATCCTTATCCGAGGTATCGCCGGAAATGCCGACCGCACCGATGATCGGACCGCCGGTCTCGGCTCGGATCAGCACACCACCCGGCACACAAATAAACTTGCCGTCGCTGGCACCGACAAGCCCAGAGATAAAGTACTGACGGTCGCCTGACAGCCGATCTCGCAACAGCCGACTAGGCGCTCCCATGCCGAGGCTAGCCCAGGCTTTGCCGCGGGCGATCTCCACCCGCAAGATGCCGCTGCCATCCTGACGTTGCAGCGCTACCAAGTGGCCACCCGCATCCAGAACGGCGACGGTCAACGGCATCATGCCGTGCTGGGCACCCGCCGCGAGGGCGGTCTCGACGATGGTATTGGCGTGGGCCAGGGTCAGATGGGTCATGGCGATTGTTCTCCTTAAGGGCTAGCGTTAGGGTGCTTGCAACGATCCGCCAAAACAAGAGAAAGCTGTAAAATGTCCGAGAACCCCGTTCTGGTTGAACAAAAAGGCGCTGTTGCCGTCGTCACATTGAACCGGCCAGAGGTGCTGAACGCGCTAAATCCGGCCATGGCTGTGGCGCTGCGCGATACCATGTACCAGATCGAGTCGGACAAAAGCGTGCGCTCGGTTGTGCTAAAAGGTGCAGGCCGCGGCTTCATGGCTGGCGGCGACGTGGCAGGGTTTCACGATCAGCTGGACAAAAATCTACAGGTGCATGTGGGCTCTATGCTGGATGACTACCATTGCGCTATCCGCGCCATCGTGCGCATGGAAAAGCCAGTGATTGGCGCGCTACACGGCCCTGTTGCTGGCGCCGGCATGAGCCTGGCACTAACGCTGGATCTGGCGATTGC
>CALKDI010000203.1 GCA_938084065.1 uncultured Alphaproteobacteria bacterium
GCATCACGGTCAACCGCAGCTTGTGGCAAAGCCTTTGCGAAATGCATCACACCGGCTACCGCATACTCAGCCATAGCCAAGGTGTTGCCGGCGCCCCGAGACGTCGATGCCACCACATCGCTTTTCCATAGATCGCCCAGCATCAGATTGCTGGCGCCAGCCGGCCGCTGGTGAAACCATTTCAGCTTGGGAGATCGCGCGCGCAGGTCGAGCGGGAAAGGCCAGCCACCGAGGATGACCTCTGCCTTGGCCAGCAGCCGATTCCGCTCCTCCGCAGTACCCGCGCCATTTGCGTCGGGTGAGAGATAGCGACGGCTGGTGAATTCTGGCCAGGTCGCTCGGATTTCGCCATCGAACCAGCCACCGGCGTCGGTCAGCGCGATGCTTGGATCAACCGCTTCTATCATCGCGCACTCGTCAGCGCTGATCCGTTGGATGGTCAAAACTTCGATCTTGCGCATAAATTCTCTCATTATTTGACAAAAAAGTCAGCTACGCGAGCGGCCGCAACGGTCCGCAATAGGTCCGGCTTCCCGGGTGGAGGACACATAGACCGTCATCAATCTCACCCTGCAACAAGACTTCCCGCGAGGCGCTCATGAGCGCGTTCGGCAGCGATAGAGGCTGGTTGATTTTATCACATGCACCGCCTCGTTCCGTTGATTACGGATCTCGCGGTGGAAGCTGACAACACCGGTGTCGCCCCTGTAAAAGCCTAGGTAGTCCTGGAATTTTGACTTTTTGTTGCGCAAGACAATGAACTATCGCTTGTGTTAGTTTTGCTCGCCCCCGCCAGCACCCTCAACATTCAACCGGGCATTGCCTGACAGAAACGTCTCCAGCCGGCCAACGGTCTCTGGCGAGCGGACCATGTTGGTGTTCAGCCATTCCATGAACAGGCCGTCATCGTGCGAGAGGTCGTTCATTCGCGGCAGAACATTGGTGATCCGCCAGTTGGTCAACGGCGTGTTCTCCGCGATCTTCTCCGCGAGTTCGATGGCTTTGTCTTGCTCGGTACCGGCGGGCACGAGATATTGCATCACCCGGGCCTGCTTGGCCTCCTCCGCGTTGAGCAGGCGGCCGGTCAGCATCATATCCGCCATGGTGGCGTAGCCCAGCACCCGCTGCACCCATACGGTTCCACCACCGCCGACGAAGATACCGCGCTGGCCCTCCGGCAATCCAAACACGGCCTTATCCGACGCAACCCGGATGTGCGTCGCACACGCAAGCTCCAGCCCACCGCCAATCACGGGGCCGTGCAGGGCGGAGACAAATGGCGTCGGCCCGCGGGAGATCAGGTTAAAGGCCTGGTGCCAGGGGGAGCCATCCAGCGGTGGGATATAGGGTGCTCCGGGGCGGGCGCGCTCGGCCAACCAGGCCAGATCCAGCCCGGCGGAGAAGTTGGAGCCATGGCCGAACAACACCGCGGCACGCGCCTCTTGTGCCGCCCGGGTTGCGGCGGCTGAGAGGCCTTCCAACACCGCAGCATTGATGGCATTGCGTTTGTCGGGGCGGTTGATCCCAATCAGCGCAATCTTGCCGCGCTGCTCATAAGTGACGATATCGGCGGTCATTGCGGGTGCCTTAGGTTCCGGAAAGTCTGGTAAATCAGACTAGCACCGGACCTGCTACCCACCAAACTTCACAATCCGCGCGTTAGAATCATCACCATCGGCACTGCGCAACTCGCGCAATTCTGTTTCCAACGAGGCCACGCGGGCGGTTAAGCCCTCGACCTGGCTTAGCAATGCCTCGATCCGGCCTGCCATCGGGTCTTGCGTGCCGGCGGATACGCCATAAGCGTCGAACGGTTTGTCGTTATCAGCGCCGCCCTTGGCGATCTTGGCCGGAATGCCGACGACGGTCACGCCGGCTGGCACCTCCGCCAACACAACAGCATTCGCGCCAACGCGTGCGCCAGCCCGAACCGTAAATGGCCCGAGGATCTGCGCGCCAGAGCCGACGATAACGCCGTCCTCCAACGTTGGGTGCCGCTTGCCCAGGTTCAACGATGTGCCGCCAAGTGTGACGCCCTGGTACAGCGTAACGTCGTTGCCGACCTCCGCTGTCTCGCCAATAACGACGCCCATGCCATGGTCGATGAACAACCGTTTGCCGATGGTCGCGCCTGGGTGGATCTCAATGCCGCTCAGCATCCGCCCGATATGCGAAATCAGGCGCCCCCAGAAGAAGAATTTGTTGCGCCACAGCTTATTGGCGACGCGGTGAAACACCAGCGCATGAAAACCCGGATAGCTGAAAATGACGTCGAGCCGTGACCGCAGGGCGGGATCACGCTCTTTGTAGGTTTCAACTTCAGACCAAAGCTCTCGCAGCATGGCGGCCTCTTAACAACAATCGGTCATCTCAATATGGCGCGAACGCCTTGGGTGCGCTAGCGTATTTGGCAGACATAGGATTTTTGCAGCCTGCGCAAGGGCAAGTGCGCTAGGTTGCCGATTATCGCCAATTACCACAGCTATGAAAAGGCACCGCGATGGACGTTCGCAACGGATTTATCGATAGCATCGGCAACACGCCTCTCATCCGCCTGAACCGTGTCTCGGATGCGACCGGGTGCGAAATTTTGGGCAAGGCGGAGTTTATGAATCCGGGCGGGTCAGTCAAAGATCGCGCGGCCCTGGCCATCGTCAAAGACGCCGAGGCTAAGGGCTTGCTGCGCCCCGGCGGTGTGATCGTCGAGGGTACTGCTGGTAATACTGGCATTGGATTGGCTCTGGTCGCCAACGCGCGTGGTTATCGCACTGTCATCGTCATTCCAGAAACCCAAACCCAGGAAAAGAAAGATTTGCTCCGCCTCTGTGGCGCTGATCTGCGTGAGGTACCGGCGCTACCCTACCGTGACCCAAACAACTACGTAAAATACTCCGGCCGTCTGGCAGATGAGATCGCGGCTGCGGAGCCTGCTGGCGCCATCTGGGCGAACCAGTTCGACAATGTGGCCAACAAGCAGGGCCATTACGAAACCACCGGGCCAGAAATTTGGCGGCAAACCGATGGCAAAATCGACGGCTTCATCTGCGCAGTGGGCTCTGGCGGCACCCTGGCCGGCATTGCCGATTACCTGCGTGAGCAGAAGCCCGGCGTGCAAATAGGCATCGCTGATCCGCCGGGTGCTGCGCTGTACGAGTATTACAAGAATGGCGCGTTGAAGTCCGAAGGATCCTCCATCACAGAGGGCATTGGCCAGGGCCGGATCACGGCGAACCTGGAAGGCCTGGCGATCGACCGCCCTTACCAGATCCCGGACGCGGAAGCCCTCCAAGTGGCCTTCGATCTGCTGTCGCAGGAAGGGTTGGCACTAGGTTCGTCATCCGGCGTGAACGTCGCCGGCGCCATCCGCATGGCCAAGGACTTAGGTCCAGGCCATACCATCGTGACTGTTCTCTGCGACGGCGCGGCCAAGTATCAGTCCAAAATGTTCAACCGAGCGTTCTTGGAAGAGAAGGGCCTGCCAGTGCCGAGCTGGCTGTAGGTCGGCGTCATCACGCCATCAACCGCCCCATCGCATCGGGCGAGGCAACCGTGCAGCGCCAGTGGATGCGGTTTTGCTCAATAGGGTAGGGGGCTCCTGCCGAATGCAACATGCAGCGGTTGTCCCAGGTGACCACGTCGCCGACCTGCCAATCATGCTGATACTCCGCATCCGGCGCGATTTGGTGGGCGGTGAGGTCTGAGATCAGGGCCTCGCCCTCGGCTTCATCCAGGCCGACAATGCGCAGCAAGTGCGTTGGGTTGAAATAGAGCGACTTGCGCCCAGTCTCTGAATGCACCCGCACCAGGCTGTGGCGGACCGGTGGCAAGTCGCGGTCCTCTGGCTCCAAAAGCTCATTCGACTTGCGTGAAGCGCCGCCGTAGACGTAATCCGCCTCTAGCCCATCGATGCGCTCCTTTAGAGCATCCGGTAGAGCCGTATAGGCCATGGTCATATTGGCAAACAGCGTATCACCGCCGGAGGAGGGGACTTCGAGGCCATAGAGCTGCGTCGCCTTACAGCCCTTTGGGTCCCAAGGCCCATCCGTATGCCAGCCGCGGCCCCGGTTGTAGATCGACGGGTTCACTGAGCCATCGGGCTTGCGTGCGCCGATCCCCATGACGGTCAGTTCCGGGAACTCGGCATGGCGGGACTTGCGAACCAGGTGCGGGAAGACCTGGCCAAAGCGTCGTCCGTGGTCCAGGAATTGCGGGATGCTCAGGTCCTGGCCACGAATACAGATAACGCCAGCGTCGAGCCAAGCTTGGTAGATCGCCTGCCATTCGGCATCGCTCATGCGGTTGAGATCGACGCCGGTCACCAGGGCGCCGGTGTTGGGAGTGGGCTTCTCGATATGCATGGGCGCGGCTCCTTTGTCGCTTTGCTATGCTGTTTACCAGATAGTCTAGCGATTGCGATGCCAGCCGCCTACACTGCTTGGCATCCTTGCTGTGCAGATAGGCGCTTATCCATGACCCTCCCCATTATTCCCACCATGCTGGTTGGCAGCTATCCGCAGCCGGGCTGGCTGATCAATCGCGACGTGTTGCTGGGCAATGGTCCGCCACGGGTGCGCATGCAGCAGGTCTGGCAGATGAAGGACGACGCGCTGGACGAGGCGCAGAACGACGCCGTCCTCACTGCCGTGCACGAGCAGGAGCGTGCCGGCATTGACATTCTGACCGATGGCGAAATCCGGCGGGAGAGCTATTTCAACGCCTTCGCTACGGCTCTTGATGGCATCGATCTAGATAATCCCGGTGAAGTGCTAGCCCGCAACGGCAAGCCGACCCTGGTGCCCCGCGTTGTCGGCCCAATTTCGCTGACCCGTTCCGTTCACGCCGATGAGGTGCGCTTCCTCAAGAGCCAGACCGACCGACCGATCAAAGTCACCATCCCCGGTGGCTTCACCATGGCCAAGCTGGCGCTCGATGAGCATTACCACGACCAGGAAAGCCTGATCATGGCCTATGCCGCCGCTGTCAATGCCGAGATCAAGCAGCTCAAAGCTGCTGGCGCCGATTGGATCCAGATCGACGAGCCCTATATGCAGGCCAATCCAGAAGAAGCGAACAAATTCGGCGTCGCCGCCATCAACCGCGCGCTGGAGGGCATCGACGGCCCCACCGTCGTGCATCTGTGCTTTGGCTATGCCTATGTGGTCAGCGGCAAACCCGCCGGCTATTCCTACCTGCCACAGCTAAACGCCTGTAAGGCCGATGCGATTTCAATTGAGGCGGCACAACCAGGCCTTGACCCGGTAGAACTGCGCGGCCTGCCAGACAAAAAGGTTGTCTACGGCGTCATCGATCTGGCTGACCCAGTCGCGGAGACCGCGGATGTGGTCGCTGGCCGCCTAACCGCCGCGCTGAAGCATATCGATGCGGACCGCCTGATCGCAGCCCCCGATTGCGGTATGAAATACCTGCCGCGCGGCTTGGCTTTCGCGAAACTCAAGGCCCTGGCGGATGGTGCGGCGCAGGTTCGGGCCGGGCTTTAGGCGGCGGAATAATTCCAGCGCCTCCCCTCCCACCTTGTCCTGAAACGAGTTCAGGACAAGGTGGGAGGGGTGCCCCCGGCCTCTAAAACTCCTCCGCCATTTCCTGCAGCCATTGGCTGAACACCGCGATTTTGGTCTCGTGCCGTCGAGCCTCGCTGCAGGCAATGTAGTAGGCGACGCCGGCGTTCATCTCGTCGCCGAACAGGCGCACCAGTGTGCCTTGCTCCATGTAGATTTTGACCAGCACGCTGCGGCCAAGCGCAATGCCTTGGCCGGCTGAGGCGGCGCGGTTGACCAGTCGTGTGTCGCTGAACCCCATCCCCGCTATGGAGGGCTCGCCGGTCAAACCCCAGTGCCCGAACCAGGTGGCCCATGTTAGCCAGGCATCATCGGGCAGGCGCAGGTCGGAATCGTGCAACAGCCGGTGGGACAGCAGGTCTTCAGGAGTCCGCAATGGCTTGGTGCCGTTCAGCAGCATTGGGCTGGCAACTGGAAACACCGTCTCGTCCATCAGGTGGGCCACGTGCAGGCCGTTGCCAGCGGCGTAACGGCCATAGCGGATTGCGACATCGGCCTCGCCCGTGGTCAGATCAATCTTGCGAGGCTCTGCCTGAACCACCACCTCGATCTCCGGATAGCGGTCGGCGAAGCCGCCCAGCCGGTGCACCAGCCAACCATGGGCAAAGCTGGGCAGCACGCTAACCACCAGCCGTCCGCGCATCGGCTGATCCGACAGGCTGTTGGCACCTGCCGCCAACCGGGTGAAGGCGTCGCTGACAGTTGGCAACAGGCGGCGGCCAGCATCGGTGAGGCGCAACTTGCGTGGCGCGCGGATGAACAGAGGCTGCCCCAACTCCTCCTCCAGCCCGCGCACCTGCTGGCTGATTGCGCCGGGTGTTACGTGCAATTCGGCGGCGGCACGGGTGAAGCTCATGTTGCGGGCGGCGGCTTCGAAGGCGCGTAGCGCGTGCAGGGATGGAAGGCGGCGCATGGTGAGTGTGCTCTATAGAATAGATTTTCTAAACCAAAATCACAGAAATCATCGTTTTGAATGCAGCGCAACTCATCATAGATAGGAGGCCTTCCCGAAACGAAGCCATTAGGAGGCTCCGATGACTATCCTGTCCTTCCTGCAGCAACCGCTGTCTATCCACGTGCCGTCGCCGATCCAGGCCGCGACTGCCGCTGTGGTACGACTGCTGCATTGGCAGGATGTGCATCGCCAGCGCAAACATCTCTCGCAACTTGACGACCGCATGTTGGAAGATATCGGCTTGACCCGCGCCGACGTGGACTATGAGATCAGCAAGCCCGTGTGGCGGCTCTAGGAGTGAGATGTGATGCTAACGCTCTACGATAACTGGGATTCCGGCAACGGTTACAAGGTGCGCCTGCTTTTGGCGCACCTTGGCGTGGACCATCGCGTGGTCGATTTAGACCTTGATGCTGGTGGAGCCCGAACGTCGGAATTCCTGGCGTTCAACCCGAACGGCAAGATCCCGACCGTGGTTTTGGATGACGGCCGCACGCTTTGGGAGTCGAATGCGATCCTCAGCTATTTCGCTGAGGATACGCGGCTCTTACCCAACACCCGCTTTGCGCGCGCCAAGGTGCTGCAATGGCTGTTTTTCGAGCAATACAGCCACGAGCCCTATGTCGCCGTGGCTCGCTATATCCACCGTCACCTGCCGGCGGGACACGCCCGCTACGCAGAACTCCCGTCGCGGATTGAAGGCGGCAATCGGGCGTTGGGCGTGATGGAACAACATTTGGCCAGCCGTGAGTTTATGGTCGGGCAGGCGTTCAGCATCGCTGACATCGCGCTTTATGCCTACACGCACGTCGCGGCGGATGGCGGCTTTGACCTCAGCGCCTTTCCGGCGGTGCAGGACTGGTGCGCCCGCATTGCGGCTCGGCCAGGGCATGTGCCGATGCTGGATGGACCGCCGCCCGGCTCTGCTGCCTAGCGCAGCAGCAGCCACACATTGACGACGACCCAGTAAGCCGCCAGGACTGTTAGCAATACCGGCCTGGCGGTCTTGGGTAAAACTTGTCCGGCCAGTAACCCGCCGAAAACAGCCATGAACATCGTGCCGGGGATGACCCAGCGGCGGCCTACTTCACCAACATTCATGGCCATAGCCACCAGGATGGAGGCGACGAAGAAGGTCAGGCAATAGATGCCCAGAAGCCGGAATTTCTCGGGCTCAATGCCCACTAAAACGATCCGAACACTGCGATCTTGCCAAATCTTGTAGGCAAAGGCGATAGCAACGACGATCACCACCGATGTAATGCTGGACCCATAAGCATCCAGCGCCTCAACGAACGGGGATTGGTCAGCCGAATCGAACCGGTATTTGCCGAACGTGCCGGTAACCTCGGACCGGTTGAGATAGCCCCAGACCATAGCCGGAGCTGCTAACGCCACCAGGATCGCAGCCGAAATTAGCGCCCCCTTGTCCAGAAACACCCGCCGGGCAGTTCCGTTATAGGCGCAGGTGATCAACAGGATAATAAAGAACAGCAAGCCATTGTATTTGCTGTGAAACACCAAGGCGGCTGACAGTCCCAGCAAAACGTATAGCCATACGGATTTTCGCTCGGTTAACACAGTCACGATCAGCAGCGCCGCTGCCATCGTGCAGAGCAAGAACGTAAAGTGTGTGAACTCGGTGACGGCCTTGCCGCGCACGTCGTCGATCAAGGTAATCGAGAACGCCCCGATCCAGGCGAGAACGTCGTCTTTGGTCCAATGGCGCAAGGCCCTGTGGAGCAGCAGGATCGCGCCCACAATGAAGATTTGCCGCGCGATCTTGATGAAAATATCAGGCGGAATGCCCAAAAGAGAGCAAGCCCAGGCGATGTTCGATAGCAGTGTCGGCTGATCCAGATTGCCGAACTGGGCGCTCGCTGCCCACTCAATTAACTGCGCGTCGTCATATTTAACGACGGTGAAAAACAGTGATTGCAACACGGCCTGCGCCAAGCCAACCGCCACTAGCAAAAGTGGCAGCCAGCGGCTCCAGTCGATATCTTGCAGTTTTTGTTGGGATAGCATGGTGGGGCGGTCTGCCAATTTTTTGTTAGACGAGACCGCTGCCGCTTCGCCTAGACTTATCGGGTCGGAACCGGGTCTGGGCCATTATAGTCGTAGAAGCCGCGGTTGGTCTTGCGGCCCAGCCAACCGGCCTCAACATACTTCACCAGCAGCGGGCAGGGCCGGTATTTCGTATCGGCAAGGCCTTCGTAGAGCACTTGCATCACCGCCAGGCACGTATCCAGCCCGATGAAATCCGCCAGCTCCAGCGGGCCCATAGGATGGTTCGCGCCCAGTTTCATGCCATTGTCGATGGCCTCGACCGAACCGACACCCTCATAGAGCGTGTAGATCGCTTCGTTGATCATCGGCAGCAGGATGCGGTTGACGATGAAGGCCGGGAAATCTTCGGCTGACACTGGGATTTTGCCCAGGCGCTGCGTCATCTCTTTGAAAGCGGCGACGGTTTCTTCTTCCGTGGCGATGCCGCGGATCAGCTCCACCAGGCTCATCATCGGCACGGGGTTCATGAAGTGAACGCCCATGAAACGGCCCGGGCGATCCGTTGTCGCAGCCAGCCGCGTGATGGAGATGGAAGACGTGTTAGAGGCAATCATCGCATCGGCGCGCAGGTGCGGCACCAGCTTTTCGAATACCTGGCGCTTGACCGCTTCGTTCTCGGTTGCGGCCTCGATGACCATGTCGCAATCGCTGAAGTCCGCATAGTCAGTCGTGGTTTTGATGCGTTGTACCGATTCGATCCGGCCAATGTCATCCAGCAAGCCGCGGCGGACCTGACGATCCAGATTGCGGCCCATGACCTCCATTGCGGCGGTCAGACGGTCTTCAGCGATGTCGGCAAGGACCACGTCATACCCTGCAACAGCACAAACATGGGCAATGCCGTTGCCCATCAGGCCAGCGCCAATAACGCCGATTTTTTGCACCATTTACTGAGTTCCTCGCCCTGAAAGGCGCTTGGCTAAAAAGAAAAAGGTCCTGGATCCCATGTGGGCTCCAGGACCAAACTGAAAGAGATTAGGCCTCGGCCCGACGTTTCTTAATCTCTGCTGTCAACTCGGGGACCTCGGAGAACAGATCGCCGATCAGGCCGTAGTCTGCGACCTGGAAGATCGGGGCTTCTTCGTCCTTGTTGATCGCAACGATCACCTTGGAGTCTTTCATGCCAGCCAGATGCTGGATCGCGCCGGAGATACCGACGGCGATGTACAGTTCCGGCGCAACCACCTTGCCGGTCTGGCCGACCTGGTAGTCGTTCGGCACAAAGCCCGCATCCACCGCAGCACGTGAGGCGCCAACGGCAGCACCCAACTCATCTGCCAGGGTTTCCAGGATGGCAAAATTCTCGCCGGAGCCCATGCCGCGACCACCGGAAACGATGATACCAGCCTGGGTCAATTCCGGACGCTCCGACTTGGTCAGCTCGCGGCTGACGAAGGACGAAAGGCCCGCATCTCCAGCACTTGCAACGCTCTCAACCGCAGCGGAACCACCGGTTGCCGGCGCTGCATCGAAGCCCGTGCCGCGGACGGTGATGATCTTAACGCTGTCCGACGATTTGACCGTGGCTAGCGCGTTGCCGGCATAGATCGGGCGCACGAAGGTGTCGGCATCGACGACCTCGGTGATCTCCGAGATCTGCATCACGTCCAGCAGTGCTGCAGCGCGGGGCATGACATTCTTGCCCTGGTTCGTTGCCGTTGCCAGCACGTGGCTGTAGCTGGCAGCCAATCCGGCAACCAGCTTGGCCACATTCTCAGCTAGGCCGTTGGCATAGACGGCGTCATCGGCGTGCAGCACCTTGGTGATGCCAGCAATCTGGCCACCAGCCGCCGCCGCATCGGCGCAGCCTTCGCCTGCGACGAGCAGGTGGACGTCACTATCGATTTGCACAGCCGCAGTTACCGCATTGCGGGTGGCGGGAGCGATTTGGCCGTCGCTCAGTTCGGCTAATACGAGAACGCTCATTAGATGACTTTCGCCTCGCTCATCAGTTTGGAGACCAGTTCCTGCACATCGGCGACCTTGCCACCGCCCTCACGCTTCGGCGGCTCAGCAACGTTCACAACGGCGAGACGCGGCGTAGTATCAACACCCAGATCGGCCGGGGAGAATTCCTCGATCGGCTTTTTCTTGGCTTTCATGATGTTCGGCAGCGAGGCGTAGCGCGGCTCGTTCAGACGCAGGTCGACGGTCACAACTGCCGGCATGGTGATGTCCACGGTCTCAAGACCACCATCAATCTCACGCGTTACAGTGGCCTTATCGCCCTCAACCTTGAGGACGCTCGCAAAGCAAGCCTGCGACCAGCCCAGCAGGGCAGAGGTCATCTGGCCGGTCTGGTTGCTGTCGTCATCAATGGCTTGTTTGCCGACGATGATCAGCTGTGGCTCTTCTTTCTCCGCCAATGCCTTCATCGCTTTGGCTACAGCCAGCGGCTCCATGTCGTCGTCGGTGAGGACGTGGATGCCACGGTCGGCACCCATAGCCAGCGCTGTGCGGATGGTTTCCGTGCACTGCTTCGGGCCCATGGATACGGCGACGACATCGGTCGCGATCCCAGCCTCTTTCAGACGAACCGCTTCTTCGATGCTGAT
>CALKDI010000204.1 GCA_938084065.1 uncultured Alphaproteobacteria bacterium
CGAGGAATTATCCGGCGTCTTGGGCGGCTTTCCCAGCTTCGCCTCCAATTCCGCGACACGGGACTGCAAGGCCGCGATCTGTTCCACCGGCGCTAGAACGAGACCGATCAGCTCTTTGTTGCTCAGCGAATCCAGTGTTTCGGAAATCATCCGCAGCTGGAATCAACTGCCGGGTCTGGTGTCAATACCTCAATTGCCCTCCGGCAAACCCCTGTTCAACGAGGGGGGTGAGCAGTTACGCTGAGAGAGAGCGAAAAAGCCTTTTGTCGGACTTGCAGGAACTAGGACTTTAATGGAATCGCTGCGAAACCTCCCCCTCCTCCCCACCATGGGCGTTGGCAGCCATGCTGCGCCCGGCTGGCTGTTCAGTTTCCGCGAGGCCATGCGGGCCGGTAAGGCCGGGCCGGCGGATGTGGACGAGGCTTATGGCGACGCCACCCGCAACGCCATCGCCGACCAGATCCAGGCCGGCATGGATGTGTTCAGCGATGGCGAGCTGACCCGCGACCGCTTCGTCTACGCCATGTACGACCGGCTGGAGGGGCTGACGCGGCAGTCGGTGGCCAGGCGCCTGGGCGTGCCCGGCTATGATAGGACGCCTGGATATGTCGCCGACGAGCGGGTGCAGGCGCCGAAAGGGCTGGGGCTGGTCGAGGACTATCTTTTCTTGAAGCGTGAGGTGGTGCGGCAGTTGGGCGAGGAGGCCGCGGCGACGCGGCTGAAAATGGCGCTGCCCGGGCCGATTACCTTCGTGCGCAGCATCCGCGCCGGTGCGGCCTATGCCGGTGAGGCCGAGCCGCAGCACGCTCTACTCGCCGACCTGGTGGCGATCATCCGGGCGGAGGTGCAGGCGTTGGCAGACGCCGGCTGTCCGCTGGTGCAGTTGGACGAGCCAGGGCTGACCTATCCCTCCGACTGGCTGGGCCAGATGGACTCGGTGGCGGCGATCAACCAGGTGGGCGAGGCGGCGCCGGGACGGTTCCTGGTGCATGTCTGCTTCGGCAACAACGCCAGCCGTCCCTATACACCGCGCGACTTCGACAGCCTGCAGCCGGCGCTGGCGGGGCTGAAGGCCGAATGGCTGGTGCTGGAATTCGCCAACCGCGAGATGGCGGGGCTGGATCTGGTCGCGGGGCTCGACAACCCGGCGAAGATCGCGGCGGGCGTCGTGGACGTGAAGAACTTCCACCTGGAGACCGCCGACGAGGTCGCGCGCCGGGTCGAGCGTGTGCTGGCCGCCGGCATTCCGGCTGAGAAGCTGGCGCTGACGGCGGATTGCGGTCTGTCGGCGATCCCACGCTGGCTTGGTGTGAGGAAGCTGGAGGCATTGGCGGCGGGTGCACAGCTGGTGCGGGGGCGGGTTTAGGGACCTCCTAATCACTCCTCAATCCGCGATTGCGAGGCAGAGTTGAAGCAATCCAGTCCAGCATCCAAGGGTGTCTCTGTCACTCCTGGATTGCCACGGCGCCTAACGGCGCCTCGCAATGATGAGATAAAGGGGAAGAGCGGTTCCCCTTTCTTCAGGACCTACTTGTTCTGCCGGTTTGCAACCAGGTCATCCACCACCTGCGGCTCGGCCAAAGTCGAGGTGTCGCCCAGGTTGCCGAAGTCGTTCTCGGCGATCTTGCGTAGGATGCGGCGCATGATTTTGCCGGAGCGGGTCTTGGGCAGGCCCGGCGCCCACTGAATTACGTCCGGCGAGGCAATCGGCCCGATCTCGGTCCGGACCCAGCGCACCAACTCGCTGCGCAACTCGTCCGTCGGCTCCTCGCCGGCGTTCAGGGTGACATAGGCGTAGATGCCCTGGCCCTTGATGTCGTGCGGATAGCCAACCACGGCGGACTCGGCCACTTTTGCGTGAGAGACCAGGGCGCTCTCGACCTCTGCCGTGCCCATGCGGTGGCCAGACACGTTGATCACGTCATCGACGCGGCCCGTGATCCAGTAATAGCCGTCAGCGTCGCGGATCGCGCCGTCGCCGGTGAAATACATGCCCGGATAGATGGCGAAATAGGTGTCGATGAAGCGCTGGTGGTCGCCATAGACCGAGCGCATCTGGCCGGGCCAGCTGTCCAGAATCACCAGATTGCCGCTTGTGGCTCCATCCAGCAACGCGCCCTGGTCATCGACAAGCGCAGGCTTGATGCCAAAGAAGGGCAGGGACGCCGAACCCGGTTTCAGGTCGGTCGCGCCGGGCAGCGGCGTGATCAGGTGGCCGCCGGTCTCGGTCTGCCACCAGGTGTCGACGATGGGGCAGCGGCTGTCGCCAACGACCTTGTAATACCACAGCCAGGCTTCCGGGTTGATCGGCTCACCGACTGAGCCCAGCAGGCGCAGCGACTTGCGGTTGGTGCGCTTTACCGGCTCGTCGCCGTCGCGCATCAGCGCGCGGATTGCCGTTGGTGCGGTGTAGAAGATGTTGACGTTGTGCTTGTCGCACACCTCCCAGAAGCGGCTGACGTCCGGATAGTTCGGCACGCCTTCGAACATCAGCGTGGTCGCGCCGTTCGCCAGCGGGCCGTAGATAATATAGCTGTGGCCCGTCACCCAGCCCACATCCGCGGTGCACCAGAACACTTCACCCTCGCGATAGTCAAAGGTGTAGTGGTGGGTCATGGACGTGTAGACCATGTAGCCGCCGGTGGTGTGCAACACACCCTTCGGCTTACCGGTCGAGCCGCTGGTGTAGAGGATGAACAGCGGGTCTTCCGCCCCCATTTCCTCCGCCGGGCAATCAACGGACGCTGTTGCCATGGCCTCGTGGTACCAGACATCCCGGCCCTCAACGAAGCCGACATCGCCGCCGGTGCGCTTGACCATGATGCAGGTTTTGCAGTCCGGGCAGTCGGCCAGAGCGGCGTCAGTGTTGGCCTTCAGCGGCACCGTCTTGCCGCCGCGCAGGCCTTCGTCCGCGGTGATAACCATGTTCGAGTCGCAATCCTGAATGCGCCCGGCCAGTGCGTCCGGCGAGAAGCCGCCGAACACGACTGAGTGCACCGCGCCGATACGGGCGCAGGCGAGGATGGCCACCGCGGCTTCCGGGATCATCGGCATGTAGATGGTGATGCGGTCGCCCCGTTTGGCGCCATTCGCCTTCAGCACATTGGAGAACTTGCAGACGTCCTCGTACAGCTCGCGATAGCTAATGTGTTTCGACTCGGAGGGATCGTCGCCTTCCCAGATGATCGCGGTCTGATCACCGCGTTTCTCCAGGTGGCGGTCAAGGCAGTTGTAGGCGGCGTTGGTGGTGCCGTCATAATACCAGCGGACGTGCAAGTCGTCCTTGGCGTAGGAGACATCTTGAACCTTGGTGTACGGCTTGAACCAGTCAATGCGCTTGCCATGCTCGCCCCAGAAACCCTCCGGGTCTTCGACAGAGCGGCGGTACATTTCGTCATAGGCAGCCCGGTCAACATGGGCTGCTTGCGCTACGGACGCCGGGACCGGAAACAGTTCGTCGGTCATGGGTGTCTCCTCCAAGAGATGCGGAATGGCTGATTATAGCCTTTACCTGATCTAATGATCTATCGTCTGATGCCTGTCCAGGCTATTGGACTTCCGTCGAGATACTTTCCCGCAAGAGGATTGCACACCATGCCCGCCTATATCATCGCTCGCATCAACGTCACGGACGCGGTGCAATTCGCCAAATACCGAGAGGTAACTCCGGCTGCCGTGGCTGCATTCGGTGGCAAATTCATCGTCCGTGGCGGCGACATGGAAACGCTGGAAGGCCCAGAAGAAACCAACCGTGTTGTCGTGCTGGAGTTCGAATCCATGGACAAGGCACGGGAGTTCTACAATTCAGAGCAGTACCAAGCCGCCATCGCACTGCGTGAGCCCGCGTCGGACGCGCAATTCATTCTGCTGGCAGGCGTCTAACCTCACGCCCGCTCTCTCAGTTTATAGCTCAAGGTGACCCAATGGGCCTCGCACTTGTATTTCTGCTGGCGCTCGGCTCCATCTGGGGTCTGTCGATCAGCACCAGCAAGCTGGCAGTGCAGGCCTTTGGGCCGTTTTCGGTTGTGTTCTGGTATGCGCTAGTAGCCTTCCTGGTTCTGGCCGCAATCTCGCTTGTTCGCGGAAAGCTGCCGCCTTTGGACGGGCGACATGTGCGGTATTACGTGGCCAGTGGTTTGATCGGCTTTGCCATCCCCAGTCTGAACAATGTGCTGGTGGTCCAGCAGGTGCCGGCTGGTATTCTCTCGACCATGATCGCGACAGCTCCGGTGTTCACCTACGCCATCGCTCTGGTCGCCGGCCAAGAGCGGTTTCAGGTGATGCGCGCCAGCGGCATTGGTCTGGGTCTGGTGGGGGCGCTGGTGATCCTGCTGCCGGCGAACAGCCTGCCGGACGCTGGCATGGCGCCCTCGGTCGCGCTGGGCCTGCTGACACCATTCCTCTATGGCATATCGGCTGTGGTCATTAGCCGGTACATGCCGCGCGAGACTGACTCGATCACGCTGGCCACCGGCTTTCTGGGCGTGGCCGTGGTCTTCTTCCTGGCCACTATGCTGGCGAGCGGTGAGACTGCTTTGCCCTGGCCTGTGCAATGGCCAGGCAGTCACATGATCCTCTGGCTCGGTATTACCTCAAGTGCGGCCTACGTGCTGTATTTCCAGATCATCCGCATTGCCGGGCCAGTCTATCTGAGCCAGGTCGGCTATCTGGTTGTGACCATCGGAGTGGTGGCCGGCATCTTGATCTTCGACGAACAGCACAGCCTTTGGGCCTGGATCGGTATTGGTCTGATGGTCAGCGGTTTGGTTCTGGTGAATTTGGGCCAGCTGCGCGCTGCGCGGGCGGCTCGGTTACAGGCTGCTATCGACGATCAAGATTAGAAACGATAGCCTTGCGGTATCCCAACGATCCTGTTCAGGAAACACCGCAATGTCCGATTTTTCCACCCTTGGCATGCTCAAAGTCGCTATCGCTGACCACATTGCCGTCGTCACTATCAACAATCCGCCGGTAAACGCGCAGAACCAGCAATTCCATGACGAGATGATGCTGGTGTTCGATATCATCAGCGATATGCCCGATGTCCGCGTCGCCGTGCTGACCGGCGAGGGCAAATGCTTCTCTGCCGGTGCTGACATTCGGTCTCGCGCTGGCAAGGAGCGTGCAGCGGGCGACCAGTGGCAGCACAGCCGCCGCGCCCGTGAGTGCTTTCTGTCGATCCTGGAGTGCAAAAAGCCGGTGATAGGCGCGATCAACGGCCCGGCACTGGGTGCCGGCCTGGCCGTCGCTGCCTGCTGCGATATCCTGCTGGCGGCGGAAGAGGCGCGCCTCGGCCTGCCGGAGATCAACGTTGGGCTTCTGGGTGGCGGACGGCACACCATGCGCCTGTTCGGCCACTCCAAAACCCGCATGATGATGTTCACCGGCCAGCGCCTGACCGGGCGCGAGCTGGAGGCGCTGAACGTGGTCGAGAAATGTGTGCCGCTGGCCGACCTGATGCCGACAGCGATGGAATTAGCCGCCGACATCGCCTCCAAAAGCCCCATCGCTATGGTGCTGGCCAAGCACTCGCTCAATACCATTGAGGATATGAGCCTGCGCGATGGCTACCGCTTCGAGCAGAACATGACAGCCGAGCTCGGCAAGTACGAGGACAGCAAAGAAGCCATGCTGGCTTTCTCCGAAAAGCGCAAGCCCGTGTTTAAGGGACGGTAGCATATTATCCTGTTGTGGGCCGAAGTGTGCTTTGATGTATGTTTTGGCCCATGACCAATCGGAAGAAGGCTCTATGTTATGGAACGCCGCCTCGCCGCCATCCTCTGTGCTGACATGTACGGCTACAGCCGCCTGATCGAGGCGGATGAACAGGGCATACTCGACCGCCAGAAGGCGCATCGGCGCGAGTTGATCGATCCGGAGATCGAGCGCAACCGCGGTCGCATCGTCAAAACCACGGGCGATGGTGTGTTGGCGGAGTTCGACACCGCTAATGACGCTGTGCGCTGTGCCGTTGACATTCAGGCCGGGATGCAGGGCCGCGAACCCGCAAGCTTGCAGGACCAGCGCATCCAGTACCGCATAGGCATCAACGTCGGCGATCTGGTGTTTGACGATGGCGACGTGTTCGGCGATGCGGTCAATATTGCCGCGCGCATCGAAGCTTTGGGTGAGCCTGGTGGTGTCTGCCTCTCCGACCTGGCGCACCAGATCATCCAGGACCGAATGCATGAGCCGTTCCGCGACCTGGGCCTGCAACGGGTTAAGAACATTTCTCGGGCTATTCGCGTGTGGCAATGGATGCCCGGCGCGTCCGACGAAAATGCGGGGGAGGTGCAGGAGGCGCCGCTGTCGCAGCAGATCCAGTTTTGCGGCGCCGAGGACGGCACTTTGCTGGCCTATGCCACCGTTGGCAGGGGCATGCCAATGATGAAAGCGCCCAACTGGATGACGCACCTCGAATATGAATGGCAGAACCCTGTGCAAGGGCCGCTAATTGCTGAGCTGGCAAAGGGATATAACCTGACGCGCTTCGACCAGCGCGGCAACGGCCTTTCTGATTGGGACGTGGAAGAAATATCGGAAGATGCGATGATTGCCGATATGTCCACTGTGGCAGATGCGGCAGGCCTGGAGCGCTTTGCCCTGTTCGGCCTGTCACAAGGCTGTGCATTTTCCGTCCGCTATGCCGTGGAAAACCCGGATCGGGTTAAATGCCTTGTGTTGCTGGGCGGCTATCTGCGCGGACCCCTGAATCGCCGGTCGTCGGAGGAAACAGCATTGTTCGAAGCCGGTCAAACGATGATTGAGCAGGGCTGGGGTTCACCCAATTCGGTTTATCGCCAGTTCTTTACCTCCAGCCTGATCACCGATGCGACTCCAGAGCAGGTTGCAGGCTTTGACGAAATGCAACGGCTGTCCACGTCTCCGGAGAACGCCAAGCGAATTTCCGCGATGAACGGCAATATCGACATGGTCGAGATGGCCAGACAGCTGAAAGTACCAACACTCGTGGTGCATTGTCGTGGCGACCGCCGCGTGCCGGTTGCGGAAGGGCGGCTCATGGCCTCTACTATTCCAGGCGCGCGTTTTGTTATGCTGGATGGCAGCAATCATATTTTATTGGAAGGCAAGCCAGGGTTTGAGGAGTTCTTCAGTGAACTCCATTCCTTCCTTAAAGAGCACGAATAGGTTCGTGTGGGTTGGGCTACTCAGTCCTCAGCCCGTGCAAACCCCAGGCCGTCTTCCCGCTCTTCGACCTTAATAACCCCTGGAAAGGGGATGTGGGCGCCCGCCAATCGCACGCCGGATTTTGATCAGGGCTTACGCATGAAATTTTCTGGAGATGATTTGGGTCATATATTGGTCGTCCCAGGCGGCCTTTTTGCGCCTGGCCTTGAGGGATATCTTGGCAG
>CALKDI010000205.1 GCA_938084065.1 uncultured Alphaproteobacteria bacterium
CCCTGAAACGCGCCGGCCAACGCGGCGAAGGCCTGTTCGAGCCGATCTCGTGGGAGCAAGCGCTCGACGAAATCGCAGACAAGATCAAAGGCATTCGCGACGAGCACGGCCCCGAAGCTCTGGGCATTTTCGCCGGCACCCGCACGGGCACGCTGGCGAACAAGGGCTATATCCGGATGTTCTACCAGATGTTCGGCACGCCGAACTTCGAAACGACGGAGCCCTATTGCTCGTCCGGCAAAAACATCGCCTACAACCTGGTACAAGGCAATGGCGGCAGTGGCAATTCCTATACGCCAGGTGATATCGGCACCGCCCAACTCTATGTTTATATCGGCGACAACCAGGCGGAAACGCGGCCAGTTCACTTCGGCATGGTCAATGGCTGGCGGCTAGAAAACAAGGCGCGCATGATCGTTGTCGATCCGCGCCAGACCGTGACGGCCAGCAAAGCCAACTGGCACCTGCCGATCCGTCCCGGCGGCGACATGGCGCTGTTTCTGGCACTGGCCTACCACATCTTTGAGGCCAAGCTGCACGACCAGGATTTCTGCCGCGAATGGGTCGTCGGCTGGCGCGAATGGCGCGATTTCCTGTTCGAGAAGGGCTACTCACCTGATTGGGCCGCTGAAATTACCGATCTCAGCGCCGACGATATCCGCGCACTGGCCGAAGAGATCGCCCGAGCCGATGGCTGCGTGATCTTCGGCTCCCGCGGCCTGAACCAGCACACCAACAGCGTGCAGACCAACCGCGCCATCATGTTTGTGGCCGCTATCACCGGCAATTGGGGCCGGCCCGGCGGTGCCTATTTCAACATGAGCGCGTCCAGCCCGGCAGAGGCGAACGCACCGGCGGAGCGTCGCGCCAAGCTTAACAAGCCGCGCATCCGCACCAGCCCGACCGGCTGGACCGAGGCCATGATCACTGGCCGCCCCTATCCGCTGAAAGCCCTGATCGCCAACAACAACCCGATGGCGCTCTGGCCCGGCCAGGAACGTACGCGGGAGGCTCTGAGCGCACTTGACCTGCTGGTGCACATCGACCTGTTCCAGAACGAGACCAGCGCCTATGCCGACTACGTCCTCCCCGTCGCGACTGGCATTGAGAAAGGCGAGATCGGCCGCGCCTGCGAGGACCGCCGCATCGTCTGGATCGACCAAATGATCGAGCCACCGGGTGAGGCCAAGCCGGACGGCTGGATATGGATCGAACTCGGCAAGCGCTTTGGCTTCGGCGATGTGATGCTGGAGGAATGGAAGGACAGCGCCCGCTTCTGGGACGAGGCAATGATCCAGAACGACCAGATGCGCGGCCTCACACAGAAACGCCTGCACTCCCGCCCCTACCGTTGGGTCCGCTTCCCGGTGGCGACGGAGGAATCGCCGGAGATCGAAACCCTCTACACCGAGGGCACCACCGCCCCCGGCGCGCCGGAAGGCCATCGCTTCAAGACTCCATCCGGCAAGCTGGAATTCTACACGCCGGAACAAGAAGCCAAGTTCGCCGCCTTCGGCCTCTCCGCCCTGCCAGAATTCTATGGCGAACGCGAAGGCCTGATCGACCTGCCCTATATGCAATTGCTGGACGATGACGGTTCTAAAGGCATCCCGAATCCATTCTACAACAACGCTGTACTGGCTTCCCGCGGTCGCATCGTCAGTGGCGAGAATGCGCCGCCCGGTGCGAAACTGCGCGACCAGGGCTTTACGCTAGAGCTAGTCTCCGGTCGCCCGCCGGCACCGCACTTCCACTCCTGGACCCACAATTCCTGGCAAGCGCAGGAGATGTGGCCTGATCTTTACTGCCAGATGCACCCGGAAACCGCCGCCCACCTGGGCATCGCCGACGGCGAACGCGTCAAAGTCGAGTCCGCCCATGGTGAGACTGAGGCGCGGGCCTGGATCTACAGCGGCATCCGTAAGACTGCGGTGTTCATCCCGCTCGGCTGGGGCGAGAAACAGCCTTATCACCCGTGGAAGCCGGTGAACTTCCTGACCGACAAAACCCAGCGCTGTCCGATCTCGGACCAAACGAACTTGAAATCATTGCTGTGTAGGGTGAGTAGGATTCATTCCTAATTTTTTGAGGAAAACCTCAAGGATACCTCCTTCGAGTGATGTGAGGCTGGCAAAATTATACTCCACTTAACTCCTAGGCTCTTCGTCAGAGCTTGACGGGCCGACGGCCTGTTCATTCTTAAGCTGTGATTCAAAAAGGCAGAGGTGCCCAGCAGCGAGCAAGAGGGAGTGTTCAAAATGGCACAGCCAAAACCGGGTAAATCGACGTCGGAGTTGTGGGTGACTGCAATCGCGGGAATTTTGATTGTTGTGCTAGATTGTTTGGATATTGAACTTGAAGAGGGGACCATCTCGGCGATCGCCGGTCTAGTCGTCGCTTACACAGTCGGTCGGTCTGCAGTCAAGACCACCAATAAGGGGTAACGTCTAACCGATAAAGTCTGCGCTATCGCTCCAGATTTTGCCGGCTTACATTGGGGTTGAAAACCGAACATACTTTGGAGGAAACACCCCATGGCCACCGCATCCGGCATTCTCGCCGTCGGCTTTGATTTTGCCACCGCTCACGCTGACGAATTCCATGATTGGTACGATCTGGAGCATATTCCGGAACGCCAGGGCGTCCCCGGCTTCGGCCTCTGCGAGCGTTGGATCAGCGTTGAGAACCCGACGGAGGCGCTTGCCATCTACGATCTGGATACGCTGGGTGTGCTGCGATCAGAGGCCTACAAAGCCGTCGCGTATGACAATCTCTCGCCCTGGTCGAACCGGGTTACCGCCATGTGCAAGCGCATGGTCCGCTTCGAAGGCAATCAAACCGTGCCGGGCAACCTCGCCACGCCTGAGGGCGCTGGCGGCTTCCTCCTCAACGCAATGAATTGCGCGCCAGAGGGCGAGGCGGACTTCAACAAATGGTATGAGGAAGAGCACTTGCCCCTGCTCGCCGCCGTGCCAGGCACCATCGCCGCCCGCCGCTATGTGGCGCCAGCCGACGCGGTGACCACCCACAAATACCTGGCGATCTACCATCTGGAATCACCGGATGTCACCAAGACGGAGGCGTGGGCCAAGGCAGTCGACACCCCCTGGACCAAGCGCGTGCGTCCACACATGCGCGACCGGGTGCGGGTGCTGACCAAGCGCTACGTCCGCGGCGCCTAGCTGAGCTCAAACCCTACCCGACTAGGGCGATTGCGCTCAACAGCCGCCCATAGTCGGGTTCTTTGTTCAACACGCTGCGGCGATAGCTAAAAAAACGGTCTGCATCGCCCACAGTATCGGCGGCAAGGTTGGTGACATGGACCAGCCCTTGTCGGCGCAGTTGGGCGCATAGATAGCCCGACAGGTCAAAATAGGCGCGAGCCGCACCGGGCGGTCTTGTGAAAAACCGGGCATTTGTGGCGGTCTCACTCAGGAAATGCGCCGCAAACTCCGGGCCGACTTCATAGCTGTGCGGTCCAATCGTTGGGCCTATGGCGGCGATGATGCGGCAGCGCTTGGCGCCCAGACTCTCCATCGCCCGCAGGGTGGCGGCTGTCACACCAAAACGTGCGCCTTTCCAGCCCGCATGCGCTGCGGCGACCACGCCAGCCGTTGGGTCACAGAACAGGACCGGCGCGCAATCGGCGGTGAGAATTCCGACCGGCAAGCCCGGCTTATCCGTCACGACTGCATCGACCCTCTGACCTCTGATCTCCTCAGCCGAGCGCACAATCAGTGCTCGGGCTGAGTGCACCTGATGCGGCGTCGCCAAGGCATCTGCGGGCAATGCCAGCGCCGCCATAGCATGAGCGCGGTTCGCCTGGACCGTCTCCGCATCATCCGCCGAGCCAAAACCACAGTTTAAGCCGCGATAAATACCTGCGCTATCGCCTCCCCCTCTGGTGAAGAAAGCATGGCGGACATCAGGCAACTCAGCCAGTGCGGGGGCGGTTAGAAACATGCAGCGTCTTCCTTGTGGTCAAACAAACCCCGGCGGTGGCGGGTCGTCCGGGCCGGTCAGCGCTAACACCTGAAAACTCTCGCCCATATCAGCCGGGTCGGTTAACCGATGGAGGGCAGTGTCCAACTCCCGTTTTTGCGCCGGGTTGGCGCCGGCCACCAGTTGGGCGTGCCGCGGCTCAATTCCCAGTTCTAACAGGTAAGCGCCCTGCCCTATCGGGCCATACGCCTTAGCACCAACGCTCTCAGCCGCACGTGCCAATGCCGCGAAGTCGACCCCTGCTGAGAGGTCAGTCGTGCCTAGGCCTTCCAATGGCGCTGCCCTCTGATGCCGGCGGATGCCGCGCAGGCTAGTCTCCCCAGGCCGGCTGGCGTAGTCGATAATGAGCGCCATGCCGCCATGAATAGCCAGCCGCTCGCCGATACGAACAGCCCAGTCGAGCGTTTCCGGTGACTGCTCCCACACATCGCCTATTTGGTCGAGTTGAGCTCCGATCACCGGCCCCAGCGCATCGTGGAAGCCACGAGCCTCGTCCCAATTGATCAGCCGCTCGCACCAACCATCCTCAGTACGCAGGAACTGCTGGATCGGCAGCGCATCGAAGAACTCATTGGCTAACAGGAATAGCGGCGCGGGTCGGTCCGGCAGGTCATTCTGCCAGGTAACTCGGTTTGAATGACTGGTTAACCGCTCTGCCTGCAATTTTGCCAAGGCCGGGCTTGCCTCGATCATGGCAACCGATAGCTTTTCGTAGAAATCCGGAGCCGCGCGCTGCCATATCCTCAAGGCGTCCGCCATTAACAGACCCCGGCCAGGGCCAAGCTCTGCCACATCGATGGGCTGCGGCCCGCCCATTTTCAGCCAATGATTTGCCGCGGCAATCGCCAGCAGTTCACCGAACATCTGGCTGATTTCCGGCGCAGTCACGAAATCGCCGTCGCCGCCGAACGGTTGTTGGCTCTGGTAATAGCTGTCCGGCAACGCCGTGTTGGCCAGCCGCATCAGCGCCGCCAAAGAGATCGGCCCCTGCGCCGCAATGATACGGCGGGCGAGGTCTTCTACGGGGTTGCTCATGTGCCGGTCAGCGCTGGGCGGCGGCGGGCGTAGACCACGATGGCAAGGCCCAGCAGAATCATCGGCACCGACAGCATCTGCCCCATGGTGACAGGCCCTAGGATATAGCCCAGATGCGCGTCAGGCTGGCGGAAGAACTCCACGATTGAGCGCGCTAGGCCATAGCCGATCAGGAAGATGCCGATCAGCTGGCCCGGCTGACTGCGGATCGATTCGCGGCGAACCAGAATGGCCATCACGCAGAACAAGATCACGCCTTCCAGCGCTGCCTCATACAACTGGCTTGGATGGCGGGGCATCGGGCCACCGCCGGGGAAAACCATACCCATGGCCGAGTCGGTGACACGCCCGTAAAGCTCGCCATTGATGAAATTGGCGATGCGCCCCAACAGCAAACCGATAGGTGCCGCGCAGGCAACCAAATCGCCGACCCGCCACGGGTCCAGTTTGCGCTGGCGGCAGAACCAAATCCCGGCGAGGGTGACGCCCAGCAATCCGCCGTGAAACGCCATACCGCCTTGCCAAACTTGCAGGATTTCCGCCGGGTTTTGCAGGAAATACTCTAGCTTATAGAATAACACATAACCTAGGCGGCCGCCGAGAATGACGCCAAGGGCCATCCATACCAGCAGATCATCCGCATCCTTGCGCTCCATCGTCTGCGGCGGCAGGTCCGAGAGGCGCACCAGATAGCGCCAGGCCAGCATCAAGCTGACAATGTAGGCCAGCGCGTACCACCGCACCTGGAAAAACCCTAGGTCCAGAGCAACCGGGTCGATAGCCGGGAACGGCAAAGCAAATAGCATAAGCGGCGACCTCGGGCGTTTGGGTATGCACGGCTGTAGCAAACTGAGGGGCCGCTGCCAACGGTCGGTGGCCGCTTCATCACTTCCAGCAAAAGAAATTCCAGTCCATTAGGTCCGCGTTAACCATTTCCGATCATAGTTAACAACGTCAGATGAGGGTTTCATCTGGTGCTTCTTTGACGCCTCCCTGTTGACTTGGGCCGCCTAGTGCGGCCCATCTTTTTGGGCGCACCGACCGCCACCTGCGGCCCATCTTTTTTTTCAGGCATCCCGAAGAAGCATCGTGAGCACAACCCAATGGCCGATCCCTTGCCCACCCGCGCCGACTACCGCCATTTCCTGCCTATCCAGACCCGCTGGAACGACATGGACCGGTACGGCCACGTCAACAACATGGTCTACTATGGCTATATGGATACCGTGGTGACCGACTTCATCATCCGCCATGGTGGGCTAGACACCGCCGAATCGCCGGTAGTTGGGCTGGTGATCGAGAGCCTCTGCCGCTATCAGCACCCCATCAGCTTTCCAGACATTGTCGAGGCCGGCCTGCGCGTGGGCAAGCTAGGGAATTCCAGTGTGCGCTATGAGGTCGGCATCTTTGTGCAGGGCGAAGACGCCATCGCCGCCCACGGCCATTTCGTCCACGTCTACGTCACCCGCGCGGATAACAGGCCGACCCCAATCCCGGCTGGGATACGCGCGGCTTTAGAACCGTTGGTGATGTGAGCGAGGGCTCTTTGTAACCCCACCCATTCTTCACCCTGAGCCTGTCGGAGGGCGTTTTCTTCGTGGGCACCTACCCTTCGACAGGCTCAGGGTGAAGAATGAAGGCGACGCGGGGCACAAACCCCAGCCAACACATTATATTTCGATAAATCTAGAAGAGTCGTTGCATTCCCATTCCACCCGTCGTATATCCGTCCCATGGATACAATCACCGCCTCTGCCTGCCTCGAAGCCCTTGGTCAGCCGACACGGCTGGACGTATTCCGCTTGCTGGTGAAAGCCGGCGAGCCGGGTCTGCCGTTCGGGGAGATACAGGAGCGCACCAGTGTTCCGGCCTCAACGCTGTCACACCATCTGGCGACGCTGGCCCGCTGTGGACTGGTCAGCCAGACCAAGCTCGGTCGGCAAAATTATAGCGCAGCAGCGTTTGACACCATGCATGGCCTGCTAGCCTTCCTGACCGCCGAATGCTGCACGCTCACTGATCACGACCACGCGCAACCAACTGAATCCGCCCGCCCACTCGCACTGCAAGAGTAGGATATCGCCATGACCAGTTTCACACCGACGCTCAACCAAATGGGCATGCGCCTTAAGGGAATCGGCCACGGCTGGATTGGTTTGGTGATTGTGCTGGCAGCGCAGGCTGTAGTGGATATCAGCGCCCTGCCCGTCCGCATTGAGACTGTAGTCGGCTCCTTCGCCTCAACCGCGCCTTTCTTGCTGATTGCCGTGGCGTTCGCGGCCTACAGCAAGGCCACCAGTGCCGATACGTTGATTGCCAAAGCGTTTGTAGGACGTGAGGGCCGCATGGTGATGGTCGCAGCCTTGTTCGGCGCGTTGTCACCGTTCTGCTCCTGCGGCGTGATCCCGATCATAGCGGCGCTGCTGGCGATGGGTGTGCCGCTGTCGGCCGTCATGGCCTTCTGGCTCGCCTCGCCATTGATGGACCCAACGATGTTCGCCATGACCACTGGCATCCTGGGCTGGGAGTTCGCTGTCGCCAAGACCGTCGCAGCCGCCAGTATCGGTGCGGGCGGTGGGTACGTCACCATGGCACTGGGCCGGACCGGCATGCTGACCAATCCACTGCGAGAGGGTGTTGGTAATGGTGGCTGCGGCGCATCCAGCGTGCGCAATCCCAACCCGAATGTGCAGTGGCGCTTCTGGCAGGAGAGTGAGCGGCGCACAATCTTTGCTAAGAACGCGTGGAGCAACCTGCTGTTTCTCGGCCAGTGGCTGGCACTAGCCTTCGCGCTGGAGGCCGCGATGATCGCCTACCTGCCGCAAGAAGCCGTCGCAAGCCTATTGGGCGGCACGAGCTGGTTCGCCGTGCCACTGGCTGCAGTTGTCGGCATTCCAGCCTACCTGAACGGCTACGCGGCCTTGCCGCTGGTCAGTGGCCTGATGCAACAGGGCATGAGCGTTGGCGCCGGCATGGCTTTCCTGGTGGCCGGCGGTATCACGTGCATCCCCGCCGGCATTGCCGTCTGGGCCTTGGCGCGGCCCCCAGTGTTCTTCGTCTACCTGGGAACGGCGTTCGGCGGCGCGATTGTGTTCGGGCTGCTGGCTATGGCGGTTCTATAGGCTTCTAATGGCCTGGCAGGTTTTCAACCTCTCAGGCCGTCGGCTTTAGGCGCTACTCCGCCGCTCGCGTCTGGCTGCGCTCCGCATCAATGGCAGCAGCGCCTTCCCGCATGCGGGGGATTAGCTCCTTGCCGTACTCCAAAGCATCGTCCATCGGTTCAAAACCACGAAGCAGGATGCCCTCAACGCCCAGCTTGTAATACTCCAGACAGCTCTCCGCGACCTGTTCCGGAGTGCCGACAAGGCAGGTGGAGTTGCCACGAGCACCAGTCGCCTCAGCAATCGCCATCCACAGCCGCTCGTCATGGATTTCATTCTCTGACGCAGCCTGCAGCAGACGGTTGGCGGAGACACTGTCGCCGCCTGGGGCACCGTCACCACCAGTCTGCTCCAGGATATCCGCCAGCATCTTGCGCGCCTTATCCCAAGCCTTGCCCTCCGTCTCGGCGATAATCGGGCGAAGCGAGATGTTGAAGCCAGGCTCCTTGCCGAACGGGCGTTCGTATTTGGCGCATCGGGCGCGGAAGTCGGCGATGCGTTCCGCAACAATGGCGCGAGGCTCGCCAAAGATCGCAAAGATATCGCAATGCTCCGCCCCCATCTCCAACGCCTCTTCTGAGGAGCCGCCGAACAGCACCGGTGGGGTTGGCTTCTGGAAGGGCAACACGTCGGATGTGCCTTGCGCCACCTTGTAGAACTCCCCCTCAAAATCAAACGGTATGCCGGACCATTCGTTCCGCATGATGGCCACATACTCGCCGGCACGGCGGTAGCGGGTGGACTTGTCGGACCAGTCGCCATCCTGCGCCATCTCAGAATCGGAGGCGCCGGAGATGATGTGCAGCCCCATCCGCGGCTGGCCATCGTCCGTCGCCCAGAAATTGTCGAATGTCGCGAACTTGCGGGCGGCCAGTGTCGGCGCGACAAAGCCTGGCCTGTGCGCGATCAGATAGCCGAGGCGCTCTGTCTGCGCTGCACAATAGCTAGCCACGCCAAAACCATCCGCCGCACGAGAGGTATAGCCGACCAACGCCCAGTCAAAGCCAGCCTTGTCGTGAGCCTGGGCAAAGTCGCGGGTGTACTCTTTCGAAATCCCACCGGTGATGATGTGAACAGTCGTCTCCGCTGCGGGCGGTGCGACGCCGATCATGCCGGTAATGCGTAGGGGCATAGGATGGTCCTCCGTATAATTGGTGCTAGAATGCCGTAACAGATAGCCTCGACGCAATGGAAACCCGCCCATGACCCCCGAAGACATCCTCTCCCACCGCGCGCTTACCCTGACCCAAGACCAACGGGAAGCGTATTTCCGTGATGGGTTCGTGGCTGTGCCCGGCGTCGTTCCGGCGGATATCCTGGCCGGTATTCGGGCGAAGTCTGAGGAGTTTCTCAACAATAGCCGCAGCATCAGCGGTGCCCATGAGTTCTTTGACCTCGGCCCAAACCACTCGCCCGACCGCCCGCATGTGCGCCGCCTGCGCAAGCCCGTCGATGCCGACCCGTATTTCTGGGAGATCGCTGCCGGAGACGTAATGACCAGCGTCGCCGCTGATTTGGTTGGCCCAGACGTGAAATTCCACTCTGCCAAACTGAATTACAAATGGCCCGGATCGGGTGAGTTGGTGAAATGGCATCAGGATATCAACGCCTGGCCACACACCAATTACAGCCCCGTAACCCTAGGCATTCATCTGGATGATGTGGGTGAGGACGAAGGCCCTCTCGCCTGCGTTCCAGGCAGCCATGACGGCCCGCTCTATTCCCAGTTCGGCGCAGACGGTAATTGGACCGGGCACCTGTCGGCGGAGGATCAAGCCAAGGCTAACCTCGACAAAGCAGTCAATCTGACCGGCCCCTCGGGCACGGTGATAGCCATCAACTGCCGGACAATCCACGCCTCCTTTGCCAATCGCACCGACCAGGTGAGGCCCCTGTTGCTGTATATCTATAGCAGCGCCGACGCGTTCCCCTGGATGGTATCGCCAACGCCGACCAGCCATTCCGGCGAGATCGTACGCGGCCAGAAAGCCAAGTTCGTTCATATGGACCCGCGGCCCTGCGAAGTACCGCCGGAATGGGATAAGGTCGGCTATGCCTCGATCTTTGCCGCCCAAAAGGTCGAGATGTAGCGGGCGTGATAACCTCTGTTCTTTCGGGTAGCCCAGGTGGGCTCAACCACCTTCAGTCGTCATACTTGTACGCCCGCCTAAGCCGCCACCTCGCGGCTGAATTTTGGCATGAGGCGCAATAGCTCCTGCGTGTATTCGTGGCGCGGGTCTTCGAAGAGTGTTTCGGAGTCGGCGACTTCGCAGAGTTCGCCGTAGCGCATCACGGCGATGCGGTCGCACATCTGCCGGATTACCGCCAGATCATGGCTGATGAATAGCATGGTGAGACCAAGATCATCCTGCAAATCTTTCAACAGGTTCAGCAGCGATGCTTGAATTGAAACGTCCAGTGCAGATGTCGGCTCATCGCAGATCAGGAACCGTGGACGCATGACCAGCGCACGGGCGATGCAAATCCGCTGGCGCTGACCACCGGAGAACTGATGTGGGTATTTTGCACCGGAATCCGGATCCAAGCCGACACGTTGCAGCACCGCAGCGGCCAGGTCGCGGGCATCGCTCTGATTGGCCATGCCGTGATGGACCACGGGCTCGGCGATGATCTCACGCACGCGCATTCGGGGGTTTAGGGAGCTGAACGGGTCTTGGAAGATGATCTGCATGTCGATGCAGTCTTTGCGCAGCCGCGTGTCGCCTGCCAGCCCAGTGATATCCCTGCCGTTGTAGGTGATCGTTCCTTCCAACGGGCGTTCCAGGCCGACGATCATTTTGGCGACAGTCGACTTGCCAGAGCCGCTCTCACCCACCAGCCCGAATGTTTCGCCCTGTTTGATCTGGAACGAGACTTTATCGACGGCGCGGAAGTAGGTGTTCCAGCGCTGCAGAATGCCCTTGGTCTTCACAAACTCAATGGTGAGGTCCTTAACCTCGACCAGCGGCGTGTCTCGTTGAGCCGCGCGCTCCAGCCCATCGAACCAGGTTAGGCGCTTGCTCATGCTGGAGGTTGTGCTGACGGTTTCAGCCTCGGCACTGGCGTGGACCAGTTCGAATCGGTCAAGCTTGATATCGGTGCGCGGCACGGCGGCAATCAGGCTCTGGGTGTATTGGTGTTGCGGGCGGTTGATGATGTTGTGGGTCGTATCCACCTCGATCATGCGGCCATGCAACATGACGGCGACGCGGTCGGTAACCTCGTTGATGACCGCCATATCGTGGGTAATGAGGATGACGCCCAATTGCCGCTCAACGCACAGGTCTTTGATCAACGCCAGGATTTCTGACTGGATCGAAACGTCGAGCGCGGTTGTCGGCTCATCCGCCAGCAACAATTCTGGCTCGCCTGCCAAAGCGATGGCGATCACGACGCGCTGGCGCATGCCGCCGGAGAACTGGTGCGGGTATTGGGTCACACGGTGTTCCGGGTCGGGGATGCCAACCTGACGCAACAGGTCGACCGCGCGGTCCCGCAAGGCGTCGCCGGTTAGGCCCAAATGCAGACGCACGGTCTCCATAATCTGAAAGCCAACCGTCAGGACTGGATTGAGGGCCGTTAGAGGGTCCTGAAAGATCACGCCGATGCGCTTGCCCCGCACCTTCATCATTTCGTCTTCTGGCAAGGCCATGATGTCAGTGCCGGACAGATCCACAGAACCGGTTTCGATATAACCCGGGTAGTCGATCAGGCGGGTGATCGCCGTTGAGATAGTCGATTTGCCAGCGCCAGATTCGCCGACAATCCCCAGAATTTCTCCCGGATTGACCGAGAATGTCACATCGCGCACAGCCGTGAACTTCCCTGCGCGGGTGGGATAAACAACGGTCAAGTTCTGGACATCGAGCAGAGCCATGGACGAGCACACTTTCCGAACGGATGGCGAAGGCGTCAATCTAACCGGAAAATTGCGTCCTGTCAGTGCAAAGGATCAGATGACCATTCGCCTATTCCGCCAACGCACCGGCTCGCTTATGGTATTCGGCAATTGCACTGAAATTTTGAGGACCCGCGCCCATGGCTCTCGTCGCGATCCAAATGGACCCGATCGAAACAATCGACCTGAAAGGCGACAGCTCATTGATGCTGGCGTTGGAAACACAACGCCGCGGCCATGAGCTGTTCCACTATCTGCCAGGCGGTCTCTCGCTGAAGGATGGGAAAGTTATTGCGCGCGGGCGGCCCCTGACGGTGCGCTATGAGCAGGGCAATCATTACACGTTCGGCGACGAGCAGGTCATCGATCTGACGCAAGCTGCGGCCGTCCTGATGCGACAGGACCCACCGTTTGACATGTCCTACATCACCGCCACGCACATTCTGGACCACATCCACCCGAAAACACTGGTGGTTAACGATCCGTCGAGCGTGCGCAATGCGCCGGAAAAGCTTTTTGTCACGCACTTCCCCGGCGTCATGCCGCCAACACTGATCACGACGGATCGGCGCGAAATCATGGCGTTTCGGGACGAGCACAAGGACCTCATCGTCAAACCGCTGTTCGGCAATGGCGGCGCTGGCGTGTTCCACATCAAGCCGGACGACGAGAACCTGACCTCGCTGCTGGAACTCTTTACGGAGATGTTCCGCGAGCCGGTGATCATCCAGAAGTATCTGCCGGAGGTCCGCCTGGGTGATAAGCGCATCATCTTGGTCGATGGTGTTGCGGTTGGTGGCATCAACCGCGTACCGGCAGCTGGAGAGGCCCGCGCTAACATGCATGTGGGCGGCCAGGCGCTAAAGACCAACCTGACGCCGCGCGAGCATGAGATTTGCGAAATCATTGGCCCAACCCTTCGTGAGCAAGGCCTGATTTTCGTCGGCATTGATGTGATTGGCGACTACATGACGGAAATCAACGTGACCTCTCCCACGGGTATTCAGGAGATGAATCGGTTTGATGGCAGCAACATCGAACGGCTGATTTGGGATGCGATTGAGGCAAAGCTTTAGGGAAAAAGGGTCTAACTGCCGCTGGCTCTGCCGTCTTCACAGGGATAATTGCCCTGTTGGGGCGGCATCCGCGGTCAATACGCAATTTTGCGCTTGTGTCTTCCATAGTATTTCCGCGAAAGTCGTGGCGTTCAATGGTCCCGCGGTTTTTACACAATTCGGTGACCAGCCAAGCCTTGATCACAGGATAGTAAACCAGCTCCGCTATAAAATTGCTTAGAATATGGTGGAGGCTAGGACACAATTTTGAGAGCGCCCCTGACTTGCCCCATTGGGGTTGGAGATTATGGCACAAAGCGCTGACCCGATCGACGTGACCGCAGCTGTCTCTGATAGCTTTGGCGATCAACCGGCGGCTCTGTTGGAGATCTTGCATGGCGTGCAAGATGCGCTGGGTTATGTGCCGGAAGCAGTTCTACCCGTGATCGCGAAACGCCTGAACATTGCGCGGGCGGAGGTGCATGGGGTTCTAAGCTTCTACCACGACTTCCGCACCGCCCCGCCCCCGCCTGTGGTGGTGAAGCTATGTCGGGCGGAGGCCTGTCAGGCCATGGGGGTGGAACGGCTGGCGAGTGAGGTTGGGGCAAAGCTTTCTGGAGATGATCATGTAGTCGTTGAGCCTGTGTATTGCCTCGGCAATTGCGCGCTGGCACCGGCGGCTTTGGTCAACGGACGGCTGGTTGGCCGCTTGACGGTAGAGCGGCTGCTTAGTGCCGTGCAGGAGGCCAGCACATGAGCGTGCGGGTGTTCGTGCCTCAGGATTCCGCGGCCCGTTCAGTAGGCGCAGATGATGTCGCGGCCGCTATTGTGCACGAGGCTGCCGTTCGGAGACTGGACGTTGAGATCGTCCGCAATGGCTCGCGCGGCTTGCTGTGGCTGGAGCCGTTGGTCGAGGTTGAGGCCGGCGGGCAACGCGTGGCCTACGGGTCGGTCTCGACTGAAGATGTGGCCAGTTTGTTCGATGCAGGATTCCTGAATGGTGGCGCACACGACCTAGCCCATGGCCAGACAGAGGCTATTCCCTACCTCGCCAAACAGCAGCGGCTGACATTTGCGCACCTAGGTTCGAGCGATCCGCTTGATCTGTCGGCCTATCAGGCAAACGGCGGATTGGACGGGCTAAAAGCAGCCCTTGTCCGAACACCAGCGGACATCTGCTCAATGGTCACGAACTCTGGATTGCGCGGACGAGGCGGCGCAGGCTTTCCCGCCGGCATCAAGTGGCAGACGGTGCTGGATCAGCCTGCAGGCCACAAATGGATCGCCTGCAATGCGGACGAGGGCGACAGCGGCACCTTTGCCGACCGGCTGTTGATGGAGGGCGATCCGTTCGCGCTGCTGGAAGGCATGGCGATCGCCGGCCTCGCAACCGGGGCGGAAGACGGCGTGATCTACATCCGCTCTGAATATCCCGATGCGATTGCCACGATGCGCGAGGCCATTCAGGTGCTGGGCGGGGCTGGCTGGCTTGGCAACGATATCGGCGGCTCCGGCAAAGCGTTCCACATAGAGGTCCGACGCGGCGCCGGCGCCTATATCTGTGGCGAAGAAAGTGCCATGCTGAACTCGCTGGAGGGCAAGCGCGGCACCGCTCGCGCCAAGCCGCCAATCCCAGCCATTGCCGGCCTGTTCGGCGAGCCGACGGTGGTCAACAACGTGCTGACATTGGCAACAGTTCCGGCGATCCTGGCGAACGGCGCGGACTGGTACAAAAGCTTTGGCGAAGGCCGTTCCACCGGTACCCAGCCCTTCCAACTGGCCGGCAACATCAAACGCGGCGGGTTGGTGGAGGTGCCGTTCGGCATCACCCTGCGAGAATTGATCGAGGATTATGGCGGCGGCACGGCGTCGGGGCGACCGCTCAAGGCGGTCCAAATCGGCGGGCCGCTGGGGGCCTATGCCAGCGCGGGGCAACTCGACCTGCCTATGACCTACGAGGCGTTGGCCGAAGCCGGGCTGATGCTGGGGCATGGTGGGCTTGTGGTGTTCGACGACAGCACCGATATGGCAGAGATGGCCCGTTTCGCCTTCGACTTCTGCGCCATCGAGAGTTGCGGCAAGTGCACCCCTTGCCGCGTCGGTGCCGTGCGCGGTCGCGAGACCGTGGAGAAGATCATGCGGGGCAAGGACGTTCTGGTGAATCTGGCGCTGATTGACGACTTGGCAGAGGTGATGCGAGACGGCTCGCTCTGCGCGATGGGTGGGCTGACGCCGAACCCGGTGCTGTCGGCTATTGCCAAGTTCCCGGAAGATTTTTGGCGAGGGAGTGGCTGATGTTCCCTAACCTCCGTTATTGCCAGCCCACCCCGCCCCTCCCCCGTCATTGCGAGGCGCGGAGCAACGAAGCAACCCAGGAGCAACAGCCTCGGGCCCCTGGGTTGCTTCGTCGCCCCGCCGCTTCGCAATGGGCCTCCTCGCAATGACGCCAGGAAGTTTAGGAGTAACCCCATGACCCTGCTCCGCGAACCAGACCACGGCACTCCGGCAAGAGCCGGC
>CALKDI010000206.1 GCA_938084065.1 uncultured Alphaproteobacteria bacterium
AGCCAATATGACCGGCGCGGTAGTCAACGCGCGAGCGCCTGCGAACTAATGCCGAGGCCACCAAAATCCCAGTCCCCAGAGGCCAGTGATGCACTTTGAAATGCATCGATGAAACTGCAATTCCAGACCATCGCTCGAAAGGCCGTGGTCTCGCCGGGATGTTCCGCGTCTCCAGAAATGGCCGTAACAAACGCGTAGCCACAACCCATTGATGACACGCCATTTATACGCGGTATCTAGTAATCATCTAATTTGAATATGTGGCACTATAGTAGTGGCGGAGAGAGAGGGATTCGAACCCTCGAAGGGCTTGCACCCTTAACGGTTTTCGAGACCGCCCCATTCAACCACTCTGGCACCTCTCCCGCGTCGCAAAAAAACACCGGGTGGTTGGCCCAGTGTCGACGATGGGCGGAACTTAGAAACTTCTTTCCGATCCTGCAAGCCCTCGGTTGCCGCAGGGGTTGACAGGCGGTCTCTTTTCTCTATGTTCCCCGCTTCGCTTTGATAGCGAGCCCTTTAACGACAACGCAGGTCAACCGAACCGCGCTCTTGAGATGACATGATCTCTAGGCAAGCGCGAACCGGAACGGAATTGTTTGAACATGTACGCAATCATTCGCACGGGCGGCAAGCAGTACCGAGTTGCCAAAGATGACGTTATCACGGTGGAGCGTCTACCGGGTGACGAAGGCAGCGAGGTCACGATTGACCAGGTGCTGATGCTGGCCGGTGACGGCGCAGCACGGATCGGCGCACCGATTCTCGACGGCGCCTCGGTTCAGGCCGAGATCGTCACCCAGAGCCGGGCCAAAAAGGTCATCATCTTCAAGAAGCGTCGCCGGCAAAAGTCGCGAACCAAAAATGGTCATCGCCAGTTGCAATCGGTGCTGAAGATCACGGCAATCAACGCCTAATCACGCCTCCAGACATCCTATTATTCAGGAGATAGAGCCATGGCCCATAAAAAAGCAGGCGGCTCCTCGCGCAACGGTCGCGATAGTGCTGGACGCCGCCTCGGCGTCAAAAAATTCGGTGGCGAATTGGTAATCCCGGGAAATATCCTGGTGCGCCAGCGCGGCACGAAATTCCATCCCGGCGAGAATGTCGGCATGGGCAAGGATCACACCCTCTTCGCCACTGTCGAAGGCGAGGTTCTGTTTGTGCGCAAGCGCGACAACCGCGCGTTCGTCAATGTGTTGCCTGTCGCGGCGGAAGCCGGCGCGTCGGTTGACGGCGACGACTGAACGGGCCTTTGGCCTGGGGCCATTTTAGGCCCCATTTTTCGAAAGCACCGTCCTCATGCGCTTCCTCGACGAAGCGAAAATTTTCATCAAGAGCGGTGACGGCGGCCCCGGCTGCGTCAGCTTTCGGCGTGAAAAATCCATCGAATACGGTGGCCCCGACGGCGGCGATGGCGGTCGCGGGGGTGATGTGATTATCGAGTGTGTCGATAATCTGAACACGCTCATAGATTTTCGCTATCAACAGCACTTTAAGGCCAAAACTGGCACCCATGGCATGGGCCGTCAGCGCACCGGTGGCAAAGGCGACGACATCATCCTGAAGGTTCCCCCTGGAACCCAAGTTCTTGATGAGGAAGCGGAGCATGTGCTGCTGGACCTGACTGAGGCTGGGCAGCGCATTGTCTATTTGCGCGGTGGCGATGGCGGATTCGGCAACACCCACTTCAAGACCTCTACAAATCAAGGGCCACGCCGGTATGATGTCGGCTGGCCGGGTGAAGAGCGATGGGTCTGGCTTCGGCTGAAGCTGATTGCTGACGTCGGCCTGATCGGCCTGCCCAATGCAGGAAAATCGACTCTGCTGGCGGCGGCGAGTCGTGCGCAGCCCAAAGTGGCGGCCTACCCATTCACCACCCTGCATCCCGGTCTTGGTGTCGTCCGCCGCGGTGACGACACCATTATCCTCGCCGATATCCCCGGATTGATTGAGGGTGCCAGCGATGGCGCCGGGCTCGGCACACGCTTCCTTGGCCATATTGAGCGATGCGATTTGCTGGTGCATCTGGTCGATGGTTCGATGGGCCAGGACGTGGCCCAAGCCTATCGCACCGTGCGCGAAGAGTTACTGGCATACGGCGCAGATCTTGAATCGAAGATCGAGATGGTGGTGCTGAACAAGACCGACGCAATGGATGCGGACGAGATCTCCTTGCAACTGGACTATCTGGCCGAAGAGGTCGGCTGCAATCCCTCAGACATTGTGCTGATGTCCGGTGTGACGGGTGCGGGGGTAGAGCCGCTGTGCGACACCCTCATGCAGCACGTTGCCGAACGTCGTGCGAACGAAGTAGAGCCAGAACCGTTCCAGCCATGAGCCATCCTCTGCGCCAGTCGCAACGGGTGGTGGTCAAGATTGGCTCCGCCCTGTTGGTGCATCACGACGCCGGAACGCCGCGCCAGGATTGGCTCGACGCGCTGGCGACGGACGTGGCTGCGATGCGTGCCGATAGCAAGGAGGTGGTGATTGTCTCCTCCGGCGCTATCGCGTTGGGTCGCCGGTCGCTGGGGCTGCCAAAGGGTGTGCTGAAGTTGGATGAAAGCCAGGCCGCCGCTGCAGCCGGCCAAATTCGCCTGGCTCATGCCTATGAGACGGCACTCGGCGCACACGATATTCCGGTTGCCCAGGTATTGGTGACGCTGTCGGACACAGAGGAACGGCGGCGCTATCTGAATGCGCGCAACACGCTGTCGACCCTGCTGGCCTATGGCGCGGTCCCGGTCATCAACGAGAATGACACCGTCGCCACCGACGAGATTCGGTTCGGCGATAATGACCGGTTGGCCGCTCGAGTGGCGCAGATGATCAGTGCTGACATGCTGATCTTGCTGTCGGATATTGACGGCCTCTATACCGGCGACCCCAGATTTGATTCGGCGGCAGAGTTTCTGCCCCACATTCGCGGCGTCGATGCCCGGGTTGAGGCTATGGCCGGCAAACCTGGCGATGATGGCTCCGGCGGCATGGTCACCAAACTATCGGCGGCACGGATCGCGCTGAGCGCCGGCTGTCACATGCTGATTGCCAACGGACGGGACCAGCACGCATTGCAAGGCCTTTATAACGGCAGCGCCCGATGCACGTGGTTTGAAGCGACGACGTCACCACGCACCGCATACAAGCAATGGATTGCCGGCAGTTTGCGGCCCAAGGGTCGTCTGGTTATTGACGCTGGCGCTGCCAAGGCCCTGGCGCAAGGGCGCTCACTGTTGCCCGCTGGCGTGCGGCAAGTCGAGGATGATTTTGAGCGTGGCGATGCGGTCATTGTCGTCGACCAGGACAGGCGCGAGCTGGCGCGTGGGCTGGTGGCTTATGACAGCGCCGCCGCTCGCCAGATCGCTGGACACAAAAGCGATGCGTTTGAGGGGCTGCTTGGCTATCGTGGCCGGGACGAAATGATCCACCGCGACGACTTGGTGCTGTCGGTACCATCTGGCGCCGGTGGCAATCCAGACACTGATACTCATCGAGAAGCGTCATGACCGATCCCTCCCCCATGACAGAGCAAGAGGCCGACGCGCTCATCGCCGGCATTGGCGCAAAGGCGCGCGCCGCCACACTGGCTCTAGGCCAGGCAAGTTCAGCAGCCAAAACCCAGGGTCTGCGCGAGGCCGCAGAGCGGGTGCGTAGTGTCGCCAATGCCCTGCTAGACGCCAATGCCGATGACTGCGCACGCGCTGAGAAGAACGGAATTTCCGCGGCATTCCTCGACCGGTTGCGCCTAACACCCGAGCGCATCGAAGGTATCGCCAACAGCCTGGATACCGTTGCAGATCGGCCCGACCCAATCGGCTCAGTCGATCAAAACTGGACGCCGGCGAATGGCTTGAACATTAGCCGGGTGCGGGTGCCTTTGGGCGTGATAGGTGTCATCTATGAGAGCCGTCCGAATGTGACGGCGGATGCTGGCGGGCTCTGCGTTAAAGCTGGCAACGCGGCGGTGCTGCGCGGCGGGTCCGATAGTTTCGAGACCTCTGGCCTGCTGATTGATTGCCTGCAAGATGGCTTTGCCGCCGCCGGCCTGCCGCGCGAAGCGGTACAGCGCATTCCCACCAAAGACCGGGCTGCCGTTGGCGGCATGTTGCGCGCCCGCGGCCTGATCGATGTGATCGTGCCACGCGGCGGCGCCAGCCTGACCGAGCGCGTGTTTGGCGAAGCCCGCATGCCGGTGATTGGCCATCTGGAGGGGCTCTGCCACCTCTATATCGACGGCGCTGCTAACCTGGACATGGCGCGGGCCATCACCGTCAACGCCAAGATGCGTCGGACGGGCATTTGCGGCTCTGCGGAAACTCTTCTGGTGGATCGTCGGGCAGCCAACACCCACCTGATCCCGCTGCTCGACGCGCTGATCGACGCCGGCTGTGCCGTTCGCGGTGATGAGATGACACAGGCCGCCGATCCACGGGTCACACCGGCGGTCGAGAGCGACTGGCGCACGGAATATCTGGACGCAATCATCTCGGTCCGGGTCGTTGACGGTGTCGAGGGCGCGATGGCCCACATCAACCAATACGGCTCTCACCACACCGACGCGATTATCACCGACAACGGGGCGACCGCTGGTCGTTTCCTCACCGAAGTTGATAGCGCGATCGTGCTGCACAATGCCTCCACCCAATACGCTGATGGGGGCGAGTTCGGATTCGGTGCGGAGATCGGCATTTCCACCGACCGCTTTCATGCCCGGGGCCCGGTGGGCGCTGACCAACTAACCAGCTACAAATACGTGGTCCGCGGCCATGGCCAGGTGCGGCCGTAAGAGTATGGCGTGACCTTCGGCACCTTCACCCCGCCCGCGCTCCTTGGGCTTGGACGGCGCAATGGCGGGCGGATTGGGCTGCTGGGCGGTTCATTCAACCCAGCACATGAGGGACATTTGCATATCTCGCGCCTAGCTTTGCAGTATTTGCAGCTGGACGCCATCTGGTGGCTAGTCTCGCCGCAGAACCCGATGAAATCCAGTATGGATATGGCATCTTTCGACGCACGCTTTGCATCGGCAAAGGCTATGGCTCGTCATCCCCGCATCGCACCGAGCGATCTGGAGTCTCAACTTGGCACGCGGTACACCATCGATACGCTCACTGCGCTGCAAAATCACTTGCCTACCACCCGCTTTGTCTGGTTGATGGGCGCTGATAACTTGATTCAATTTCCATGCTGGGCGAACTGGCAAGAAATTGCCGCAAGAGTTCCGATTGCAGTGTGGGGCCGGCCGACCTATTCTGTCCGCGCTATGGTCGGCAAAGTCGCACAGCGTTATGCGCGCAACCGTATCCCACTGGAGGCGGCAGGGCAGTTGGCCCTGACTAATCCGCCTTCGTGGAGCTTTTTTCCAATCCGTCTCCATCCTGCATCAGCAACTGCGCTGCGCCAGGCTGGGCACACAGCGACCCTCATTGGAGGACCCAAACCATAACCCCAACCGCAGAGCTTTCCAGTCATGCGACTATGGATGCCCCCCTCGACTTCCTCTCCGCCCCGCGCGCCAGGAAGCCCAAAATGAAATCAACAACGGCAGCCGAAATGCTTAGCCTCATCCTGAGCGTGCTTGACGAACACAAGGCTGAGGATGTTGTCACCGTTGATTTGGCCGGCAAGAGCCCGCTGGCCGACTACATGGTGGTCGCAACCGGTCGCTCCACCCGCCAGGTGCAGGGATTGGCGGACTACTTGGGCCGTGCCGTTAAAGAAGTGGCCAACGCCCCAAAGGTTGAAGGCCTGACCCAGGGTGACTGGGTGTTGGTCGATGCAGGCGACGTTATCGTCCACCTGTTCCGCGCAGAAGTGCGCGAGTTCTACAACATCGAATCGATGTGGAGTGCGACACCACCCGCCGCGAGCGGCACCGCCATCTCCTAGTCTCAAGTCGGGAGTGGCGGCAGCATGCGCATAGTGATCGCCGCCGTTGGACGGCTGCGGCAAGGGCCTAACCGCGCGCTGCTGGACCTCTACCTCAAGCGCATGACGACGCTGCCAGTGGAGTTGCGCGAAGTGCAAACCCGCGGCACCGTTCCACAGCACAAATTAAAAGCTGCTGAGGCCGGATTGCTTTTGCAAGCCATGCCCGAATCTGGTCCTGTGATCGCAATGGACGAACGCGGTGACGATATCTCTAGCCAAGCCTTTACCAACCTGCTCGCCGACTGGCGTGATCAGGGCGAACCATCATGCGGTTTTGCTATTGGTGGTGCCGATGGCCTGGACGACAGCATCCGCAGCCGCGCCAATCGCACCCTCCGCTTTGGCCGCGCAACCTGGCCACACATGCTGGCGCGAGTGATGTTGGTGGAGCAATTGTACCGGGCACAGCAAATCCTTGCTGGCCATCCCTATCACCGGGACTAGCAGCATGGGCTTGCGAAAGCACTGGAGTGGGATCGTGCTGGCTGCATTGCTGGTGGTGCCGGGCCTTGGCCATAGTCAAGACCCAGAGCGGGCAAACGCCGAACAGCAATTGCGCGATGCCCTGGGCGGGCTTTCACAAGCTGAAGCAGATCGAGACTCTCAATCACAATCTGCGTCATTGCTGGAAGCTGAGGTTGCAGCTTTACAGGCCGCCGTTCAAAGCGCCGCCGACGACTTGCGCCGACATGAAGCGAATATCGTACGCAAGACCGAGGGGCTGGCCGGGCTCAAACAGCAGAAGGCCAACAACTTGGCCGAATGGAATGCCCGCCGCACACAGATTGGCAGCTCTCTATCTGCGCTGGTTCGACTAGCCGCCGTGCCGCCGTCCGCCACAATGATGCAGGAAGCCGGAACGACTGAGCGGCTGCGCAGCGCTTTCGTTTTGCGCGCGCTGATCCCACGCTTGCAGCAACGGGCCGATTTGTTGCGACAGGATCTGGCCAATATTCGCAAGGCGGCCGATGCCGTCACCGCCGGCCAGGCAGCCCTGGTGAAAGCCAATGAAGCGCTGGAGCGCCGCCTACAAGAGGCAGAACGCCTGGCGACTCGCAAAAACGCGGTGCTGGCTGCCCGTCAAGATGATCTGGTACGGGCAACGGCAACCGCCAACCGACAAGCCAAAAGCGCCCAGGATATCCGCGAATTGCTGGCACGTTTGGATGATGGCCGCAAAGCTCGCACAGCAACCATCGCAGCCGAGCGTCAACGACGGGCCGCAATTGCAGCAAGAGCTGGCACATTATTGCCGGCGGAGCCCGTCGCTCCCCTCAGCCTCGTCGGCCTGGAGAAGCGGCAAGGCGGCTTGCTGTTGCCGGCCACTGGCAAGGTCGAGCGGCGCTTTGGCGAAGGCAATGATGCCTTCACCCACGGCATCTCCATCACCACAGCGCGCAACGCACCAGTGCTTGCACCTGCCGATGGCCGTGTCCGATACGCTGGTGAATTTCAGAACTATGGCTTAGTGTTGATAACGGATCATGGCGGCGGCTTCCACTCGGTGATTGCCGGCTTGGCGCGAGTAAATGCGGTAACCGGCCAATGGGTATTGGCAGGCGAACCGATGGCTCGCGTTGCACCGCATGGGTCCCTATATGTGGAAATCCGCAAGGACGGTCGCCCGGTCGACCCCTTGCAATGGTTTACGGTCGGACGAAGTTAGAACTCGCTGGGAGAATTACCGCATGCGGCGCGCAACGATTCACAAATTGAGCATTGCCGGCGCCGGGTTGGCGGTCGCCCTAATGCTGAGCCCACCTGCATTTGCCAAAAGCAATTCCTCCGAGACGTACAAGGCGCTCAACCTGTTCGGCGACGTGTTCGACCGGGTGCGCACCCAGTATGTCGAGGAAGTCTCGGATGAGGAACTGATTGAGGCAGCCATCAAGGGCATGCTGACATCGCTGGACCCGCACTCCAGCTATCTCAATCCGAAGAACTTCCAGGATATGCAGGTTCAGACCAAAGGTGAGTTTGGCGGGCTTGGTATTGAAGTCACCATGGAAGGTGGCCTGGTTAAAGTCGTCTCCCCCATCGATGACACACCAGCGTTCCGGGCCGGCCTAAAATCAGGTGATCTGATCAGCCATATCGATGGCAAGGCTATTCAAGGCCTGACCTTGGCTGAAGCCGTTGAAAAAATGCGGGGCAAGCCCGACACCGATATCGAGCTGGTCGTGCGCCGTGGCGAGGAGGCACCGTTCGAGGTAACGCTGACCCGCGCTATCATCAAGATCCAGTCGGTCCGCTCTCGCTTGGAAGGGGATATCGGCTATATCCGCATTACCAGCTTTAGCCAGCAAACCGAGAGCGGTTTGCGCAAAGCATTCAAGAAGCTGACTAAGGAATCGCCGAAAGGCCGCCTTACTGGCGTGGTGCTGGATCTGCGCAACAATCCCGGCGGATTGCTGGATCAGGCCATCGCCGTCTCCAATGCCTTTCTGGAGCGGGGCGAGATTGTTTCCACCCGCGGTCGCGATAAAGACGACGCTCAACGTTTCAACGCGACCTCCGGTGATCTGACCAATGGCCTGCCCGTCGTTGTTTTGATCAATGGCGGTTCAGCCTCCGCTTCGGAGATTGTTGCTGGCGCCTTGCAGGATCACAGCCGCGCCCTAGTGATGGGAACCCGCTCTTTCGGCAAGGGCTCTGTGCAGACGATCCAGCCGATTCCCGGCCATGGCGCGATCCGCCTGACCACCGCGCGCTACTACACACCGTCCGGCACCTCTATCCAAGCAGAAGGCATTTCGCCGGATATCGAGGTCAAACCGGCCAAGATCGAAGTGATAGACGTTTCCACCCGCCGCCGGGAATCGGACCTACGCGGCGCCCTTGCCAACCCGAACGGCAAGACGCCGGCTGCAGACGAGGAAAAGGCGGAGCCAAAGGCTGACACCTCAGCAGATGATGCCAAACCTGATGATTCCGATGATGCCAAAGCCGAGGACACACAGGCGCCGAGGGTGGACTATCAACTGTCGCGTGCATTAGACTTGCTGCGTGGCCTCGCCATTTTCACCAAGAAGTCTGACGGCTAACGGATCAGTGTCCAACAAATCCCACCTCCCCTACCGCCCCTGCGTGGGCATTGCGCTCGCCAATCGCCAGGGCTTGGTGTGGATGGGTAGAAGGATCGGCTCGGAAGACAGCTGGCAAATGCCACAAGGCGGCATCGATCATGGCGAGTCTCCAACGCAGGCCGTTATGCGGGAATTGCAGGAAGAAACTGGCGTAACCCAGGCGAATATCCTGGTCGAAAGTCAGGTCTGGTATCGCTATGAACTGCCACCGGTGATCTCCGGCAAGGCGCTGCGTGGTCGCTACCGCGGCCAGGAACAACGCTGGTTCCTACTGCAATTTACCGGGCAGGATGCGGATATCGACCTCCGCACCCACCACCAGGAATTCTCTGGCTGGCGCTGGGCTGAGCCCGCGGAAATTCTTGATCGAATTGTCGATTTCAAACGCCCAGTCTACGAGCAGGTTTTTGCCGAATTCGCGCCGCATCTGGCCAAGCTGGCAGGCCGCTAACACCCAACGAAAGCGACCCCGATGACCGCCCCTGCCCTCCCTCTGGCCGGCATTCGCGTGCTGGAGTTCTGCCATACCATTATGGGCCCGACCGCCGGCGTTATCCTGGCCGATCTTGGCGCAGATGTGATCAAGGTGGAGCCTGCCCCCGTCGGCGATAAAACCCGCCGCCTGCCGGGCTTCGCCTCCGGCTTTTTCGTCAGCTTCAACCGCAACAAACGCGGCATTTGCCTCGACCTGAAAAGCGAAGCGGGCCGCGCCGTCGCACACAAGCTGATCGCCCAGACCGACATGTTGTTCGAGAATTACGGGCCCGGCACGATGGAGCGACTGGGCTGTGGCTATGACCAGGTCAAACACCTGAACGAGGGCCTGATTTACGGCGCGTTGAAAGGCTTCCTCTCCGGCCCTTACGAACATCGACCGGCGCTGGACGAAGTAGTCCAGTTCATGGGCGGCCTCGCCTATATGACCGGCCCGCCCGGTCGCCCCTTGCGCGCCGGTGCCAGCGTTATCGACATGATGGGCGGTACGATGGCCGTCGTTGGAGCGCTAGCGGCATTGGAAGAGCGCAAGCGCACCGGCAAGGGCCAGTATCTGAAAAGCGCCCTGTTCGAGAGCACCGCCTGGCTGATGACTCAGCACATGGCCGGCGAAGCGATCACCAAGCGGGAAGTCCCTCCCATGCCAGCCCGTGAAGGCGCATGGGCGGTCTATGAGCCGTTTGAAACCTCCGACGGCGACCAAATATTCATCGGCCTGACCAGCGACAACCACTGGCGCCGCTTCTGCACCGAGTTCGAACGGCCCGACCTGCTGGATGATGCCAGCCTCGAGTCGAACGAGGCCCGCGTTGCCGCCCGCCCGCGCATCCTGCCCATAGTCGCAGACGTGGTGAAGCGTTACTCCACAGCCCAGATTGTCGAAATTGCAGAGCGCATCGGCATCCCCTTTGCGCCAGTCGCCAAGACTGCAGACCTGTTCGACGACCCACAACTGGCCGCTGCCGGCGGTGGACTGCTCCCAATCCAGTTGCAGGACGGCACCTGGACCAAGCTGCCCCGCCTCCCCATCGAAATGGGTGAGCACGATCTGGGCCTGCAACGCCAGGCGCCACAGGTCGGCGAACACACCCGTGAGGTCATGGCGGAGGCAGGCTATTCTGCCGAGGAGATCGAGGAATCGGTGACTGCCGGCGCGGTGGTCGCAGCCTGATCGCGAATTAGGGACTAACAGCGGACGAAATGGTGGCTACACTCCCTGGCAAAGACTGAATGCCGAACGAGGAAACGCCGCCAATGTCTACCCCAATCGCACCGCTTGACGACCTATTGGTGCTCGACTTCACCCGCGTTATTGCTGGTCCCTACCTGACCCAGATGCTGGGCGACCTTGGTGCCGAGATCATCAAGATCGAGGATCCGCGCGGCGGCGACGATTTTCGCCACTACAACCCGCCGGGCCGGACTGGCGATGCGCCGTTCTTCTATGGGCTGAACCGCAACAAAAAGAGCGTCACCATCGACCTGGCCAGCGAGGCTGGGCGAGACGCCATTCGTGCACTTGCCGCCAAAGCCGATGTGTTGGTCGAAAATTTCCGGCCCGGCGTCATGGCCAAATACAGGCTCGACTACGACAGCCTGCGGGCAGAGAATCCGCGCCTGATTTACTGCTCGATCTCCGGCTACGGCCATTCTTCGCCTTTCCGACTGGTCGCAGGCTATGATCCAATTGCACAAGCGGAAACCGGCCTGATGCACCTGACCGGGCCGGAGGAAGTTGAGCCGCAGAAGGCTGGCGGCTCCGTTGCAGACACGTTCACAAGCCTGCACGCTGGCATGGCGTTGATGGGGGCGCTTCAAGCCCGGCATCGGACAGGTGAGGGGCAACATGTTGACGTCTCGCTGTTTGATTCGATGTTGGCCGCCGGTGGCTACGCCGCCATGTATCCGCTGATGCTCGACCAGGATATGGAGCGCTTTGGCAATGGGTCTGCCGTGTTGGTGCCCATGGGCACATACGAATGCCAGGATGGCCGGATCATGATTGTGGTTGGCAACGACCGCCAATACGCCCGCTTCTGTGAAGCATTAGACCGGCCTGACCTAGCGAGTGACCCACGATACGGCTCAATTGCTGACCGTCTCGCCAACCGCGTTGTGCTGGAGGCCGAGGTGGTCAACGCGCTGCGAGCCCGGCCTCGGGAAGACTGGGTCACGGCCCTCCGCGCCGCGGGTGTGCCAGCTGGCGCCGTACGAACGCCGAAAGAAGCTGTAGCGTCACCAGAGGCGCGCGGCAGAGACATGATCCAGTCTGTTACCCATGACGGAAAGGCCCAAGACGTCGTGGCAAGCCCCTTCCGCCTCTCCGAAACTCCTGTCCGCAAGCCAGGCCGCGTGCCGTTGCTGGGCGAGGATACAGACACCGTGTTGGCCGAGCTATTGGGGTATTCGCCTGAACAGATTGGCAAAGTTAAGGGCAGTTAGACGACCCTGAACGCTATACCATAACAGCCGGACAGCGATTATTGAACAGGTGATCACTTGGCTCCGAGGGACTCTGCCAAAGCCTTTCCGTGAGCATCCGGCGGCCCAAACTGATCAGCCTGCGCCAGCCACTTCAGCGCAAGCGTGCGATCCTGCCGCCGGTTCCAAGCATCCTCGGCCAGAGCCAGAGCCGCCGCGCGATAGACGCTATTGCGATACAGGTTCCGAGACGGTTGCATGCCGATAAATCCCGCGTCCGCGGGCGCAACTGCCAATAGGTTCTGCCGATACCGCATTGCAACGGCTGGATCGCCTTTATCCGTCGCAATCTCGGCCAATGCCTGCCATGCTTCAATGGCCTCTGGTATAACAGCAACCGTTTGGTTCAGAACCTGCTCGGCTTTGTCTGGTTCGCCGCGCCGCTTGTGCCATGTCGCGAGCGTAAGGTAGGCGCCCAGACCTTTAGGGTTCGCCGCCAACGACTGTTGCAACGCCTCACCGGCGCTACCATGACCAAGCTCGATTCGCAGCGCCCCGATCATCTCCCATAGCTTTGCGCGATAAGCGGGCTTGGTGACTGACGGCACAGAAGCTTCGAGCCGCGTCAGTGCTGCAGCGCTGCGCCCACATTGCCGAAGAAATCGACCTGACCGCCGCCAAATCCGCTATTGCCGACAAACATCGGCCCCATATCGCCAGGGCCACGCATCAGGCCAATCGTACCGAAACCAAAGGCGTTACCGCCAGCCGCGGTGCCAATCGGCAATGTATCGTCCAATAGGAACCAGTTGAATGCCACGCGCTCTCCCACATCGAAATCATCGATGGTCAGGACAAAGCCGTCCAACACATTGCCAGATCCTAATACTTCAGCGCCGAACGCGGCGGAGCTAGTACCGGCCCCACCATCGACCGCGGTATCGCCCGTATCATCAGTCAAGCCGCCAGCGATTGGCACCAGATCACTTGGCAAAATCCCGCCTGGCGCTGATGCACCAATCAGATCGCGGTTCGGAATGGCCGTACCGCCACTCCACGACACCGCTGTCGCGGATGACCCGGCAACAGTCCAGTCATTGTCAAACGCATGATTGCCTCGGCCGGATTGCATCTCTGGAGCGTCTGCAACGCCAGAACCTATGTCGGCCCCACCAGGTGGACCGCCACGGCCATCAGGATCAACGCTAGCAGCAGCGATAAAGGGGGCCACACCTTCTGTGGTCGTCGCACCAACCGTTCGCATCAACGCCAAACCTGCAGCTGGAGTGGCCGTCCAGTTCAACACTTCAAACTCAAAATTAAACCGGTCATCGAACCCAATCACCTGCTCCACATCGGTAATGCGGAAGCAAAATACCTGCGGGATTGGATCATTGCGTGGCCCACCATCAACCGGCGGGTCTGCCATCGCTGGCATTGCCAAAAGACTGAGACCTAAAGCTGCAATTGCGCCACGGAATACATGTGTCGTTGGCTTTTCCTCCTCGTCAGGCTTCACGCTTTTGCCTACGGCTTTTGCGCGCCTTCCCTGAAAGAGGTATGCATACCTCGTGCCAAAACCATAACTCATTGATTTTTGAACAATTGGGATGCAACGGCACTCAGAGTACCGTTGCATCTATGTGTATATTATAAAGTTAAGTTAACAACTAAGTAACTCCGCAAGAACTACCGCACCTCGGAATTGCGAACCGTGTTTGCGATTGCCTCGTTGAATTCCACCAATCGGGCAACCACCCGGCCAAAGATACTGTCTGGCGGATACACGCCTTCCGCCGTCAACTCGCCAGCGGGCGCCCCGAGCAGCAGTTCCAATGCTTCCTCGATATGGCTCACCGTCCACAGATGGAACCGTCCGGCAGCGACGTCAGCGGTCAACTCGTCACTCACAACAATGGTCCGGGCGTTCGTTGCCGGCACGATCGCGCCCTGTGTTCCCGTCAAACCCTCGGGCTTATCCAGACACGCACGGTAGAAGCCCTCGACCTTGTTCAACACGCCGCCGACGATCTGCGCCTCGCCGTGCTGGTTCATTGAGCCAGTGATGGCGATATCCTGGCGCACCGGCAGCCCTGATAGGTCAGAGATCACGGCTACGGCCTCCGCCAGACTGGCGCTATCGCCTTCGACGCCGCCGTAATTTTGCTCGAAGGTGATGGAGCACGTGAACGACATTGGGATGCGGCGGGCGAACATGCCGGAGAGGAACCCCTGCAGGATCATTGCGCCCTTCTGCTGGATCGGCCCGCCCATAGAGACAAACCGCTCGATATTGACGATGCCCTCTCGCCCGGCGGACGCCCTGGCCGTTACCCGGGATGGCGCGCCGAACGCATGATCGCCCATATCGCTGACGGTCAGCCCATTCACCTGCCCGACCACGGCACCGGCGGTCTCAATCAGAATTGTCCCGTCGGAGATCCGTTCGTGCATCTGGTCTTCGATGCGCGCGTTGCGAATGCGGCGTTGGGCTATGGCACGCTCAATGCATTGCGCCGTCAAAGTGGCGCTGGAGGCTGACGCAACCCGCGCTTCCGCCACCACATCCTCCAGCAATTCGAACCGAGAGGTAATCCGGCTGGCATCCCCAGCAATGCGGCTGGCCTGGCCCAGCAGTTCAGTAATCGCGCCCGGCTCTATATCGGTTGCGCCATAGCGTTTGGCCAGCTTTTGCATCAGACCGGCCATGACTGCCAAATTCTCTGGTGTCGCCTGCATGTCTGGATCGATATCGGCTTTGATGCGAAAATAGGTCTGAAAGTCCGGATCGCCAGCGAAATAGGTGTAGAACCATTGCGGCGCACCCACCAAAACCACCTTTAAGTTCAAGACAATGGGCTTCGGGTGCGGCGCACCGGCAATCGGGACGCCAGTCTGCTGCCGCAAATTCTCCAATTGGATTTCGCGATCGCGCAACGCACCTTTGAGGAAGATCCAGCTCATCGGCTGTGCGGCCAAAGCATCAGCCCGCAACACCAGCACACCACCGTTCGCGCGATGGAGTGCGCCCGCCTGCAGCATGGAGAAATCGGTCTCCAGCCGCATGCCTTCCTGGCGATACTCGAACCGCCCGAACAGGTTTTCGTATGTGGGGTTCGCCTCCAACACCACCTGCGGGTGAGCATTATCGCCATGATCAACGAACAAGTTTACTGCATAGCGCCGCTCCGGCGGCTCCAATAGCGGTGCGCCCTCGGGCTGCTGATTGGAAAAGCGCTGAATGTTATCGAGGATATCGACACGCATCTCCTCCAGCCACCGGCGCAATCCAGTCTGGTTGGTAAAATCTGCGATAACCTTGCCGATCAGCGGCTGGATCGCCTCGTCCGCGATTTGCTTGGATATGGTTTGCCCGTGCTCGGCCAGGGTCTGATTCTCCAGCGTTGCCCAGCGTGTTACCTCGGAAAGCTTTGCGGCTATGGCTTGGGCATTGGCCTGCAGGTTGGCCATCTCGTCGGGCGATAGCGTTTTCGGCTTACCATCCTCACCCTGCGCCGGCGCTACCCCGGGGCCGCTCTTCGTCTGCACAATGGAAAGGCCAGCAGCCTCCGCCTCGGTCTGAACCGCTGCAATCCGCCGATTTACCTCCTCCTGGAGCCGCTGAGCTGGTGCCTGCAACGCAGCCAGATGCCCTTCATCCTCAAAAGCTCGCTGCAATGCCGCCCGGATACCCGGAACCAGCGCCTGCACCGCATCGCGGAAGCGCCGACCGCTACCACTCGCAACACTAACGGGGCGGGGCCGATGCGATCGACGGAAATTGTTGAGGTACAGCCAATCCGGGGACGCCGGCTTTCCCATCATCTCCTTCTGAAGGTACGCCATGGTCTCGGTCATGCGACCACTGCGATCTGCGCCAACCACAAAAACGTTGAACCCAGATGTTGCGGTGGACAAGCCAAAATCCAGCGCTTCCTTAGCCCTGGCATGACTGGACAGTGCGAACACCCCACCCTCCGCCGGTGTCGCCTGGTGTTTTGGCATGCCGATATCGGCGGCAGCGAGTTTTTTGGCGGCCATGAGGGTTTCCTGCTTCAATTCGGTTTGCGTTCTGCCCCAATGTGGGGGACGTGACGCGTGTTGTCAGCCAATCACGCCATCTGTGCGCAATTTTGTGATGTCATTAGCTGACAATCCAATTTCGCCCAAGATTTCGTCCGTGTGCTGGCCTATCCCCGGCGGCGGCGTCTCGACGCTGGGCGAGCCTTCGTTCAAGTGGAACGACGCGTTGACCATGGACATCGGTTTGCCGAGCCCGTTCGGCGGCGGCACCTGTTGGACGACATTGCGGTGCAGCACCTGCTCGTTCTGCAACATCTCTGGCACGGTGTTGACGACACCGGCGGGTACGCCCACCGCTTCCAGCTGTTTCTCCCACTCCTTGGCAGGGGCCGTGATGTAGGTCTTGCAGAGTTCTTCATAGAGCGCCGGGCCATTTTCCGCCCGCGCGATGCGGTCCTTGAACCGAGGGTCCGCCACCAAATCCGGGCGGTTTAGTACCCCGGCCATGCTCTCGAATTGTGCTTGCGTTGCCGTCGCCACCTGCATCTGGTTGGTGGCAGTCGGATAGATCGATGGCACACCGGCCGCGGCTGGGGAGCCATTGCCCATCAATTGCGGCTCCACCTCGCAATTCAGGTAGTGCAACACCATCGGCGAGATAAAGCCAATGGCGGCATCCAGCATAGAAAGGTCGATATAACGTCCTTCCCCTGTGCGCTCGCGCGCGAACAGGGCGGAGGAGATGGCATAGGCAGCGTGAATGCCCGCCGCGACATCCGTCACCCAAAATCCAACCTTGGTCGGGCCAGTGACACCCTGATAGCCGGTCAGCGTCATCATGCCGGAATGGGCCTGGATCACCGGATCATAGGCCGCTTTTCCGGCCAAGGGCCCCGTCGCGCCAAAGCCGGAGATCGAGCAATAGACGATGTTCGGGTTCCACTCCTTGACCGTTGCGTAGTCCAAGCCCAACCGCTTCATCGAGCCAGCCTTGAAGTTCTCAACCACCACGTCGGCGCTTTCGATCAGCCGGCGTAGGATATCACGGGCATCAGGATTGCGCAGGTCTAGCCCCAGCGAGCGTTTGTTGCTGTTGAACGCCATGAACAGCGATGACTGGCCCGCCTCCAGATAATCCGGCCCGCCGGCCATCATCACCCGACCCTGATCACCGCCTTTCGGGTGCTCCAGCTTGATCACATCTGCGCCTTGCAGCGCCAACTGATAGCTGGCGTAGGGTCCAGCGATCACCTGGGTGAAGTCAATGACTCGCACCCCTTCAAAGACTTTTGCCATCGCTAAAGCGATCTCCTCGACAATCGGTATTGGTATTGTTGGCCGGCATCTTGCGGTAACGCGGCCCGTTGGGGAAGACCCCAGGGGCCTTGCAATCGCTTCAAAGCGTTTTTGCCCAGTATTCCAGGATCGCCTGCTCCGCCACCCGCGCCCGGCGCAGCCAGCGGTTGGCTCTGATTTGGACCGGGGCCTTGTACCGCGCCGCATTCCCCTCATAACCTGCGCGGGATGCAAAGTCGGTGTGCATCAGCACGAACAGCAAAGGCCTGCCACTCGCCGTCAACAACTGCCCAGCCTGGCCACGGGCATAGAACATCGTGCCGCTTTTCGCGTACAATCTGCCGCCAGCCCCCTGGCTTGCGAACTCTGTCTCACGCAGCAACACCGTGAAAGGCGCCTGACCTGCACCATAGCGGCGCGCATCAGCGAACCGAAGCAGGGCCAGCAGCGCCGCTGGCGTGACCCGCGTTTGACCGGCGAGCCCGGACTGGTTCGCCGACTGCCACCCCAGCCGCGTTACATCAGGGATCGTCTTACCCAACCATCCACGGACGACCGCCGCGCCCGATGCCAACGAGCTGACCCCGGGCTTCAATTTCTGTGCCGTGGCAAGCCCAATCAATTCGGCTGAAAGATTGTTGGAATACTCCAGCAAATCAACGGCAATCTCCAGCATTGCCCGGCTTTCATGAGCGGCAACCGGCTCTGCGCCTGCCGGCTCCACCGCTTGCACAGTCGGCTCCGGCAAGGCCAGACCAGCACGGGCCGCATACGCCCGCAACATCGCCGCTGTTCGCAACGCCGGTTGGCGCACCGCGATCCGCCGCTGGCCGGCGCTGGGCACGAGTGGATCCAGCAAATAGACCATAGGCGACTGGCCCAGGCTGCGGATCGACCGACCATCATCGGTACGCTTTGGCGCTAGCCCCGCCAACGCATCGCCCAATCCAGGAAGCAGCCTCACCACCATGGCCCGGCTGGTCTCATCTCGGCTCCAGCGCAGCCATTGTCGATTGAAATTCACCGACAATGCCGAGATTGGCGGGTTGTAGGGCTTGATCCCGTCGTCGCTAGGGTCGATCTGCGTGACGAACGGCAGCCGCGTGTCGTCAAAGGTAAAGCGAACCACAGGGCGGCCCGCGACCGGAACCACCAACGCATCGGCTAACGCGTCCAAATTCTCTTGCACCAACACGGGATCGCCGCCGCCGGACAGATGCAGATGCAAGCCGCCAGCAACAGGCTTTGCCATTGCGCTCGTTCGGAACCGATGCTCCGGCCCCAAGACCTCGAGGGCAGCCAGCGCCGTGCCAATTTTGATCATCGATGCCGGAATGAAGACTGTGTTCGGTTGGTGGCTGCGCAGCGTCTCTCCAGTAGCCGGGTCCAAAACCAAATAGCCAAACTCATCCGGCGCAAATCCGGATGCCCGGATCAATTCAGCTTCGGCAGCCTGTAGGTCCGCAGTCAGACCACTGGTCGACCATCCGCCGAACGAGAGACAAGCAGCCACGCTAAACAGTGCGCGCCACTTTCCAAACGTCTGACAATATCCTAGACCGGCCCACAACTTGCGCCACACTGAGCCAAGCGGGATATTCGGCATGCCACTACCTCTACCGGGAGAGCCAGCACCGGCGTTTCGTGCCCA